>CAMYMC010000017.1:0-68972 GCA_947259365.1 uncultured Acidimicrobiaceae bacterium | reverse complement strand
GTGATGATCCTTCTCGCCGCCATCGTCGTGGCCCGAGGCATGTCCCAGTCGGAGATCCAGGTCAACGACGCCCGCTGGGAGCAGGCGCTCCACGTCGCCGAAGGCGGCCTCGACTCGTTTCTCGCCGACATGGCGCTCGCCAGCGATCCCGACGGGCTCACCACGGGCCACTATTCGAGCCAGTTCGTCGACAAGGCTGCCATCGTCGCTCTCGCCGACGCTCACGCCCAGCTCAATCCCGGTCAGATCGTCTCCAGCCCCGAAGGGCAAGCGATCGTCCTCAAGCCCGCCGACGACAGAGTCGTCTATGCGGTCGGGTGGACGCCGGAGCGGGCCGTGGCCGGCCGCAAGGCGCGGGTCGTCGAGATCCGGTACGACTTCGCCACCGAGCGGATCCCGAACTGGACCGCCGACCTCGCCTTCCTCACCGGAGGAGACGGCGAGCTCGACTCGGCATCTTCGGGCGTGTACGACTCGACCGGCAACGCCGCGGCCCACGTCCACGCCAACGGCACCTTGTCGGTGCACTCCAACTTCACGTTGCAGGGCTGCGCGACCTCCGCCGGCAGCGGCACGTCCGAGGGGGCGAACTGTCCGCCGCCCGGCCCCATCCCCACCATGGTGATACCCGACGTCGACCCCGCCGTGGTCCACCAGTTCGCCGACTACGACCTCTGCCCCGACGGGGTCATGCGGGTCGGCCCCGCCAACAGCCTCGGGACGCCCGGCGCAGCCCCCTGCACCGGGGCTCCCGTCACCCTCACCGGCTGGTCCTCGAGCGTCAACCAGGGCATCCGCACCTGGGCTGCCGGGATCGAGCCCCCGGGAACCTATTACGTCCACGAGGGCAACTTCGACGGCCAATTCGGCGGGAACATCGGACCGAGGGCGATGTCGCTCATCGCCTCGCCGATCGGTGGCGACCGAACGTGCTCGAACATCGCGTCGACGGGGAACATCTATCTCAACGCCGGGACCTGGCTCACCGGCGACCCGGACACCGGCGGGCTCACCGTCGTCGCCGGCGCCGACGTGAAGTTCCGGGGGAACGCCACGGTCGAAGGGCTGACGATCGCCCACGAGCAGATCGACTTCAGGGGCGGGACCGGTAACGGTGGCGCGGTCGTCGCCGAGTCGGCGTGTGATCACCCAGATTCGCCCGTCAACGGCACGAGCAGCATCTCGGGCGGAACCGGGATCACCTGGGCGGGATCGATCGTGACGCCGTTCGAGGGGTACAGCGACGCGCTCGTCCTCGTCGTGATGGACCGGAAGGAGTCGTGACGCTCGGCCGGGTGACTAGTCACCCGGTCGGACATCCCAATGACTCGTAAGTACCCCGGCGGCGGCGCCGATAACAGACACGACACACACGGTTGGAGATCTGGAACATGAGACGAGGCCGCCACTCACTCCCGACCCGGGCTATCGGGGCCGAAGACGGGTTCGCGCTCGCCAGCGTGATGTTCCTCGGCGCGGTGATGATCCTCCTCTCCGCCATCATCGTCATGCGGGGCATGGGCCAGTCCGACCTCGACGTCAACGACGCCGAATGGGAGCAAGCCCTCCACGTCGCCGAGGGCGGCATGGACGACTTCCTCGCCGAGCTCGTCCTCGTCAGCGACCCGGACGCCGTCGACACCGGCCACACCGCATCGCAGCTCTCCGACAAGGACGCCATCATCGGGGCGGCCGAGGCGCTTGCCGTCTCCGATCCGTCCTCGGTTCGCTCCACCCCCGACGGTGAGGTCGTCGTCCTCAAGCCCTCCGACGACTCGATCATCTACGCCGTCGGCTTCACGCCCGACCTCGGCACCGCCGGGCGCAAGGCGAGGGTCATCGAGATCGACTACGACTACTCGGCGAAGCGGACCCCGAACTTCGGAGCCAAGCACGCCCTCCTCTCCGGGGGGACGATCGAGCTCGACTCGGCATCGTCCGGGATCTACGACCCCTCGGGCAAGAAGAACGCATCGGTCCACGCCAACGGGAAGCTCTCCAAGCACAAGAACTTCACCCTCGAGGGTTGTGCCGTGTCGCTCGACGACCTGTCGACCGTCGGCGAGAACTGCCCCGACCCGTCGACGATCATCTTCGAGCAGATCCCCGACGTCGACCCGCTCGTCGTCCACGACCTCGCCACCTACGACCTCTGTGAGGGAGGCATCGTCAAGGCGGCATCTGCCGGCACCGCACCCTGTGCCGGGTCCTACGTTGGTGCGGTCTCTGGAGTGTCGGCCAAGATGGTCCAGGGTGTCTGGGAGTGGACGCTGTCGAAGACTCCTCCCTCGGGCGTGTACTACGTCGACGGCGGCAACATCGACATCAAGACCGCCGCCAAGGACGGGATGCGCGACATCACGGTGATCGCCGCCACCGTCAACGACGACCCGAAGTGCTTGAACTCGGCGAGCACCGGCAACATCTATGTCAGCTCCGGTGCCCTCGTCACGTCGCACTCGAGCGCCTCCGGGCTGACGCTCGTCGCCCAAGGCGATGTCAAGTTCCGCGGCGGCGCCACCGTCGAGGGTCTCATCATGGCGCACGAGCAGATCAACTTTCAGGGCGGCACGGGAACCGGCGGCGCCGTCATCGCCGAGGACTACTGCGACCACCCCAAGTCACCGGTGACCGGCGTGAGCTCGGTGTCCGGTGGCGCCGGCATCACGTATGGCGGCAGCATCTCGACACCGTTCGAGGGCTACAGCGACGAGCTCGAGCTCGCCATCTTCGGCCGCGACGAAGTCTGAGGGACGCGGGGGTAGGCTCCCGCCGATGCAGCTTCGCATCTCCGCCGCTCCGCTGTGGCTGGCGGCCACCAACTGCTACGTCGTCGCAGCCGACACCGGGGGGCCGGCCGTCGTCGTCGATGCGCCCCCCGATGCCGACGGCATCGCCTCCTTGCTGGCCGAGGACGATCTGTACCCGGCGGCGCTCCTCGTGACCCACGGCCACGTCGATCACACCGGCGGGACGGGCGGCCTCGTCGCGCGGACCGGGGTGAGCGCCTACCTCCACCCCGACGACGACTGGCTGGCGCGGGACCCGGCGACCCAGCTGCGATCCATCTTCGGCGCCGTCGACGATCTCAGCCCCTACGCGCCGCCGGATCGCTTCTCGGACCTCGAGGACGGGCAGACGCTCGAGCTGGCGGGGTTGACGCTCGAGGTGATCCACACCCCCGGGCACACACCCGGCCACTGTTGCTTCCTTCTCGAGGACGAGGCGATCCTCTTCTCCGGGGACCAACTCTTCGCCGGGTCGATCGGGAGGACGGACCTGCCCGGCGGTAGCTACGAGGAGCTCATGCGGTCGATGCGGGACAAGGTGCTCGTCCTCGACGATGCAACCCATGTGCTCCCCGGCCACGGACCCACGACTACCCTTGCCCGCGAGCGGGCGCTCAACCCCTTCCTGCAGGGCCTCTGACGCCGCCGCCGGCCCGAACCGCGCCGAGGAGCGATCGACAATCATGGCCAGCCAACCCCTGCGCACTGCTCGCGCCGGCGAGTTCAGAGCCGGCGACGCCGGCCGGGACGTTCGGCTCGCCGGGTGGGTCGACGCCCGCCGCGACCACGGCGGCGTCATCTTCGTCGACCTCCGCGACGCAACGGGCATCGTCCAGGTCGTCCTCAACCCGGCGGATGAGCCGGCCCCGGCCGGCGTGCTGCGCGGGTTGCGCAACGAGTTCTGCGTCGCCGTCTCCGGGCTGGTGAGAGAGCGGACTCCCGAGACGGTCAACCCCGATCTCCCCACGGGCGGTGTCGAGGTGGCCGCGACGCGGCTCGACGTCCTCTCCCCGGCCGAGGCGCTGCCGTTCCAGCTCGACGAGCGTGCCGAGGTCGACGAGGTGCGACGCCTCCAGTACCGGTACCTCGACCTGCGGCGGCCGCGGATGGCGGCGAACCTCGCGGCCCGTTCCCGCGCCATCCGAGCCATGCGGGGCGCCCTCGACGACGCCGGCTTCCTCGAGGTGGAGACCCCGACCCTCATCGCCTCGACCCCAGAGGGCGCCCGCGACCTGCTGGTCCCCAGCCGGCTGCGGCCCGGGCACTTCTACGCCCTGCCCCAGTCACCCCAGCTCTTCAAGCAGCTTCTCATGATCGGCGGCGTCGAGCGCTATTACCAGGTCGCCCGCTGCTACCGCGACGAGGACTTCCGCGCCGACCGCCAGATCGAGTTCACCCAGCTCGACCTCGAAGGTGCCTTCTGGGGGCAGGACGACGTCCTCGCCACCCTCGAAGACATCGTGGCGGCGGTCGTCTCCGAGCTCCGCGGCGTCGAGCTCACCCGCCCGTTCCTCCGGCTGACCTACGGCGAGGCGATGGCCCGGTACGGCACCGACAAGCCGGACATCCGGTTCGGCATGGAGATCACCGAGCTCACGGACGTCTTCGCCGACACCGGCTTCCGAGCCTTTGGCGAAGCCGTTGAGGAGGGCGGTGTCGTCCGCGGGATCAATGCCGGGAACCAGGGACTCTCCCGGGCTGGGCTCGATGCCCTCGTCGACCGTGCTCGCGAGTTGGGGGCGAAGGGTCTCGTGTGGCTCGCCGTCGAAGACGGCGGCTCGCTGCGCTCCCCGGTGGCCAAGTTCCTCGGGGACGACGAGCTCGCCGGCCTCGCCGGCACGCTCCAGGCCAACCCAGGTGATCTCCTCCTCGTCGCAGCCGATGCAGAGCCGACGGTGTCCGCGGTGCTCGGTCAGCTGCGCCTCGACCTCGGCCGGCCGAAAGGACACGACGAGCTCGCCTTTCTCTTCGTCGTCGACTTCCCGGTGTTCGACGTCGGCGAGGACGCCACGCTGGCACCGGCGCATCATCCGTTCACCGCTCCGGCGGACGTCGCAGAGATGCGGGACCATCCCGAGACGGCCGTCTCCCGGGCGTACGACATGGTGCTCAACGGCTCCGAGCTGGGCTCGGGGAGCGAGAGGATCCACGATCCCGAGGTCCAGGCCAAGGTGTTCGAGATCCTCGGGATCGGCGCCGAGGACGCGCAGCGTCGGTTCGGCTGGTTCCTCGAGGCGCTGCGCTACGGGACGCCGCCGCATGCCGGGTTCGCCATCGGAATCGACCGGATGATCGCGATCATCCAGGGCGAGCCCAACATCCGCGAGGTCATCCCATTCCCGAAGACGCAGACGGGTGGAGATCCGCTCACCGGATCCCCGTCGCGGGTGGATCCCGCCCAGCTCTCCGAGCTCGGCATCGAGCTGCGCCCCGAAGTGCGGGCGGCCTGGGAAGAAGGCGACTGAGGTTCAGCGATGGGCACGAGCGTGCGACGCGTTGCCGACGGTCGAATGTCGGGGAGCGCACATGCCGCCGCCTGAGTCTCAGGACGACCTCTTTGCCGACGAGCGCGCCGGTCGTCGCCGGGCCGCTGCGCCCCTCGCCGATCGGATGCGTCCGGTCGGGCTCGAAGAGATCGTCGGTCAGGGCCACCTCACCGCGTCGTCGGCGGCGTTCCGCTCGATCGTCGACTCGGGGCGGCTCCTCTCGATGATCCTGTGGGGCCCACCGGGGACGGGCAAGACGACGCTCGCACGGGTCGTTGCCGCCGAGTCGGAGGCGATGTTCGTCCAGTTGTCCGCGGTGTCGGCCGGCGTCAAGGACGTGCGCGAGGTGCTGGCGACCGGGGCCAGGCGACTCGAGGACGGCGACGGGCGGACCGTGCTGTTCCTCGACGAGATCCACCGGTTCAACAAAGCACAGCAGGACGCGCTCCTCCCCGCGGTCGAGGACGGCACCGTCGTTCTCATCGGGGCGACGACGGAGAATCCGTTCTTCGAGGTCAACGCGCCGCTCGTGTCGCGGGCCACGATCTTTCGCACCGAGCCCATCCGTCCTGCGGACATGGAGGTGCTCGTCGCCCGTGCCCACAGCGACCCCGCGCGAGGCCTCGGGGGAGCGCCGCGGCTGGAGCCGGAGGCGCTGGACACCATCGCGGCGCGGGTCGGCGGTGACGCCCGGCTCGCCCTCAACACCCTCGAGGTGGCGGCAGCGATCGCCGGGGGCCGGGATTCGACGATCGGGGACGAGGAAGTCGCCGAGGCCCTGCAGCGGCGCATCATCCGCTACGACAAGTCGGGGGACCGGCACTACGACGTCATCTCCGCGTTCATCAAGAGCGTCCGCGGCTCCGACCCGGACGCCGCGCTCTATTGGCTCCATACGATGCTCGAGGCTGGCGAGGATCCGCAGTTCATCGCCCGCCGGATGATCATCCTCGCCTCCGAGGACGTCGGGCTGGCCGATCCGGACGCGCTCGGCATCGCCGTCGCCGCGTTCGACGCGCTGCGCGTCGTCGGGCTTCCGGAGGCGGCCTATGCGCTGTCAGAGGCTGCGCTCTACCTGGCGACGGCACCGAAGTCGAACTCGGTCGGGGCGGCCATGGGACGCGCTCGCGACCTCGTCGAGCGGACGCCGGCGGCCGGAGTCCCCGCGCACCTTCGCTCCGCCGCAACCGAGGGTGAGCGGGCGATGGGGGAGAGCGTCGGCTACGTGTACCCCCACGACGACCCGACGGGTGTGCTTCCCCAGCAGTATCTCCCTGACGGGTCGACCGATGCGATCCTCTACGAGCCCCGCTCGCTCGGCGCCGAGGCCGTGATCGCAGATCGGCTCGCCGCCATCGACCGCCGGCTCGGCAAGCAGCCCCGCCCGGGGGCGGCCCCGCAGGCGTGACTACGCTGCGTCCGTGCTCGTGAGGCTGCGATGGTTTCTCCTCGGGGCGGTGAGTTCCGCCGGCGTGCTCGGCTGGCTGGCCGTGAAGGTGAAGCGAGCCCGGGAGCGGCTGACGCCGGCGAACCTGGCCCGGCGCGGCGCCCGCAGCTTCGCCGACATGCTCGACGCCGTCGCCGAGCGCGTCGCCCCGGGTGGAGACTGACCGCGTGCCGGGATCGGAGGCGTCACCGGCAAGCGTATGAACGACCGGATCACACCGCGCAGGTTGAAGGGCTTCAGGGACATGCTCCCGGAGGCCATGATGCCGCGCGAGCACGTCATCGAGACGGCGAAGGCGGTGTACCGCAGCTACGGCTTCAGCCCCATCGACACACCTGCGCTCGAGTTCAGCGAGATCCTGCTCGGAAAGGGCGGTGACGAGAGCGACAAGCAGCTCTACCGCTTCGAAGACGCCGGAGGGCGCGACGTCGCACTGCGCTTCGACCTCACCGTGCCGCTGGCGCGGTTCGTCGCCCAGCACGCGGGAGACCTCGGCATGCCGTTCAAGCGCTACCACGTCGGAGCGGTCTGGCGCGGGGAACGCCCCCAGCGCGGTCGCTACCGGGAATTCGTGCAGTGTGACTTCGACACCATCGGAACCGGGAGCATCGCAGCCGACATCGAGACCGGGCTCGTGATCTCCGACCTGTTGGATGCCCTCGGCTTCGAGCGGTTCTCGATCCGCATCAACAACCGCAGGGTCCTCGCCGGGCTGCTGGACCGGCTCGGCCTGGCCGCCTCCTCGGTGCCGGTGCTGCGGGCGCTCGACAAGCTCGCCAAGGTCGGTGCTGATGCGGTCCGCGCCGAGCTCGTCGAGACCGCCGGGACCACCGAGGCCCAGGCCGATGAGATCGTTGGACTCGGTGGGCTGGGCGACGACGTCGACACGGTTCTCGACGGGCTCGGGTCGCTCGTCGTCGGCAGCGAGATCGGAGAGCGGGGCCGGCGCGAGCTCATCGCCGTGGTCGAGGGAATGCAGCGAACACCCGCAGGCGGGCGCCTCGTCGTGGACGTCGCCACCGCCCGCGGGCTCGACTACTACACGGGAACGGTGTACGAGACCTATCTCGACGACCTCCCCGGCATCGGCAGCATCTGCTCGGGCGGGCGCTACGACGACCTGGCGTCGCTGTACACCTCACAGCGACTGCCCGGGGTCGGCGCCTCGCTCGGCGTCGATCGGTTGCTCGCAGCGATGGAGGAGCTGGGCATGACGCGGGCGGCGAGGACGCCCGCCGAGGTCCTCGTTCTCATGTTCGGCGACGAGCGTCTCGCCGACCTCGTCGCTCTCGCCGACGGCCTCCGCCGGGGCGGGCTGGCGGTGGAGCTGTTTCCCGACGCACGCAAGCTCGGCAACCAGCTTCGCTACGCCGACAGGAGGGGACACCGCCTCGCCGTCATCGTCGGCGAGACGGAGTGGGAGGCCGGAACGGCTCAGATCAAGGACCTCGCCACCGGAGAGAGCCGCGAGGTCCGCCGGCCAGAACTCGCCGCCGTTTGCCGGGAGGCGCTCGGCCGGTGACGCCTCCGTTGGGTAGCGGCCCCGTCGCTAAGGTTGCCCGACCCATGGACCACGACACGATCCGCCGCACGTTTCTCGAGTTCTTCGCCGCCCGAGGCCACGAGATCGTCCCGAGCGCATCGCTGATCCCGATCGATCCGACGCTGTTGCTGACGAGCGCGGGCATGGTCCCGTTCAAGCCCTACATGCTGGGAGAAGAGAAGGCGCCCTACGCTCGGGCCGCCAGCGCCCAGAAGTGCGCCAGAACGTCCGACATCGACGTGGTAGGCACGACGGCGCGTCATCTCACGTTCTTCGAGATGCTCGGCAACTTCTCGTTCGGCGACTACTTCAAGGAGAAGGCGATCCCCTGGGCGTACGACCTGGCGACCGAGGGGTTCGGGCTCGACCCGGACCGTCTCTGGTACACCGTCCACGAGACCGACGACGAGGCAGCCGAGATCTGGATCGACGGGGTCGGTGTGCCCTCGGATCGAGTGCAACGACGGGGCGAGGACAACTTCTGGCAGATGGGGGTGCCCGGTCCCTGCGGGCCGTCGTCGGAGCTGTTCTACGACAAGGGACCCGAGTTCGGGCCGGAGGGGGGTCCGGTCGTCGATGAAGAACGGTTCATGGAGTTCTGGAACCTCGTGTTCATGCAGAACATCCAGGACGAGCCGTATCACGTCGTCGGTGACCTTCCCGCCAAGAACATCGACACCGGGCTCGGCCTCGAGCGCTTCGCCGTGTTGCTCCAGAGCGTCGAGTCGGTCTTCGCCACCGACCTCATGCGGCCGGTGATGGCCGCGGCCGAGAGGACGTGCGGTCTGTCCTTCGGCGAAGCGTCGCGGTCCGACGTCAGCCTGCGGATCATGGCGGACCACGGGCGGTCGGTGACGTTTCTCATCAACGACGGTGTGGTGCCGTCCAACGAGGGCCGCGGCTACGTTCTGCGGAGATTGCTGCGCCGCAGCGTCCGTCACGCGTTCCTCTACGGCACTGAGACCCCGGTGATGGTCGAGCTCGTGCGCGCCACGATCGGCGTCATGGGTGACGCCTACCCGGACCTGCGTTCCAACGAGGGTCTCATCGTCGAGACCGTCGAACGCGAGGAGCACGCGTTCCGCCGCACGCTGGCATCCGGGAGCGCGTTGTTGGACGTCGAGATCGCCGAGTTCGCCGCCGGCGGCAAGCTCGACGGCGCGACGGCGTTCAAACTCCACGACACGTACGGGTTCCCGATCGACGTCACCGCGGAGATCCTCACCGAGCGCGGCTACGAGCTCGACCGGGCCGGGTTCGACGCCGAGATGGATCGCCAGCGCGTCCGATCCCGTGAGGCGTACCGGGGAGGTGACGAAGCGGCGCGCCAAGAGGCATACCTCTCGTTGTTGCGGGGGATCGAGCCGTCGGAGTTCACCGGGTACGAGACCGAAGCCGGCGTCGGCCGGGTCCTGTCGATCATCCGCGACGGCGAGGCGGTGGAGAGGGCCGAGGCCGGCCAGCCCGTCGAGGTGTTCCTCGACAGAACGCCCTTCTACGCCGAGGCGGGCGGTCAGATCGGCGACGCCGGGACGGTGAGGACCGAGACCGGCGTCGTCCGAGTCGAGGACACGAAGTACGCCCTTGCCGGGGTGCACGGTCACCGCGGGACGATCGTCGAGGGCGAGATCCGTGTCGGCCAGGACGCCGAGACGTCCGTCGACGGTGAGCGGCGCGAGCACATCCGCAAGAACCACACCGGCACCCACCTCCTCCACTGGGCGCTGCGTCGCATGGTCGGCGACCACGTCCACCAGGCCGGCTCGCTCGTCGCCCCGGAGCGTCTCCGGTTCGATTTCAGCCACTTCGACGCCCTCGACGGCGAGGAGCTCGCTGCGGTCGAGCGGGCCGCCAACGAGCGCATCATCGAGAACGCGGACGTCACGACCGTAGAGACGACGAAGACCGAAGCCGAGGCCATGGGAGCGCTCGCCTTCTTCGGGGACAAGTACGGCGACAGGGTGCGGGTGGTGCGGGCCGGTGACTACTCCGTCGAGTTCTGCGGTGGCACGCACGTCGGCTCGACCGGGCAGGTCGGGCCGCTCGTGCTCGTGTCCGAAGGGTCCGTGGCGGCCAACACCCGCCGGGTCGAGGCGCTGACCGGGACGAAGGCGTACGAGCACCTCATCGACCTCCGTCGCCAGATCCGCACCGCCGAGAACCTGCTCCGCGCCCAACCGGGGACGCTCGTCTCGGCGGCCGAGGCCGTCTCGAGGAGAATGAAGGACCAGGAGGAGCGACTTGCCGCGTTCGAGGCGCAGACCCGCGACGAAGTGGCAACCGCGATCCTGGCCACCGCCGAGGAGCTCGAGGGGAGGCGCGTCGTCGCGGCGACCGCGCCCGACCTCGGCGCTGCGGAGCTGCGCGCCCTCGCCTTCAGGGTCCGGGAGGGGCTCGGCCCGGGGGTCGGGGTCATCGGGTCGTCGCACGACGGCAAGGGGGCCCTCGTCGGCTTCGTATCTCCCGACCTCGTCGATGCCGGCGTCTCGGCAGGTGACATCATCGCGCCCGGAGCGCGCGTGCTCGGCGGCGGGGGAAGTCGGGATGCGGCGCTCGCCCAGGCCGGCGGGCCCAGCGGTGATGAGATCGAGGCGGCCGTTGCCGAGGCGGGACGGGCGGCGCGAGAGGCGCTCGCCGGACGATGAGCGGCTCACGCGTCCTCGGGCTCGACCCGGGGAGCCGCAGGATTGGCGTGGCGTTGTCCGATCCCCTCGGTATGATCGCCCAGCCCCACGGCGTGATCGACAGAACGCGTGAGGACGCACTCGCCGTCATTCGGAACTTGGTCGCCGACAACGACGTTTCCCTCATCGTGGTGGGTCTGCCCATCTCGTTGTCCGGTGAGGAGGGTCCGTCCGCGGCGGCGGCGCGGGCCTTCGCAGCCGAGGTGGCCGAAGCGGTGGAGTGCGGAGTCGAGTTGATGGACGAACGGTTCACGAGCCACACGGCCGAACGGGCCCTCCTCGAGGGAGGTGTGAGCCGGGCCGAACGGAGACGGACCCGAGACAAGGTGGCCGCCGCTGTCATGCTCCAGGCCTTCCTCGACCGATCCGGTCGGGATTCGCGGTGACCTCTCCACCGTTGGCGCCGCCGCAGCTCGAGCCCTTCGAGCCGCCGCCGCGGCCGCACTGGGCATGGCGGATCCTCAAGGCCGTCATCGTCGTCGTGCTCGTCGTCGTGGTGTTCGTCGTGGGTCGAGATCTCGCCGAGCGACTCGCGGTCGAGGCATCGCCGGACGAGACGGAGGCGGGGGTCGACGTCGGTGAGGAGATCGACATCGAGATCTCGGCGGGAGCGTCGGCACGGGCGATCGCCACCCTCCTCGAGGACGAGGGGGTGATCGCGGACGCGTCGGCGTTCGAACTCGCGGTGCGACGCAGCGGCCGCTCCGCCGACCTCAAGGCCGGCCGCTACACGCTCGTCGCCGGGGCGGACGACGAATCGATCATCGAGGCGCTCGTTGCCGGGCCCACACCCGTCGAGGTGTACCGCGTCACGGTCGTCGAAGGGCTCGACCTCGGCTCCATGCTCGACTCGCTTGCCGACCAGACGCCGTACTCGCGGGCCGAGCTGGACGCGACCCTCCTCGACGGCGGGGTCTTCTCGAGCTTGCTACCCGAAGACGACCTGCCGGCGGGCGTCCCCGAGATCGCCAGGTGGGAAGGGCTGCTCTTCCCCGACACGTACGAGTTCCGTGCAGACGCGACACCGGAGGAGATCCTGCAGCGGCTGGCACGGACCCTGGAGAACCGGGTCGGGAGCGTGAACTGGGACGACTACGACGAGACCGGTCTCACCCGCTACGAGGGCCTCATCGTCGCCTCCCTGATCGAGCGGGAGGCGAAGCTCGACGAGGACCGGCCGCTCATCTCCTCGGTCATCCACAACCGGCTCTCCGCCGGGATGCAGCTCCAGGTCGACGCGACAGTGATCTACGCCCTCGGGGAGAACCGCGGCCGTGTCCTCGAGAGCGACCTGGAGGTCGAATCGCCCTACAACACGTACCGCATTCCCGGGTTGCCGCCCACGCCGATCGGTGGTGTGAGATTGGCATCGATCGAAGCGGCCGCCGACCCGGCCGAGACCGAGTTCCGCTACTACGTCCTCGTCGACGAATCGGGTGCGCACGGCTTCTCGGTCACGCTCGAGGAGCACAACGCCAAAGTGGCCGAGGCGCGGGCCGCCGGCGTCATCCCGTGAAGCTCGCCGTTCTCGGCAGCCCGGTAGCGCACTCGCTCTCGCCGGTGATCCACAACGCAGCGCTCGATGCCTCCGGCATTCCCGGCCGCTACACCGCTCGTGATGTCGACCGTGAAGGCCTCGTCGCGGCGATCGAGGAGTTGCGGGCGGGGGCCCTCGACGGAGCCAACGTCACTATGCCGCACAAGTCGGCTGCGTTCGGGCTGTGCGATCGCGCCGAGGCGCACGGACGCCGAGCGGGTGCGGTGAACACGCTCGTCACCGTTGGCGGTGCCGTCGTCGGCCACAACACCGACGTGCGGGGGATTCGCACGGCATGGGTGTGGGCGGGCCTTGCTCCGGAGGGACCGGTGCTCGTGCTCGGCGCCGGGGGCGCGGCCGCCGCAGCGGTCCTTGCCCTCGAAGACCGGCCCCTCACGCTCAGCGCCAGGCGCCCGGAGGCGGCGTCGTCGCTTCTCGGGGCCCTCGGTGTGAATGGGCGCGTGGCCGAGTTCGGGACCCCGGTGCCGGGCGCGACCGTCGTCAACGCAACACCGCTCGGGATGGGCGGCGAGGAGCTCCCCGAGCCGGTCCTCGCCCGCTGCGCCGGCCTCTTCGAGATGGCGTACGGAGCCGGACCGACTCCGGCCGAACGGGCCGTGGCCGCGGCATCGGGACCGGTGAGCTCCGGCGTCGACATGCTCCTCGCTCAGGCCGCGGCCGCGTTCCGTCTCTGGACCGGCCGCGAGCCGCCGTTGGAGGCGATGCGAGCGGCCGCCGTGGCGGCGTCTCCGGGGGCCTGAAACCCTCAAGCGGCCTCTTGGCGGTGCCGAAATCACACGCGACACCGCAGTGACGGTTGTCCCGGTCTTAGGAGGTTGTGTGACTGACGCCCGCCACCTCGGCGCGCTCCTGCTCGAGGAAGGCGTTCTGACCAGCGACCAGCTCGATGCCGCCGTCGAGGCGCAGAAGCAGTCGGGAGAGCCGCTCGGTCGGATCCTCGTCGAGGAGGGCCTCGTCGAGGAGGCCTATCTCGTCAAGACGCTGGCCCGTCAGATCGGCATCGAGTATGTCGACCTCGCCGAGGTCACGGTCGACCCCGCCGCCGTCGCCACCGTTCCCGAGTACCTCCAGCTGCGGTACACCGCGCTCCCGATCGCATTCGACGGGGACCGTCTCGTCGTTGCCCTTGCCGACCCGGCGAACGTCCTCGCCATCGACGACCTGAGGGCCGTCTCCGGCCTCGACATCTCCCCGCGGGTCGCCACCCGCACCGACCTCGAGGAGGCCATCCGCCGCCAGTCACGGTTCGACGAGTCGGTGTCGGACCTCGCCGAGCTCGCCGCCGAGGGCCAGGACGACGAGGACGGCAGCGGGTTCCTGGAGAGCGCCGCCGAGGAAGCCCCCGTCGTCAAGCTGATGAACACGATCATCACGAGGGCGGTCAACGAACGCGCCTCCGACATCCACATAGAACCGGGAGAGCGCGACCTCAGGGTTCGGTTCAGGATCGACGGAGTCCTCCACGAGGTCATGACCACGCCGCGATCGATCGCCAACGCCGTGGTGAGCCGGGTGAAGATCATGTCGGAGCTCAACATCGCCGAGCGCCGCGTTCCCCAGGACGGTCGCGTCAGCCTGCGCGTCTCAGGCCGGCCGATCGACCTGCGGACGGCGACGCTGCCCTCCATCCACGGCGAGAAGGTCGTCATGCGGATCCTCGACAAGAGCTCGAGCGTTTCCGAGCTGTCTGAGCTCGGCTTCCAGGAGTACAACCTCGAGCGCTACGAGTCCGCCTACACGAAGCCGTACGGGGCGATCCTCGTCACCGGGCCCACCGGCTCGGGGAAGACGACGACGCTCTACTCGACGCTGGACATCCTCAACCAGGAGCACGTCAACATCATCACCGTCGAGGACCCGGTCGAGTACCGGCTCGAGGGGATCACCCAGATCCAGGTGAACCGCAAGGCAGGACTGCTCTTCGCGACGGCACTGAAGTCGATCCTCCGCGCCGACCCCGACATCGTCCTCATCGGTGAGATCCGCGACGGTGAGACGGCGAAGATCGCCACCGAGGCCGCCCTCACCGGCCACCTCGTGCTCTCGACGCTGCACACCAACGATGCTCCGTCGTCGATCAACCGCCTCATCGACATGGGGGTCGAGCCCTTCCTCGTCTCGTCGGCGATCGACGCCGTCCTCGCCCAGCGGCTGGCGAGACGGCTTTGCGACAAGTGCAAGGTCGCTTTCGAGCCCACCGAAGAAGCCCTCGAGAAGCTCGGATGGAACGAGGAGATCCACGGCGACGCCTCGAAGGTCTATCGGGCCGAAGGGTGCAAGGCCTGTTCTCAGACCGGGTACCGGGGGCGGCTCGCGGTCAACGAGGTGATGCTCGTCAACGAGGAGATCGCCCATATGACCGTCGAGCGGCGGTCCTCGGAGGCGCTCCGCAAAGCCGCGCTCGAGGACGGCATGCGCACCCTTCGCGACGACGGCCTCTCCAAGGTCGGGCTCGGTCTCACCTCCATCGAGGAGATCCTCAGGGTCGTCATCTAGGCAACCGATGGTGATGCAATGACCACCCTGGCCCAGCGCACCGACCGGCAATTGGGGGAACTGCTCGTCGATCGACGGCTCCTCAACCGCGACACCCTCGAGGCTCATCTTCAGGTGGCGGAGCGGGAGGGAGCGTCGCTCATCCACCTCGTTCTCGAGGCCGGCGACGTCCGCGACGTGGACCTCCTCAGAGCTGTCGCCGACCACCTCGGCATCGACTTCTGGGACCCGGTGGACAGCAACGGCTCCCCTCCTGGACGCGATGCGCTCGCGGCGCTCGACCCGGGGCTCGCCAACCAGCACCAGGCGCTGCCGCTGCGCATCGACGACAAGGGCCGTCTCACGATTGCCGTGACCGACCCCTTGAACGACGACAAGCGGGACGTGCTCGCCGCGGCGGCCGGCGTCGACGTGGTGCTCGCCATGGCGCCGAAGGAATCGCTCGGCGATGCCATCCTCGTCGCCTACGAGGGCGAAGGCGCCGACGAGGCGGGCACGCCGGCACCGGTGAAGGCCGCCGACGACGACGGCGTCCACGTCAACGAGCTCCTCGAAGATCTCATGGACAGGCACGGCTCCGACCTCCATCTCACGGTCGGCACGTTTCCCCAGATCCGCCTCAACGGCACCCTCGTTCCTCTCGACAAGTACGGCAAGCTGAAGCCGGCGAAGTTGCGGAGCCTCGTTTACGAGATCCTCACGGGTAAACAGCGGGAGCGGCTCGAGGAGGAGCGCGAGCTCGACTGCTCTCACCCGCTTCCAGGCCGGGGCCGGTTCCGGGTCAACGTGTTCTTCCAGCGTGACTCGATCGGCGCGGTCATGCGAGCCATCCCCAACGAGATCGTGCCGCTGAGCAAGCTCAACATGCCCCCGGTGGTGTCGGATTTCGCCACCCTCAAGCGCGGCCTCGTGCTCGTCACCGGCCCCACAGGATCGGGCAAGTCGACGACGCTGGCGTCGCTCCTCGACCTCATCAACTCCACCCGCGCCGATCACATCATGACGATCGAAGATCCGATCGAGTTCATGCATCGTCACAAGATGTCGATCGTCAACCAGCGCGAGGTCGGAGCGGACACGTTCTCGTTCTCCGAGGCCCTCAAGCACGTGCTGCGTCAGGACCCCGACGTGATCCTCGTCGGTGAGATGCGGGACCTCGAGACGATCGCGATGGGTATCACCGCCGCCGAGACCGGCCACCTCGTCTTTGCCACGCTCCACACCCAGAACGCGCCTCAGTCGATCGAGCGCATCATCGATGTGTTTCCCGAGGGCCAGCAGCAGCAGGTTCGGGTTCAGCTCGCCGGATCGATCCAGGCCGTCGTGTCGCAGCAGCTCGTGCAGACGAAGACGAGCGACGGGCGGATCGCCGCCGTCGAGGTCATGGTGGCGATCCCTGCCATCCGCAACCTCATACGCGAGGGCAAGGTGCACCAGATCCGCTCGATCATGCAGGCGGGAGGCCGTCACGGCATGGTGACGATGGACGCGTCGCTGGCCGGCCTCGTCAAGTCCGACCAGATCGCGTACAAGGTCGCGCTCGAGCGGGCGGAGGACCCCGAGGCTTTCGAGGCGCTGCTCAACAGGGAGAAGCGATGAGCGACGCAGCCTCCACCTTCTCCTACAAGGTCCGGGACAAGTCGGGTCAGATCAGGGCGGGGGAGATCGAGGGCGGGTCGACCGATGCCGTGGTCCGGGCGCTGAAGGCACGAGGGCTGACTCCGCTCCAGATCGAGCGAAAGCGCAACGCCGCACTCCAGCGAGAGATCAGGATCCCGGGCTTGACCGGGCGGGTCAAGGGCAAGGACGTCGTCCTGTTCAGCCGCCAGTTCGCCACGATGGTCGACGCCGGCCTCTCGCTGATCCGGGCATTGTCTGTGCTCGTCAACCAGGTCGACAACAAGGCCCTCTCCGAGGTCCTTGCACAGGTGAAGGGCGACGTCGAGCAGGGCCTCTCGCTGTCAGCGGCGATGGAGAGGCACCCCAGGGTCTTCAACGCCCTCTACACATCGATGGTGCGAGCGGGCGAGGTCGGCGGTGTGCTCGACGAGACGCTCGAGCGACTCGCCGACATCCTCGAGGCCAACCTCGCTCTCCGCTCGAAGATCAAGTCGGCAATGGCATACCCGGCCGTCGTCGCGTTCCTCATCGTCACGGTGACGACGGCGATGATCGTCTTCGTCGTGCCGGTGTTCACCAACCTCTACGACGAGCTCGGCTCCGGCGCCGCCCTTCCCCTCCCGACCCAGGTGCTGGTGCTGATCTCGACGCTCATCACGAAATGGTGGTTCCTCGTCGCCGGCGTCATCGGAGGATCGGCGTACGGGTTCAGGCGCTGGATCAGGACCGATGCCGGGCGGGCGACGTGGGACGCCGTCAAGCTCCGGATCCCCATCTTCGGCACGCTGGCGCACAAGACCGCGTTGAGCCGGTTCTCGAGGACGCTGGCGGTGCTCAGCCGGACCGGCGTGCCGATCCTGCAGGCGATCGACATCGTTTCGGACACCGCGGGCAACCGGGTCATGGCGAAGGCCTTCGAGGAAGTCAAACAGGCGGTCCGGGAGGGTGAGTCGCTCGCCGAGCCGCTCAACCGTCACCCGATCTTCCCCCCGATGGTCGTCCAGATGATGACGGTCGGTGAGGAGACGGGCGCGCTCGACGACATGCTCGAGAAGGTGTCCGACTTCTACGACCGGGAGGTCGACGCCACGGTCTCGGCGCTCACGAGCCTCATCGAGCCCATCCTCATCGTCGTCATGGGTGTGACCGTGGGTGGGATCCTCATCGCCCTCTACCTGCCGATCTTCAACATCGCCGGGCTCGTCGCCTGAGCCGGGGGCAGGCCGCGGTGCTCCTGGTGACTGGTCAGCGTGGAAGTCGTCACAATGACCACGATTTGTGGTGACTAGTCAACAGAAAGCACTCAATTCTCGAGGGTTTCGGTCGATACGTGGATCGAGGGGTCGAGAGTCGACCCCCGCGAACCACGGAGGTTCCTCACATGCGTTGGATGCGAGAGCGTCTTGCGAAGGATGAGGGATTCACGCTCATCGAGCTCATGGTGGTGGTGCTGATCATTGCAGTGCTCGTAGCCATCGCCATTCCCTCGTTCCTCGGCTTCCGTGCTCGTGCGCAGGACAGGTCAGCTCAAGCGGACCTCCGCAACGTCCTTCTCGCTGAGAAGGCGGAGTGGACGGACAACGGTGCATTCACCGAGACCGAGTCGGCCCTGAAGGCGTTCGAGCCGAGTGTCGAGATCAACACGACCA
Source organism: uncultured Acidimicrobiaceae bacterium (assembly GCA_947259365.1). Classification (GTDB taxonomy): domain Bacteria; phylum Actinomycetota; class Acidimicrobiia; order Spongiisociales; family UBA5794; genus CAMYMC01. The sequence continues at coordinate 50,700 of CAMYMC010000017.1, read as the reverse complement.
GCAGCGCGACGGCCGGTGTGTTCACCGACCTGTCGGTTGCGAGCAACAACAACGTCGTTTGCCTCACCGAGGCGAGCGCGTCCGGCAACTTCTTCGCCATCTTCGAGGATGCGTCCGCCACCGGCGGCACGTTCTACGCAGCCTCGGCGTCGGACATCACCTGCCCGACGTCGGCGGGTGCACCGACCTCGTCGGCGACAGTGGCATGGAGCGAGACCGGCTTCCCCGCCGTCCCGTGATCCGCGTCGCGTGAAGCGTGAGAAGTGGCGGGCCCGACGGGCCCGCCACTTCCGCGCTCCGGGCGAAATCCGCTCCGCCCACCACCGCCGTCCCTAGCCTCCCGACGCCACCCTGATTGCCCCCATGACGCCCATCCTCGTCCCCATCGCCGTCCTCGTCGGTCTCGCAGCCGGCTCGTTCGCCAACGTCGTCGCCCACCGGGTGCCGGCCGGGCGCTCGGTGGTGGCGCCGGCGTCAGCCTGCCCTCACTGTGGAGAGCGGATCGCCCCGCGAGACAACGTCCCGATCGCCTCGTGGCTGATGCTGCGGGGCCGGTGCCGGACGTGCAGCGATGCGATCTCGATCCGGTACCCGCTCGTCGAGGCGCTCACCGCCGGGCTCTTCATCGTTGCCGTCTTCGCCATCGGGGAGCGCTGGGTGCTGCCGGCCTACTGGTGGTTCATCGCGCTGACGGTGACGTTGACCCTCACCGACCTCGACCACAAGCTGATTCCCAACCGCATCCTCTTCCCTGGCACCCTCGTGGGAGCGTTGCTGCTCGGAGCGGGCTCCCTGATCGACGGGGACCTCACACAGTTCGGATGGGGCCTCATCGGAGGCGCCGGGTACTTCGTCGCGCTGCTCATCATCGCCATCGTTGCCAAGGGAGGCTTCGGCTACGGCGACGTCAAGCTCGCGTTCGTCCTCGGGCTCTTCACCGGCTACGAGCGGCCCGGGTTCGTGTTCGTCGCAGCCTTCCTCGCCTTCCTCGGCGGGGGTGTGATCTCGATCCTCCTGCTCGTCTTCCGGATCCGCGGCCGCAAGGACGCCATCCCGTTCGGGCCCTATCTCGTCCTCGGCGCCTACGTCGTCCTCGTCGCCGGTAACGCCCTACTCGACTGGTATCTCGGCTGAAACGCGAAATGCTTGGCCGCCCTCCCGCCCGGCGGTAGCGTGCAGGCGTCGTTGAATGACACTGATGTAATTCGGTGCCGCTCGGCGATACCGGGGCTCACAGAACTGAACGGGCGGAGTGGAGATGGCGGTCACCGTCGGTCTCGACATTGGAGGAACCAGCGTCCGCGCCGCGGTGATCGACACGGCGAAGACGAAGCGGGTCCTGCGCCGATTCGGTGAGATGCCGGTGCCGGCGGGCTCCGTGACCTCGGGCGAGATCGTCGACGATCTCGCCGTCGGCGAGGCGATCAGCGCGCTCTGGAAGCGGGAGAAACTCCCCAAGAAGAACGTCGTCCTCGGCACCGCCAGCCAGCGGCTCGTGGTGCGTCAGGTCGACGTGCCGTCGATGGACGACAGCGAGCTTCGCGAGGCGCTTCCATACCAGGTGCAGGACTTCATCCCGATCGGGGTCGAGGAGGCCATCCTCGATTACGTACCCCTCGAGGACTTCGTGACCCCAGACGGCGAGCCGATGCGCTCGATCCTCGTCGTGGCCGTGTACCGGGACATCGTCGACACACTGCTGTCGGTGAGTCGAGCCGCCGGGCTCTCGGTGAGCTCCATCGATCTCCAGGCGTTTGCCATCGTCCGGGCGGTCTTCGGAATGCAGCCCGCGGTCGACAACCCGCTTCACGCGATCGTCGACATCGGCGGGAGCGTGAGCCAGGTGGTCATCGCCAAAGGCGGCCAGGCCCGGTTCGTCCGGCTGCTGCCGCGCGGCGGGGACGATTTCACCGCGGCGTTGCGCGACGGGATGTCGCTCGAAGCCCACGAGGCCGACGAGATGAAGCGGAGGGTGGGAGTTGCCCCCGAGGGCGATCCCGAGTTGACCGGGGACGAGGACGAGGATGAGGCGCGCCGGCTGCTGACCCGGCAGGGCGACGCGCTCATCGAGGAAGTGCGGGGCTCGATCAACTTCTTCCTCTCCCAGATCGGAGAGAGCTCGGTCGAGCGCCTCGTGGTCGCCGGCAACGGCGCCCGCCTCCCGCACCTCGCGAGTCGTCTGGGCAGCGCCGTCGGCGTCGGCGTCGTGCCGGCGAAGATTCTCGACCTCGTCGAGGTGGGGCGCACCGGCCGGACCGAGTCCGAGATGCTCGACGCGCAACCGACGCTGCCGACGGCGGTCGGTCTCGGTCTGTGGGGGAACCTCTGATGCGACCGATCAATCTGCTGCCGCCCGAGGCTTTCCAGAAGCTCAGCGCCCGACGGCTCCGCACCCGTCTCATCCTCGCCGGCGCCCTCTACCTCGCGCTCCTCGCTCTGTTGACGCTCGTGTGGTCGGGCCGGGTGTCCGATGCCGAGCAGGAGGTCGACGACGCCCAGGCCGCAAACGACCGGCTAGAGCAGCAGGTCGCCGTTCTCTCCGAAGCCCAGACCCTCGTCGAGGAGTTCGATGCGAATGCACTGCTCGTCGTCGAGGCGCTGTCCCTCGACATGTCGTGGGGTCGCATCCTCAACGATCTCGCCCGCCTCATCCCCGACAGGGTGTGGCTGCAGTCCTTCACCGGAGCCGTCGACGACACCGGGACGGGCCCTCTGGGCTCGATCACCGTGGCCGGCGTGGGGTTCGCCTATCCCGACGTCTCGGCGTGGCTGCGAAGCCTCGACTCCGACCGCTTCCCGAGCGTGACGGGGACGTGGGTCCAGACGGTATCGGAGACCGAGATCGGCCCCGTCACCGTGGTCAACTTCTCTTCGACGACCTCGCTCACCGAGCGGGCGCTCTCCGGCCGGCTCGCCACCCGCGTCCCGGAGGTGGCGGGATGAGGCGACCCGGAGTCCTCCTCGGCATCCTCGGGTTCGTGCTGGTGACGGCCGTGTGGTGGCTGTTCATCATCGGTCCCCGCAACAGCGCCATCGATACTGCGGAGGACCGGCTCTTCGATGCCGAGCAGCAACAGAGCCTCCTCCGGACACGGATAGCGCAGCTCAACGCGATCGCGGACCAGGAGCTCACGTACACGGTCGCCATCGGCGACATGGAGACGAGCATCCCCACGGAGCCGCAGTTCGACGCCTTCCTGGAAGACCTGACGTTCCTCGCCGAGCGAACCGGCGTCGACCTCATCGCGATCACCGCCAACCCGCCGGCGGCGACGACCGCGGAGGGCGTGCTCGACGGCCTCTTCGAGATCGACGTCAACGTCTCGGTCGAGGGCCAGTTCTTCGAGATCCTGGGACTCCTCTACGGGCTCGAGGACATGGAGCGACTCGTGCGGGTCGACACGCTGTCGCTCAATCCCATCGCGATCCCCGAAGAGACGACAACTACCACGACCACGACGACGCTCGCGCCGGGCGCCACGACGTCGTCGACGACGTCATCGACGACGACCACGACGCTGCTCGAGGAACGCCTCCGTCCCGAGCCGGGTCTCCTCGCCGTCAACCTCACCGCCACCCTGTTCACTCGCACCCCGGTCGCGGTACCAGCGCTCGAGGTCCCGACGACGACCGAGCCGCCCCCGGAGGAGGAGGAGTCCCAGTGAGTCGGGCCAGACCGCTGCTCACGACGCTCCTGGCGCTCGTGCTCCTGGCGACGGCCGCAGCGGCGACGTTCATCGTCGTGGGCTCCGGGCTGCTGTGGGCCGGAGCCGGCGAGGACCCGTCCCCGGTGGTTCAGGCTCCGGCGTCCCCGGCGGAGGCGCCGGCGTCCCCGATCGGCGTGGTGGAATCACTCCAGCTCTCCCAGCCTCGCGACCCGTTCCGCCCGCTCATCACCGAGGATTCCCCGTTCGCCGGGATCCCCGGCGTCGGCGGCGAGCCGGCGACGGGGGACAACGGTTTCACCCCCTCCGGGACGACGATCACCCTGCAACAGATCCGCGACGTCGGCGGCACGCTGCGGGCCACGGTCACCGTGAACGGAGTGAGCTACGACGTCGGCGTCGGCGATACGTTCGCCGGGTCGTACAAGGTCGTCAGCCTGAGCGAGACGAAGGGCGTCTTCATGTTCGGCGATAGCGCCTTCGAGCTCAGTGTGGGGCAACAGATCCTGAAATGACTTCAGGTCTCGAGATCTCCGCTCGCCAAGCGGAGCCCCGAGGGAGAGAGGGCCGGTCACCGGCCCTCTCTCCGCGTCCGGGGCCTGAGCCAAACCGCCCTCGCCTACCATCGCATCATGTTGCGATTCCTCACCGCCGGTGAGTCACACGGTCCGGCCCTCGTCACGATCGTGGAGGGCCTTCCCGCCGGCCTTTCCTTCTCCGGCGCCGGACTGGCCGCGGAGCTCGCCCGCCGTCGCCACGGCCACGGGCGGGGAGGGCGCATGCGCCTCGAACAGGACGAGATCGAGATCCTGGGTGGGATCCGCTTCGGCCGGACCCTGGGCAGCCCGGTCGCCGTTGTCATCCGGAACACCGAATGGCCGAAGTGGGACGAGGAGATGTCCCCCGAGCCCGGGCCGACCCGGCGCGACGTCACGACCCCGAGGCCCGGCCACGCCGACCTCGCCGGCATGCTCAAGTACGACACCCACGACGCCCGCGACATCCTGGAGCGGGCATCGGCGCGCGAAACGGCGGCGCGCACCGTCGCCGGCTACCTCGCCAAGTGCCTCCTCTCCGAGCTCGGCGTCGCAATCGTCAGCCACGTCGTCGCCATCGGCGACGTCGAGGCGCCGGAGGGATCGGTACCGACCCCCGAGGACCGCGAGCGGATCGACGAGTCCCCGGTTCGGGTCCTCGACGAGGACGCCGGGCGGGCGATGATCGTCGCCATCGACGCCGCGAAGGCCGACCGGGACACCCTCGGCGGCGTGGTCGAGGTCATCGCGTACGGACTTCCTCCCGGCGTCGGCAGTCACGTTCACTTCGACAGGAAGCTCGACGCCCGCCTCGCCGAGGGCCTCATGTCGATCCAGGCGATCAAGGCGGTCGAGGTCGGCGACGGGTTACGGACCGCGCGCAGCCCGGGATCGATGGCCCACGACGAGATCTACCACGACGGCGAGGACTTCACCCGGCGGACGAACCGCTCGGGGGGCACCGAGGGTGGGATGACGTCGGGGGCACCGCTGCGGGTCCGAGCCGCGATGAAGCCGATCTCGACGGTGATGCGCCCCCTCGACACGGTCGACGTCGGCACGAAGACGGCGACGAAGGCGTTCCGGGAGCGCAGCGACGTCTGCGCCGTTCCGGCTGCCGGCGTCGTCGCCGAGCAGATGGTTGCGATCGTCATCGCGCAGGAGATGCAGCGGAAGTTCGGCGGCGACACGGTCGGGGACATGCAGGCGGCGCTCGAGCACTACCGCAAGCGCCTCGCGTCGTTCTGAGGGCAGATGGCGAACCATCTCTGGCTGATCGGGATGATGGGCTCCGGAAAGTCGGCCGTCGGCAGCCGGCTCGCCGCCCGGATCGGGGTGAGGCTCATCGACACGGACGCCGAGGTCTCGCGCCGCACCGGTTGCTCGATCGCCCAGCTCTGGGGCGAGCGCGGTGAGGCCGCGTTCCGCACCATGGAGTCGGCTGCCGTCGCGAAGGCGGCCGCCGACGACGCCGCGGTGATCGCCACCGGCGGCGGCGTCGTGCTCGACCCCGCCAATGTCGCCGCGATGCGCCGGAGCGGAACCGTCGTGTGGTTGACGGCCTCGCCGGAGATCCTCGCCGTACGGGCCGGGCCCGATGCCGCCCGGCCCCTTCTCGGCGACGACCCGTCGCCGTCCCGCCTCGCCCGCCTGCTCGAGGAGCGGTCACCGCTGTACGCCGCCGCAGCCGACCACGTCGTGGAGACCGAGTCGGCGAGCATCGAGGACGTGGCCGAGCAGATCGAGGAGTTGTGGATCGCATCCTCGTAGGGCCGGCCGGCGCACCGGCGTGCGAGATCCTCATCGAGGAGGGATTGGTCGACGACCCCGACGCCGGGCTGGTCGTGCCGCCCCGCGACGGCAGGACGCGGATCGCCGTCCTCACGCAGCCGGGCCGTCCGGCGGTCTACGCCCGGTCGCTGGGCAGAGCCGTCCGGGACACCGGCCTCACCGCCGAGGTCCGGGTCGTGCCCGATCGCGACGCCGCCAAGACGCTGGCGACCGCCGAAGAGGCGTACACGTGGCTGAACGGGCTGGCGTTGACGAGGGACGATCTCATCGTCGGCGTCGGTGGTGGAGCCGTGACCGATCTCGCCGGGTTCGTCGGTGCGACCTACCTGAGGGGCGTCGACGTGGTCTACGTCCCCACCACGCTGCTCGCCGCCGTCGACGCCGCGATCGGGGGCAAGACCGGTGTCAACATCGGCGGCAAGAACCTCGTCGGTGCCTTCCATCACCCGGTGCGCGTCGTCATCGACCCCGGCGTGATCGCCGGGCTCCCCGACGAGCTCATCGTCGAGGGAACGGCGGAGGCGTTGAAGGCGGGCCTCGTCGGCGACCCAGAGCTCGTCGCCCTCTACGAGACCCACGGCATCGATGCCCCCCTCGACGAAGTCGTGGCGAGGGCCGTCAGGGTCAAAGCAGGGGTCGTCTCTGCCGACTTCACAGAGCAGGGCACGCGGGCGGTGCTGAACTACGGCCACACCGTCGGGCACGGCGTCGAGATGGCTGCCGCGCTACCTCACGGCCATGCGGTCGCGATCGGCATGGTCGCAGCCGGTCGAGCGTCCGAGATCGTCACCGGGTTCACCGGCGCCGATCGCCAACGCGACCTCATCGGGCTGCTCGGGCTGCCGACGGCTGCCCCCGGCCTCGCGGCATCGACCGTCCGGTCGTTCATGGCCCTCGACAAGAAGCGGTCGGCCGAGGGCCTGCGGATGACGCTGCTCGAGACGGTGGGGAGGGCGACGGTCACCGCGGTGGACGACGCTACGGTACGGCGTGCGCTCGAGGCGGTCGGCATCACGTGAGCACCCGACCCGCCCGGCGCCGGAACATCCGAGGTCGGCGAAGGAGCCCGTCCCGATGATCTCAACGAACGACGTCAAGCCCGGGATGGCGCTCGATCTTCCCGACGGGCTCTTCCAGGTCGTCGACTACCAGCACGTGAAACCGGGGAAAGGCAAGGCCTTCGTCCGGATGAAGCTGAAGAGCCTGGACAGCGGAGCGGTGCTCGACCGGACATTCCGCGCCGACGAGAACGTGCCCCGCGCCGTCATCAACCGCGCCGACTACCAGTACCTCTACAAGGACGACATGGGGTTCGTGTGCATGAACCTCGAGACCTACGAGCAGATGTCGGTTGCCGCGGAGCTCGTCGGCGACTCCGCCGGGTACCTCATCGAGGGCATGTCGGTCCAGCTCCACCTTCACCACGGATCGCCGATCGGTGTCGAGATGCCGGCATCCGTCGAACTCGAGGTGACGTACGCCGAGCCTGCCGTCAAGGGTGACCGGGTTTCCGGAGCCACCAAGCCGGTCACGCTGGCGACGGGGCTCGTCATCCAGGCGCCGCTGTTCATCGAGAACGGCGACCGGGTGAAGGTCGACACTCGAACCGGGAACTACATCACCCGCGTGTCGTGAGCAGGACCGAAGCGAGGGTGGAGGCACTCGAGGCCCTGTACGCCACCGACGTGATGGGAGCGGCCGCCGAGCTCGAGGAGCTCTCGGCGCGGGCCCGCCGGTTCGTCAGCGGCGTGCTCGAGCACCGAAGCAGCCTCGACGAAGAGATCGCCTCAGCGTCGACGGCGTGGCGCATCGAGCGCATGCCGGTGGTCGACCGCAACATCATCAGGCTGGCGCTCTACGAGTTGAGACACACGGAGACCCCCGTCGGCGTCGTGATCTCGGAAGCGGTCGAGATCGCGAAGAGGTACTCGACGGCTCGCTCGGGACGGTTCGTCAACGGGGTGCTCGGTGCCCTCGCGGGGGGGCGGCAACAAGACCCGGACTGACCCGGGACCGGTGCTACAGTCCCGCCCGACCAACCTTTAATCGCGGTCCAGGAGAGGCCGGAAAGGAAGGAGCGACATGGCCCAGCCGCCATCGGGCGCACTGCGGTGCGCCGTCAACCCGGGGTTCCCCGCCCGGTCTCACAGGGGAGTCGGTCCGTGAGCCCGGTGATGGAACGCGCTGACATCGCGCGAGCCCTCCGCCGCATCGCCCACGAGATCATGGAACGCAACCACGGGGCCGGCGACATCGTCCTCGTCGGCATCCACACCCGCGGGGTGCCGCTGGCAAGACGCCTCGCGGATGCCATCGGCGAGATCGAGTCGGTAGAGGTGCCGCTGGGATCCCTCGACATCGGGCTGTACCGGGACGATCTCGCCAGCAGACCGGCGCCCGTGCTCGGGCACACCGCGATGCCGGTGGGGATCGACGGGCGCACCATCGTCCTCGTCGACGACGTGCTCTTCACCGGCCGGACGATCCGGGCCGCGCTCGATGCTCTCGTCGACTTCGGAAGACCGGCCCGGGTCCAGCTTGCGGTGCTCGTCGATCGCGGTCACCGGGAGTTGCCGATCCGCGCCGACTACGTGGGCAAGAACCTGCCCACGTCGTTCAAGGAGCGGGTGACCGTCCATCTCGAGGAAACCGACCGTGAGGAGGGCGTGTGGATCGAGAAACGAGCGGAGGTGGCGCTGTGAGGCATCTGCTGTCGATGGAAGGGGTAGAGCGAGCGGTCATCGAGGGTCTCCTCGACGACGGCGACGAGTTCCTCGAGGTGCTCGACCGGCCGATCCCGAAGGTACCGACGCTTCGAGGCAAGACGGTGGCGACGATGTTCTTCGAGCCTTCGACGCGGACCCGGCTCTCGTTCGAGAAGGCGGCGAAGTCGCTGTCGGCGGACACGATGTCGTTCTCACCGGGGACCTCGTCGCTCAGCAAGGGGGAGAGCCTCAAGGACACCGTGCTCACCATCCAGGCAATGGGCGTCGACCTCATGGTCGTGAGGCACGCTGCGACCGGGGCGCCCTGGCGGGTCGCCGACTGGGTCGACGTCCCCGTCGTCAACGGCGGCGACGGCGCCCACCAGCACCCGACCCAGGCGCTGCTCGACGCCCTCACGATTCGCCAGCGGTTCACGACCCTCGACGGGGTCCGCGTCGGCATCGTCGGTGACATCCGTCACAGTCGGGTGGCGCGCTCGAACGTGTGGGCGTTCGCCGCCCTCGGGGCGGAGGTGACGCTGGTGGCGCCGCCGACACTCCTGCCGCTCGACGCCACGACGTGGCCGGCGGCGACGACGAGCGATCTCGACGACGTCCTCACCGAGCTCGACGCGGTGTACCTCCTCCGCGTGCAGAAGGAGCGGGGTGGGGCATCGGTGTTCCCCTCCCTCGCCGAGTACACCGCGCGGTTCGGGATGACCGTCGAGCGGTTCAACCGGCTGAAGCCCGATGCGGTCGTCCTGCATCCGGGCCCGATGAACCGGGGGGTCGAGATCTCGGCGAGGGTCGCCGACGACCCGCGTGCCCTCGTCCTCGACCAGGTCCGCAACGGGGTCGCGGTGCGAATGGCCGTCCTCTACCAGCTCCTCGGAGGTGAGCGCGATGAATGACCTGATCCTCGAAGGCGGCCTGGTCCTCACCCCCGACGGCCCGGTGACGGCGGATGTCTTCGTCCGCGACGGGATCGTCGCCGGCCTCGGCGAGAGTCTCGGGAGCGATGAGGCCACCGTGCTCGACTGTCGCGGCGCCTGGGTGGGGCCCGGCTTCGTCGATGTCCACACCCATCTGCGCGAGCCGGGTGAGGAATGGAAGGAGGACATCGGTTCGGGATCGGAGGCGGCTGCCGCCGGCGGATACACCGCGGTGCTGGCGATGCCGAACACCGACCCGCCGATCGATGCCGGCCACCTCGCCCGCTACGTCGCGGATCGCGGCAGTGAGGTCGGCCTCGTCACGGTGATCCCGGCCGGCTGCGTGACCGCCGGAAGGGCGGGGGAGAGGCTCTCCCACCTCGACGAGCTGTGGATGGCCGGTGTACGCGTGTTCACCGACGACGGAGATAGCGTCGCGGACGCCGGGTTGTTGCGGAGGGCGATGGATTACCTCGCCCAGCTGGGCGGCATCGTCGCTCAGCACGCCATCGACGCCGGGCTTGCCCGCGGCGGCCACATGCACGAAGGGGATGTGTCGTCCCGTCTCGGCATGGCGGCGATTCCGGCCGAGGCCGAGAGCACGGTCGTCGCCCGCGATCTCGCCCTCGTGCGGCTCACGGGATGCCGCTACCACATCCAGCACGTCTCGGCGTCCCAGACGGTCGCCCTCATCGCGGCGGCCAAGGCGGAAGGCCTGCCGGTGACCGCCGAGGTCACGCCGCACCATCTCGCCTTCGACCATCGTGTCGTGGAAAGCACCGACCCGGTGTTCAAGATGATGCCCCCGCTGCGCTCACCGGAGGACCGGGAGGCGCTGGTGGTCGCGCTGCGCGACGGCGTGATCGACATGGTCGCCACCGACCATGCCCCCCACGCCGACCACGAGAAGGACGTGCCGTTCGAGCACGCGCCCCACGGCGTCATCGGGCTGGAATGGGCGGGCGCTGTCGTCAACACCCAGGTCGGGCTCGAGCCGGTCGCGTTCTACGAGAGGCTGTCCATCGCGCCGGCCGCGCTCCTCGGAGCATCCGGCCAGGGCCGGTGGATCGAGCCGGGAGCGCCGGCGACGATGACCGTCTTCGATCCGGAGGCGGACGCCCTCGATCACGCCCGGTCGAGATCGCGCAACACGCCCCACCTCGGGCGGGGGCTGCGGGGTCGGGCCCGGCACACGCTGCTGCAGGGAACGTTGACGCACTCGGCGACGATCGTCCCTCACCCTTCATGACGGGGCGACGATGACGCGGCTCCGGACATGACCCGGGGTCACGTGGTCCTCGCCGATGGCACCGTGTTCCCCGGGCGCTCGGTGGGGGCCGATGGCGTCGCGATCGGCGAGGTCGTCTTCAACACTGCCATGTCCGGGTACCAGGAGATCTGCACAGACCCCTCGTACGCCGGCCAGATCGTCGCCATGACGACACCGCATGTCGGCAACTACGGCACGAATCCCGAAGACGCCCAAGCCACCCGACCGGCGTGCGCCGGCTTCCTGATGCGGGCGATGAGCCGGAAACCGTCATCGTGGCGGTCCGATGGGGATTTCGCCGCCTACCTGCGCGAAGCGGGCGTGGTCGCCCTCACCGAGGTCGACACGAGACGGCTCACCCGGCACATTCGTGCCAAGGGGGCGATGCCGGCGGCCGTCGGGGTCGGCGTCACCGTGGACGAGCTCACCGACACGGCGGCGGCGGCCCGGCCGATCGATGGAGTCGACATCGTATCGACCGTCACCACCGACGAGCCGTACGTCGTCGCACCAGAGCGCGACCCCCTCGCCCGAGTCGTCGCGTACGACCTGGGGATCAAACGGGATCTTCTCGGGGCGTTGACGCGTCGGGGGTGCGAGGTCCACGTCGTTCCGGCGCGAACCCCGCCCGCTGCAGTGCTCGAGCTCGACCCCGACGGGGTGCTGCTCTCCAACGGGCCGGGTGACCCCGAGCCGTTGACGGAGATCGTCGCCGCGGTGCGAGCCCTGCTGGGGAGGGTGCCGGTGTTCGGTGTCTGCCTCGGGCATCAGGTCATCGGGCTCGCCCTGGGGGCGAGCACGTTCAAGCTGGCGTTCGGCCACCACGGCGGCAACCACCCCGTGCGTCGCCTCGAAGACGGAACCGTGGCGATCACCGCCCAGAACCACGGATTTGCCGTCGACCTGTGGTCGCTGACCGACGACACGGCACCGGAGCGGCGCGGGCTCGTCGAACGCGAGCTCCTCCCCGGTCGGGTCGAGACCCGCTTCGGGGACGTCGTGCCGACCCATCAGAACCTCAACGACGGCACCCTCGAGGGGCTCGTGTGCCGGGACGTGCCCGCCTTCTCGGTCCAATACCACCCAGAGGCCGCGCCGGGCCCCAACGACGCCACCGGGCTCTTCGATCGCTTCGTCGCCGAGATGGGGGGCTCGTGATGGCGCGCCGCGCAGACATCGACTCGGTCCTCGTCATCGGATCGGGTCCGATCGTGATCGGGCAAGGATGCGAGTTCGACTACTCCGGCACTCAGGCGGTGAAGGTCCTCCGGGAGGAGGGCTTCAGGGTCGTGCTCGTCAACTCGAACCCGGCCACGGTCATGACGGATCCGGATTTCGCCGACGCCACCTATGTGGAGCCGATCACCGCCGACGTCGTCGCCCGGGTCATCGACGCCGAGCGTCCTGATGCGTTGCTTCCCACTCTCGGGGGGCAAACAGCCCTCAACGTCACCGTGGAGCTGGCCGCCCGCGGCGTGCTCGAAAAGCACGGGATCGAGCTCATCGGGGCCGGCCTCGACGCCATCTCTGCGGCGGAGGACCGTGGGCGGTTCGGAGACATCATGCGGGCCGCCGGCATCGCGACGGCGCGATCCCGATGCGTCGCCGACGTCGCTGCCGCACTCGATGCGGCTGACGATCTCGGCTACCCGGTCGTTGTCCGGCCTTCCTACATCCTCGGCGGCGGGGGCACCGGCATCGCCTGCGATGCATCGGAACTGGGGCGAGTCGTCGCCGCCGGACTGGCGGAGTCGCCGGCCGGCGAAGTTCTCATCGAGGAGTCGGTCGCAGGCTGGAAGGAGTACGAACTCGAGGTGATGAGAGACGCTGCCGACAACGTGGTCGTCGTCTGCTCGATCGAGAACCTCGACCCCATGGGCGTCCACACCGGGGACTCCGTCACCGTGGCTCCTGCCGTGACGCTCTCCGATCGGGAGTACCAAGAGATGCGTGACGACGCCATCACGTGCCTGCGCGCCATCGGTGTCGAGACGGGGGGGTCCAACGTTCAGTTCGCCGTCGATCCGGCAACGGGGCGCAGGGTCATCATCGAGATGAACCCTCGCGTGTCGCGATCATCGGCGCTCGCCTCGAAGGCGACGGGGTTTCCGATCGCCAAGATCGCGGCGAAGCTCGCCGTCGGTTACACGCTCGACGAGATCCCGAATGACATCACCGGGGCAACACCGGCGTCGTTCGAGCCGGCCCTCGACTACGTCGTCGTGAAGCTGCCCCGGTTCGACTTCCCCAAGTTCCCGTCGGTCTCTCCCGTGCTGGGAACGAGGATGCAAAGCGTCGGGGAGGCGATGGCGATCGGCCGGACGTTCCCAGAGGCTCTCCAGAAGGCGCTGCGCAGCCTCGAATCCGGCCGTCACGGACTGGGGGCGGACCCCGGCGAGGACGCGTTCGCCGTCACGCCGACCAACGAGCTGCTCGGCGCCCTGGAGACGCCGACGCCCGACCGGCTCTTCCTCGTTGCCGAGGCACTGCGGCGCGGCTTCGAGGTCGACACCGTCGCCGAGCGCACCGCCATCGATCCCTGGTTCGTGGACCAGCTGTCCTCGATCGTCGAGCTGCGTCGGGAGCTCGAGACGACCGGGCCCGACCCGCTCTTACTCGCCGCGGCGAAACGAGCCGGGTTTGCCGACGAGCAGCTGGCTCATCTGTGGGGCGTCGGTGAGGACGAGGTGCGGCGTCTCCGCTCCGACTGGGGCGTCACCCGCACCTTCAGCGCCGTCGACACGTGCGCAGCCGAATTCGCCGCCACCACCCCGTACCTCTACGGGACGTTCGGCGGCGAGAACGAGGCCGCCGGCGGGAGCGGGCCGACGGTCATCGTGCTCGGATCGGGTCCGAACCGGATCGGCCAGGGCATCGAGTTCGACTACTGCTGCGTCCATGCCTCTCTCGCCCTTCGGGAGGCCGGGTACGAGACGGCGATGGTCAACTGCAACCCGGAGACGGTGTCGACCGACTACGACACGTCGGATCGTCTCTACTTCGAGCCCCTCACCGTCGAAGACGTGCTTGCCGTCGTCGCCGTCGAAGACCCGGTGGCCGTCATCGTCCAGTTCGGCGGCCAGACCCCTCTCGGCCTCGCCGGCGCTCTCGAGGCGGCCGGGGTGCCGATCGCGGGAACGACCCCGGACGCCATCGATCTCGCCGAGGACCGGGAGCGCTTCTCGGCGCTGTGCCGGCGCGCCGGGATCCCCCAACCCGCCCACGGCACGGCGCGGTCGGCGGCCGAGGCGCGCGAGGTTGCAGCCGAAATCGGATTCCCGTTGCTCGTCCGCCCCTCGTACGTTCTCGGCGGGAAGGCGATGCGCGTCGTCTACTCCGCGTCCGATCTCGACACATACCTGGGAGAGCTCTATCGCGACGGCCCCGGGGCAGGCCTCGGGGCCGCGCCATTGCTGATCGATCGCTTCCTCGAAGCGGCGATCGAGGTCGACGTCGACGCCGTCTACGACGGTGAGGAGCTCTACGTCGGGGGGATCATGGAGCACGTCGAGCAAGCGGGGGTGCACAGCGGCGATTCGGCGTGCATGGTTCCACCCGCAACGCTCTCGACGGGGGCCATCGGTGCGATCGAACGGATCACGGCGAAGCTCGCGGCCGCCCTCGGCGTGCGCGGTCTGCTCAACATCCAGTACGCGGTGCGAGGCGACGACGTCTACGTCCTCGAGGCCAACCCGAGGGCGAGCCGCACGGTGCCCTTCATCTCGAAGGCGACCGGAGTTCCTCTCGCCAAGGTCGCGGCGCGCGTGATGCTCGGGGAGCGGCTGGCGGAGTTGCGCCGGGCCGGCGTGCTGACCCGAGCCCGGCGCGGGTCCGGCCATGTCGCGGTCAAAGAAGCGGTCCTCCCGTGGAAGCACTTCCCGGACGAGGACACGGTGCTGGGGCCCGAGATGAGGGCGACCGGTGAGGTCATGGGGCTCGGTCCCGACGCGGCGACTGCGTATGGCAAGGCTCTCCTGGCGGCCGGCCACGAGCTGCCGCTCGCCGGGACGGCGTTTCTGTCGATGGCCGATGCCGACAAGCCTCTCGGCGTCGAAATCGGTCGCCTGCTCACCGAGCTCGGGTTCCGCCTTCTGGCAACGCACGGAACGGCCGGGCACCTCGCTCGAAACGGCATACGGGCGACGCATGTGGACAAGGTGGGCGACGGACCCTACGACCCTGTGACCCTCATCGAAACGGGCCGCGTCGACCTCGTCATCAACACGCCCCAGGGAAGACGGGCCAGGGGCGACGGAGGTCTGATCCGGCGTGCGGCGACGAGGCATCGTGTTCCATGTGTGACCACAGCTCGAGGAGGCCTCGCCGTGGCCCAGAGCATCGCTTCCGGACCTGCCGCGTCGGCGCCCGTGGTGTCCCTCCAGCATCATCACGGGACCGGCAATGGTTGACACGAGCGTTGCGCTGGGGCCGGTGCAGCTCACCAGCCCGCTCATCGCCGCCTCCGGCACCGTCGGATCGGTGGTGGATTTCGCCGGTGTCGGCTCCCTCGACGCATACGGGGCAGCCGTCGCCAAGTCGGTGAGCCCCGATCCGTGGCCGGGGCGGCCCCCGCCGCGGCTCGCTCCCGCCGGTGCGGGAATGCTCAACGGCATCGGGATCCAGAACCCCGGGATCGAGGCATGGGCGGGTGACATCGGGCCCCGACTCGGGTCCGTCGGCCTACCGGTGTGGGGCTCGGCCGTAGGGACGTCACCGGAGGACTTCGCCGTCGTGGCCGCAGGCCAGGAGCAGGCCGGTGTCGCCGCCATCGAGGTCAATCTCTCGTGTCCGAACCTCGAGAGCGGTGAGATGTTCGCGCTCGACCCCGACTCGGCCGCTGCCGTCGTGTCGGCGGTACGTTCGGCCACCACGCTCCCGGTCGGGGCGAAGCTCTCTCCGAATGCGTCCTCGATCGTGGGTGTTGCCGCCGCCGTCGCCGACGCCGGGGCAGACTGGGCCGTGCTGACCAATACCGTGCTCGGGCTCGCCGTCGACGTCGAGACGAGACGACCGGCTCTCTCCGGTGGAGTCGGCGGCTATTCCGGAGTCCCGATCAAGCCGATCGCCATGCGTTGCGTCTGGGAGGTGACCCGGGCGCTGCCCGGTCTACCCGTCGTCGGCTGCGGGGGGGTGACGAACGGCACCGACGTCGTCGAGTACCTGCTCGCGGGAGCGTCCGCCGTCGCCCTCGGCACCGTCCACTTCGCCGAGCCGAGAGCCGGGCGACGCATCCGCCGTGAACTCGAGCGGTGGTGCCGGCGTCACCACGTGACCGCGGTCGCGGAGCTCACCGGGGGCGCCCGCCCGTGGTGACGAACCCGATCCTCGTCGCGCTCGACACGAGAACCGCAGAGGAAGCGGTCCGGCTGGCCAAACACGTCGTTGATCACGTCGGCGGGTTCAAGATCGGGCTCGGGCTCCTTCACGGCCCGGGGCCGGCGACGATCTCGGCCGTTGCCGCCCTCGGCAAGCCGGTCTTCGCCGACGCCAAGCTCCACGACATCCCGACTCAGGTGGGGCGGGCGGCCCGACGGCTGGGCCGACTCGGGTCGAGGTGGGTGACTGCGCACGTGGCGGGAGGAGAGGACATGCTCCGCGCCGCCGTCGAAGGTCTCGGCGAGGCCGGTGAAGAAGCCGGGGTCCTCGGCGTCACCGTCTTGACGAGCCTCGACGACGCGTCGCTCGCTGCGGTCGGGATCGCGGCGTCGCCGGGAAAGCTCGTCTCGCGGATGGCCCGGGTCGCGTCGAGGTCCGGGTGTGAGGGCGTCGTGTGCTCACCGCGCGAGATCGGGATCGTCATCGAAGTCGCGCCCGACCTCGTCCGCGTCACGCCAGGAATCAGACCCCTCGGGTCGGGGACGGACGACCAGCGGCGAGTGCTGGCGCCTCGGGAAGCGATCGAGCGCGGCGCGACGTACCTCGTCGTCGGGCGGCCGATCACCGCGGCCCCCGACCCGGCAGCCGCCGCCGCGGAGATCACCGCGTCGCTCGGCATCGGTTCCTGACCCGGCGCCGGCCTGCGGGGCTCGGCACGGTCGGGAGTTGATAGAGTGCCGCAGGTCCATCAGGAGGAGGAGGATGGCCCCGCCGAAGCTGACCGACGAGCAGCGAAGGGCTGCGCTGGCCAAAGCCGCCGAGGCGCGCCGGACGCGGGCGGAGATCAAGGAGCTGCTCAAGACGGGAAGCCTGACGCTCGCCGACGTCTTCGAGCGAGCCGAAACGGACGACATCGTTGCCGGAACGAAGATCTCGGCGATCCTCGTGTCGCTTCCCGGCTTGGGGAAGATCAAGGCGAAGCGCCTCATGGAGGAGCACGGAATCTCCGAGAGCCGGAGGATCAGGGGTCTGGGGAGCAGGCAGCGGCGCGTCCTGCTCGACCTCTTCTCCTGACCGGCCCCGGTCCGGCCGGGTCCCGAACAGCGTGGCTGCCCCGATGATCATCTCGATTTCGGGACGGCCGGGATCGGGCAAGAGCACGGTGGCCAGAGCACTGGCGGGCCGGCTGGGGCTTCCGCACATGTCCGCAGGCGACTTCATGCGCGAGATGGCAGCCGAGCGCGGGATCTCGGTCCTCGAGCTCTCGAAGATCGCGGAGAGCGACGAGTCGATCGATCGGGAGATCGACGCCCGATCGGCGCGGTTGGAGGCCGAGGACCGGAGCCTCGTCATCGACGCCAGGCTTGCCTGGCACTTCATCCCGGGGTCGCTGAAGGTCTTCCTCGATGTCGGCGACGACGTGGCGGCCCGACGCATCTTCGGCGACCACCGCGGCTCGGAGGCGGAGAACGTCGATCTCGAGGCCACCCGGCGGAGCACTGTGGCACGCGCCGCTTCGGAGGCGCAGCGGTACCGGTCCTACTACGGGATCGACTACCTCGATCCCGCGAACTACGACCTCGTCGTCGACACGTCGGCCATCGACGTCGGCGCTGTCGTCGACGAGATCGTCGCGTTCATCAGAAGCGTGCGCTGACGGGGACCCGCACCGCTGGCCCCTATACTGTCGGTTCCGGGCAGCGGTGTGTCGCGGCCCGAGTCCACCAGGAGTGAGACCACCCCATGATCGAGCCAGCCATCGGCCGCGTACTCGAGAAGACCGGCTCACGGTTCGCACTCGTCGTGCTCGCGGCGCGACGCGCCCGCCAGATCAACGCGTACTTCAACCAGCTCGGCGAGGGTCTCGGCAGCTACGTGCCGCCTCAGGTCCATTCGCTGTCCCGCAAGCCCCTTTCGATCTCCCTCGAGGAGATCGACGCCGACAAGGTCGTGGCCGAGACGGAAGACTGATCTTGCTCCGCGGCAAACGGATCGTCCTCGGAATCTCGGGCGGTGTTGCCGCGTACAAGGCCGCCTACCTCGCCCGCCGGCTCGTCGAGCATGGGGCCGAGCTCAGAACGGTGATGACGGTCGCCGCCACCCGGTTCATCGGGCCACAGACTCTGGCCGCCATCACCGGGACGCCACCGGTGATCGGGTTGTTCGGCGTGTCCTCGGTGAGCCCGCACACGGAGATGGGCCGTTGGGCGGATGCCGTCGTCGTCGCCCCGGCGACCGCGTCGACCATCGCCCGGCTCGCTCACGGCCTGTCCGAGGACGCGCTCTGTGCCACGGTGCTCGCCACCACCGCACCCGTCGTCGTCGCCCCCGCCATGCACACCGAGATGTGGGAGCATCCGGCGACGCGACGCAACATCGCCCGGCTCCACGACGACGGAACCCTCGTGGTCGGACCCGACGAGGGGGCGTTGGCCGGCGGCGACGAGGGGCCGGGACGTCTCGTCGAGCCCGACGTCATCGTCGGAGCGCTCCAGCGGTTGCTCGGTCCCCGTGATCTCGAAGGCCGCAACGTGCTCGTGTCCGCCGGGGGCACGCGGGAGCCCATCGACCCCGTCCGGTACATCGGCAACCGGTCGTCGGGGAAGATGGGCAACGCCATCGCCGTGACGGCTGCCCGGCGCGGGGCCACGGTGTTCCTCGTGACGAGCGCCGAGCCTCCCCCGGAGGACGACCACATCGAGGTCGTTCGGGTCGAGACGGCCGTGGAGATGGCGGAAACCGTCTGGGCGAGGGCATCCAAGTGCGACGTGGCCGTGCTCGCCGCCGCAGTCGCCGACTTCCGCCCCGGTGACCCGGGTGCGGAGAAGCTCCGCCGCGCCGACGGAGTGCCCGAGATCTCCCTCGAGCCGACCCCCGACATCCTGGCCGGCGTCGCCGCCATGGAGGACCGGCCGTTCCTCGTCGGCTTCGCCGCCGAGACCGGCACGGTCGAGGGTGCGCTCGACAAGGCGAGGACGAAAGGAGCCGACCTCGTCGTGGCAAACGACGTTGCCAGGCGGGGTTCCGGGTTCGGGACCGATACGAACGAGGTCACGCTCATCACGCCGGACGGCGAGCGCGAGAAGTGGCAACTCCTTCCCAAGCACGAGGTCGCGGACCGTCTGTGGGATCGCGTCGCCTCGATGCTGGCCGCGAAGGAGGGCTCCAGCTGACTCGGGTCGTCCGGGTCGTGCCCGACGTGCCGAGCTTCTCAGTCGACGACGGCTTCTCGTACGTCTTGCCCGACACTGTCGGCGACGCACCGGTGGGGTCGATCGTGCGCGTTCCCCTGGGGGGCCGGCGGGTTCGAGGCTGGGTCGTCGACATCCTCGGTTCGGCGCCTACCGCCGGCCTGCGCGCCCTGCTTTCCCGCTCCGGCGACCAGCCGATCTTCGACGAGAAGCTCCTCGAGGTCCTCCGCTGGGGCGCTCTCCATCACGTCGCCCCACTCGCCGGAGTCTTGCCGCGGGCCGGTCCGCCCAACCTGCCGCGGGGACGGCCGGGGGCGCGGCGCGCTGCCGCCGCCACGGGTCGCCGTACGAGCTTCGTCGAATCGGGCGGGCCATGGGCCGGTCTCGTTGCGGATCGCGCCGAGCCCGTTCTCGCTGCCGGCGCCTCGATGCTCGTCGTCGTGGCGAGTGTTCGCGAGGCGGAGGCGATGGCGGAGGCCCTCGCCGGGGCTCTCGGTGACGCCGTCGTCGAGCGGGCGTGGTCGGAACTCCCCGCCAAAGAGGTGACGAGAGCGTGGCAGAGGACGGGAGTCGGGGGCGTGGTGCTCGTCGGGACGAGGGAAACAGCGCTGTGGCACCTTCCCGCCCTCGGCCACGTCGTCGTCGTCGATCCCTCCCGCCGGTCGTTGAAATCGAAGCGAACACCGACGTTTCACGCTCGCGACGTCGTGCGCCGTCGCGCCGCGGTGGAGCGCTTCTCTCTCACGTACGCCGGTTCCGCGCCGCCCGCCGAGCTCGTCGCAGCCGGCGTGTTCGTGCACCCTGCGCCGGGCAGGGCCTGGGCCGTGGTCGAGGTCGTCGATGCGGCCGAGGAAGGCCCCGGAGCGGGTCCCGTCCTCGAGCGGACGAGAGCGGCGATCCGGGGGGTGGCGGCGAAGGGTGGGACGGTGTTCGTCCACGTTCCCCGGCGCGGCCACGCCCCGGCGCACCGATGCGTGCGATGCGGCACGCTTCGCCGCTGCCACGTGTGCGGCGCCGGACCCGATCGGGGATCGACGTGCCGGCGCTGTGGTGCCGTCGTGGGGCCGTGCCGGACCTGCGGGGGGGATCGCTTCCAGGCGCTCGGGCTCGCCGTGGGGCGGGTCGTCGAAGACCTCGCCCGGTCCCTCGGCGCGTCCGTTGGCGTCGCCGGCAGCGGCGCCCCGGTGGAGGTCGGCACAGAGCAGGATCTCCCCCTCCCGGCGACGCGCGATCTCGCCGTGTCGCTCGACCCGGACCGGTTGTGGCTCGCGCCTCATTACCGCGCGGAGGAGGAGGCCATCAGGATCCTCGGGCGCCTGGCGGCAACGGTGCGGAGGGGGAGGGGACGGAGATGCGTCGTCCAGACGGCCGATCCCGGGCACCGGGTCGTCGCCGCGCTCCGCTCCGGTCATGCTTCCGCCCTCGTGTCGTCGATCGTCGCCGAACGCACCGCCGGGGGGCTGCCACCGGGGGGAGAGCTGATCGCCGTCGAAGTCCGGGGTGAACAGGATTCGGTCGATGGCGATCTCCGCGGCATCGCCGCGGGCGAGGCAGAGGTCTACGGGCCGGCGGACTCCGGCGACCGGTGGCGCTGGCTCGTCCAGGGACGGTCGCTGCACCGCTTCCGGGTGCAGCTGCGCCCCGTGGTCCAGGGGTGGCGGGATCGCGGTCTCGCAGTTCGGATCGACGCCGACCCGATCGATCTCTGAGGGCGCTCCTCGGCCGCAGGTTGCCGCCCCGGCACCCTCACTATGCTCGCGGGCCCATGGCTTTGTTTCCCATCAGGACGTTCGGTGACCCGGTCCTGCGCACCGTCGCCGAGTCCGTGGACGAGATCACCAGTGCCCTGGTCCGCCTGGTCGACGACATGTTCGAGACGATGTACGACGCACCCGGGGTCGGGCTCGCCGCGCCCCAGATCGGCATCTCGAAGCGGGTGTTCGTCGCCGACGTCGGTGAGGGCCCGTTCGTCATGGTGAACCCCGAGATCGTCGAGCGCTCGGGTGAGTGGGAGTACGACGAGGGGTGCCTCTCGGTGCCGGGCAAGTTCTGGGAGATCGAGCGGCCCGCGTTCATCAGGGTTCGCGGCCTCGATCTCGACGGCCGGGACATCGAGATCGAGGGCGACGAGCTGACGGGACGAGTCATCCAGCACGAGATGGATCATCTCGACGGCATGCTCCTGTTGGAGAGGCTGCCGCGCCGGGTGAGGAAGGAGGCCCTCCGCGAGCTCCGGGAGGAAGCGCTCGGGCTGCGAGTGGCCGACGGATGAAGGCGGCGTTCCTCGGCACGCCGGCGGCCGCCGTTCCCAGCCTCGCCTCGCTGCTCCAGACGGCGACCGTTGACGTCGTCATCACGCGCCCCGACCGGCCTCGAGGCCGGGGCCGGCGCGTTGGGGAGCCTCCGGTGAAAGCGGCGGCCCGGGAGTGGGGACTCGACGTCTCCCAGCCCGCCTCGGCCGACGAGCTCAGCTCCGCCCTCGTCGGCCGGGAGCTCGACGTGGCCGTAGTCGTCGCGTACGGACGGATCCTCTCGCCCGACGTGCTCGAGGCCACGAGGGTCGGGTTCGTCAACGTCCACTTCTCCCTGCTGCCGAGGTGGCGTGGCCCGGCTCCGGTGGAGTGGGCGATCCTGTCGGGTGACGATGTCACGGGCGTCAGCCTGATGCTCATCGATGAGGGCGTCGACACCGGACCGGTCATCGCCGCCCACGAGACGGCCATCACCGACGACGAGACAGGTGGCTCGCTGACCGGCCGGCTCGCCGACCTCGGTGCCGTCCTCCTCGGCGAGGTCCTCCACGATTTCGCGAACGGGAACCGGATGCCGGCGCCGCAGATCGAAGCGGGGGCGACCCGTGCCCCCGGCCTGTCAGCCGAAGATGCCCTCCTCGACGTCGGCGGCGAAGCCACGGCCGAGGCCCGCAAGGTGCGGGCGTTCCATCCCCGGCCGGGGGCCTGGACCTCGATCGACGGGACCCGCGTCAAGGTCCTCGCCGCGCAGCCGGGCGACATCGGCGTCGACATGGGGTCCATGGAGATCGTCGACGGCGTACCGGTCGTCGGCTTTGCCTCCGGCACGCTGACGCTGCTTCGGGTCCAACCGGAGGGTCGGAGCGCGATGGGCGGGGCCGACTGGGCGCACGGACGGCGCGGCGAGCCCGGCGTGGTGGGTCCGGCTCAGGGATGAGGTCCCCGCCGTGGCGGCGGCGGCCGGCACGGCGGGCTTCACTCCATGACGACGGTGCTGAGGTCCTCTTCGGCCTCCGGGTACCGCATGTCGAGGCCACGAAGGGTGTCGCGGACGACGCCGGCGATGACGAGGTTCCGGTACCACTTCCGATTCGACGGCACGACATACCAGGGGGCCTGTTCGGTGGAGGTGAGCGACAGGACGTCCTCGAACGCGGCCATGTAGTCCTCCCATCGCGCCCGGTGATCGAGATCGCCGGTATTGAACTTCCAGTGCTTCGCCGGGTCGTCGAGGCGGGCCTGGAGCCGCTCCCGCTGCTCCTCCTTGGAGATGTGCAGGTAGAACTTGACGATCGTCGTGCCCTCGTCGGCGAGCATCTTCTCGAACGCGTTGATGTGGTCGAAGCGTCGCCGCCACCGTTGCTCGGGCACCAGCCCGAGGACCCTCACGATGAGGACGTCTTCGTAGTGGCTGCGGTTGAAGACGCCGATCTCGCCGTTTCCCGGCGTCCGGGCATGGATCCGCCACAGGTAGTCGTGCTCGAGCTCGCGACGGGTGGGTGCCTTGAAGTTGCTGACGTGGACGCCCTGAGGGTTGACGCCGCTGAAGACGCCGCGGATTGCACCGTCCTTGCCGCCGGTGTCCATAGCCTGGAGCACGACGAGCAGCTTGTGGCGATCCTCCGCCCACATGACCCGCTGCAGCTCCGCGATCTCGGCGACGAGCTCCCTGACGCGCCGGCGACCCGCCTTCTTGCCCTCGGTGAAGTCGGCGGTGTCGCCGGCGTCCCACGAGGACAGGTCCACCCGGCTGTTCGGTTCGACCCTGTACCCGTCCATCGAAGGCTCCTTCCCGGCTCACGTGACCGGCACCTTACGGTGCCGCCCCTGCGATCTCCCACCGATGCCATGTCGGCGGAGCCCCACTCATTAGGGTTCTCCCCGTGATCAAACCGGCGCGCATTGCCCCGTCGATCCTCGCCGCCGACTTCTCGAAGCTCGGAGACGAGGTCGCGCTCGTCGAACCCCACGTCGATCTGCTCCACATCGACGTCATGGACGGACATTTCGTCCCCAACCTGTCGCTCGGTATCCCCGTCATCGCCTCGCTGCGGCCCTACACCCGGCTCCGCTTCGACTGCCACATGATGACGACGAACGCCGACGCCTACCTCGCCGAGCTGCGCGTAGCCGGCGCCGATATCGTCACCGTTCACATCGAGGCCTTTCCCGAGCCGGAGCAGCTCGCCCGTAACGCCCGCAGCGAGGGGCTCGAGTTCGGGCTCGTGCTCAACCCGCCGACGCCGTTCGACGCCGTTGCCCCCTTCGTCGAGCTGTGCGATCTCGTCGTTGTCATGTCCGTCCATCCGGGCTTCGGCGGCCAGAGCTTCATCGATGCCACCCTCGGCAAGATCGAGGAGGCGCGAAAGTTCGTTGATTCCCGGGGGTTGGGCGCCGATATAGAGGTTGATGGCGGTATCGGCCCGGAGAACGTGGGGCGTGCCCGCCGGGCGGGCGCCGACGTCTTCGTCGCCGGGAGCTCCGTGTTTCACGCCGAGGACCCCGTTGCCGTCATCGCCGCGATGCGAACCGAGCTTGATATGAGCCTGACGCCATGAAGGAGCGAGTCCTCGTCGTCGACGACGACCCGGACATCATTCAGTTCGTCCGCATGAACCTCGAACTCGAAGGGTTCGAGGCGGAGACGGCGGACAACGGCCGCGTCGCGCTCGAGCTTGCCAAGCTGCGGCCTCCCGACCTGATCCTGCTCGACGTCATGATGCCGGAGATGGACGGGCTCACCGTTCTCCGCCGGCTCCGCAACAGCCCGGCGACGGCGAACGTCCCCGTCATCATCCTCACCGCCAAGGCGCTGGCCGAGGACCGGGTGAAGGGGCTCGACCTCGGCGCCGACGACTACATCACGAAGCCCTTCGATCTCGAGGAGCTGCTCGCCAGGGTCCGGACCGTGCTCCGTCGAGCCCAGCAGATGCGCGACCTCTCCCCGCTCACCGGGCTCCCCGGCAATTTCCGCATCGCCCGCGAGCTCGAGCGGCGCGTCGCCGATGCTGGGTCGATGGCCGTCGTCCACGCCGACCTCGACAACTTCAAGTCGTTCAACGACCACTACGGGTTCATGCGGGGTGACTCGGTCATCAAGTACACGGCGTCAGTCCTCCTCGAGGCAGCCTCCGAGTGCGGCGACCCCGATGCGTTTGTCGGCCACGTCGGCGGCGACGACTTCGTGGCGGTCGTCAACCCCGACCACGTCGAGGAGTTCTGCAAGGCGACCGTGCGCACGTTCGACGACGGCGTGCTCGACTTCTACGACACCGCGGACGCCCTCCAAGGCTTCATCGAAGTGACGGACCGTCGCGGGGAGCGCCACGCCTTCCCGATCTCGTCGATCTCGCTCGGGGTGGCGACGAACCTGCGGCGGAAGATCACGTCCGAGTGGGAGGCCTCGGCGGTGGCGTCGGAGATGAAGGAGTACGCCAAGCGCCAGCCCGGGTCTTCGTACCAGATCGACCGCCGGGCCTAGGTTCCGCCCGGGACGCAATCGGCTCGAGATCCCGTCGACTCGTCGCGCGCCCCGGTCCAGCGACGGTGACGAGCGGTGGTTTCGCCATTCGAAGCCCCGGAGGCTCGGGCGGGGGGAACATCACGACGCCGGCGGTCTGGTGTCCCGGACGATTCGGCCATCGACGAGATCGACCACCCGGTCCGCGAGATCGATCAGCGCAGGGTCGTGAGTGGCGACGATGGCGGTGACCGCCTCGCTCCTCACCAATGCGTGCAACAGATTCATGATCGACCGACCCGTTCCGGAGTCGAGTTGTCCGGTGGGCTCGTCGGCCAGGAGCAGCCGGGGACCGTTGGCGAGGGCCCGGGCGATTCCCACCCTCTGCTGTTCTCCTCCGGAGAGCTCGTGAGGACGATGGTCGGCGCGGTCCCGCAGGCCCACCAGGTCGAGCATGATGCGGACCCGTTGTCGCCGCTCGGCAACGGCGGCGCGGGTGAGGCGCAGGGGAATCTCGACGTTCTCGGCCGCCGTCAGTATCGGGATGAGGCCGAACGTCTGAAAGACGAACCCGAGCTTCTCCCGGCGCAGTGACACCAGTTCGGGCTCCTCCATCACCGTCAGGTCTGTTCCGTCGACCCTGACCGTGCCTGCGGTCGGTCGGTCGAGGCCACCGATGAGGTTGAGGAGGGTCGTCTTGCCGCTCCCGGAGCGACCGCGAACGGCCAGGAGGTAGCCGCGCTCCACCTCCAGGTCGATGCCTTTCAGGGCTCGCACCGTGTGCGCCGGGGTCACGTAGTCGTGGGCGAGCCCCTCCACCCTGACCATCGGCCCGTCGTCTTTCGATGGTCCACCTCGGGTCCATCTCGTGACGCGCCCGGCGTCGCTGTCGCGAGAGGGTCCTGTGCTCACTCCTCTTCCTCCCCCTCGTCGGTGTCCGGGTCGCTGGCGCGATCCGGCCACACGCTGGCGTGATCGTCGTCCAGGGTCAGGCGAACCCGGCGCTCGAGATGCAGCGCATCGACGTAGTGCTCGGGCAGCTGGAGACGGCCGACCCGATCGAGAACCACGTACTCCTCGGTCGCGGCCGCTTCGCCGGGGCGATCGATCCTGGTCCGCAGCGTTTCCGTGCTGGTCCGGCCGTCGCGAATCGCCACGGTCCTGTTCACGTGCTCGTCCACGAGCGGATCGTGCGTTACGACGACGATCGTGACGGATCGCTCCGTATTCACGTCGCGAAGCACCTGGAAGACCTCGGAAGACGTTGTCGTGTCGAGCTCACCCGTCGGCTCGTCGGCGAGGAGAACGGAGGGGTCGTTGGCGAGCGCGACCGCGATGGCGACCCGCTGCTGTTCACCCCCGGAGAGCTGGTCGGGTCGATGGCTCCGCCGGTCGGCGAGACCCACCAGCTCCAGGAGGTCCTCGGCGGCGGCGACTCGCTGACGCCGCGACGTCCCCGCGAGGATCATCGACATCTCGACGTTCTCCAGCGCGGAGAGGTAGGGGAAGAGGTTCCTGGCGGCTTGTTGCCAGACGAACCCGATGATGTGGCGACGGTAGAGGGTCTTGCTCTCGCTCGACATGCCGACGAGCGGGTACCCGGCCACGATCGCCTCGCCGGCGGATGGGGTGTCGAGCCCGCCGAGGATGTTCAGCAGCGTCGACTTGCCGCTGCCGGATGCTCCGACGATCGCGATGAACTCACCGGGAGCAACGAGCAGATCCAAGCCCTGGAGCGCGACGACCTGGATGTCGACAACCTGGTAGATCTTCACCAGGTTGTCACACACGATCATCGAGTCGGCACCGAAGCTCCGGCGATCCCCCTTCGCCTCCTGTAGCTCCCAGAATCGCGGTGCGTCTGTCATCAGCGGTCCCCCCTGCGGAGCACGTCGCCCAGGCTTGCCCGGCGGGTGCGAGCACTGTAGATCGCCGTGGCGACCGTCACGGTCGCGAGCACGGCGGCGGCGGCGAGGAGCACCTGCGGCCAGGCGACGACCACTTGGACGGGAATCGCCGCTCCGGTGAATGGCGCAAGGTCGAGCGCGGGCCGAACGAGCCACGCCAGGGCGAGGCCGAAGGCCACACCGGCGCCGGTCGCCGCGGCGGCCGGGGTGAGCTGTTCGATGGTGGTCAAGATCTGGACTTGGGCCGGTGACAGTCCCAGGGTCCGCAGATAGCCGAAGTCTCGGGATCGATCCGCTGCCGTGAGCGCGATCGCGGCGAGTGCAGACAACACCGCGAGGACTGCGGCGAGCGCGACGGTGCCCCGATAGCCATTGTCGACGGCTGCGACCAGAGGAGCTTCGACCCGGTCTGCGACGAGGTCGCGACGCGAGACGAGTCGTGAGCCGAGCGACTGAGACCGCACTGCGGTCTGCAATTCCGCGGCCGCAGTGTCGGGGGCGCGAATGTAGCGCCGGGTCACCGGCAGCTCTGTCGACGGCGTCACGGCGTCCAAGCTCGACCGTGCCAGCACGACGAAAGGCTGGCCCGGCTCGAGGCCGGGGAAAGAGCTGCGCACATCGCTCACCCTGGCCACGACCGGGTCCCTGCCGACGACGAGCGTGAAGACCTCGCCCTGGCGTGGGCTCGGAGCCGTCGGCCACGCGACCGACACGATGGAGGGAACGGCGTTCTCGGGGGTCCTGACGCCGTCGCTCGCCAGTTCCGCCAGCACCGGGCGAGGCAGCTCGGGATCGGCCCCGGTGCCGACGACGACGGTCTGGTACTCGGCGACCTCGAGAGCCAACACCGGGATCGTCACCAGCCGTCCATCGGCCCGATCGAGCCGAGCGTCGAGCAAGGTGGCGTCGGCCGTTGCCTCGACCGAGGGGACGATCGAGACGTCCGCGAGTTCGGAGAGAGGCTCATTCGCTGTGAACGATTCGAGTCTGAAGTCGGCCCCAACCTCTTGCCAGGCTGCGTCCTCTCTTCCCGCTGCGATCGAATCGACGAGGACGACTGCGAACACGGCGATTCCGACCGCGACGAGCATCGTCGGAAGAGGAAGGCGAGCCGTGGGCGGTTGGTCGACGAGGCGACGGAATCCCACGAAGCCGACGGCGGCGCGTCGTCGCGACGCGAGCCACCCAACCCAACGAAGCGGCAATGGGTACAGACGCAGCATGAACAACGCTGCGGCGATTCCGGCCAGGACGGGGACTGCGGCGAGAAACGGGTCGAAGCTTCCTTCGGGTCCCCGTTCGTCGACACCGAGGCCGCGGCGCCGCAGCAGCACCAATCCGACGACTGCAGCGATCGCCACCGCCGCCTCGACGACGAGACGACGGACCTCCCCTCGTTGGGCTGCTCCTTCTCCTGAGAGGAGCCGACGCAGATCACCACGGTACGTCGGCGCGGCGAGGACGGTCACGATGAGCGCGATCGCAGCGGCAACCCCGGCGCCGACGGCCCACGTGTGGGCCGGGCCGCGAGCGTCCGAGATCAGAATCGATGCCAGAACGCCGGCGACCGCCGCCGGTAGAAACAGCACGAAGCCCTCGAGGATGCGCGCCGCGGCGAGTTGGCGTGACGACGCGCCGCGGCTGCGCGCGAGGAGGATGGCGTCGCGGCGCCGATTCGCCGTCAAGACGCCGAGCAGGGCGACGACCGCCACGGCGAGCACGATGAGTGCGGCCACGGCGATCGACAACGCGGAGACGGCCAGCCGCCGCTGGCTCCGGTAGCGGTCGAAGATCCCGTCCAGGCCGGTGCGGAGGCGGGGTTCGTCGATCCGGGCAAACGCGCTCGACCCCAGGCGGAGCTCGAGATCGCGTAGATCACGTTCGACTGCTTCGATCCGGCTCGAGTCGAGGCGCGCGGCATCCACGAAGAACCTCCAGCCGTAGCTCCACAGCGACGGTCGGGTGCGTTCCAGCAGTCGCGGGTAGTCGTCCCCCGCCATCAGTGCCATCGCGAAGACCGGAGCCACCGGATCGAGCGAGGTCGGGTCACTGACGGTGAACGGCCGATGCAGTCGCTCGTCGCTGTACCAGTACTCCGCGTCCGGCTCGGTGATCTCGATGATCCCGGAGATCTCGACGACGAGGCGGTACTCGAGCTCGCGTGACGGAACTCCGGCGGTCAGCGGGTCGTCACGTTGGGGTGCGAGCAGGGCCCTGCTCCCCACCTGCAGTCCGATGGTCTCCGATGTCGCGGCGGTGATGGCGGCTTGATGGACGGGGACCGTCGTGGGAGCGTTCTCCCCGTCGAGGCTCACCGTTACCGGGTCGGCGGGTGCGGGCAGTGTGCCCTCGACGAGCCGAATCCTGTCCTCGATCCCATCCTGGTGCCGGAAGCGCAAGAAGCGCAAGAGCGGCCCGTCGTCGTCTTCGCCAGGCATGGGTGAGATCTGGAACATCGGGGAATCGACGACGTGACGCTGAACGTCGATGATCCCCTCGATCGAGGGCGCGAGCCCGCCCCGGAGGTCGGCTCCCCGGTTCGACACCCCGGCGAAGACTGTATCCGCCGGGCCCGGCGGAATCCGCATGGCCTGCTCGATACCGATGTTGCGGTTCCGCGCCGTGCTCTTCTCCAGGGCTGCGGCGATCGCTCGGTCCGAGGCACCGTTGACGAACCGAGGCAGCGCGGCGATGAGAAACGCGGCAACCAGGACGACGCCGAGCGTCACCCACGGCGCTGCACCGTCCGTCCGCCATCGACGCAGGTTCAACCTCGTGAGCGTGAGGACGTTGTACGGCGTCGCGAGGTGCTCCTTCATCGTCATCCGGTCCCGAGTCGAAGGAGAGTGCCGAGCCGCATGCGGCGTGCGGTTGCCGAGAGCAACGCGACGCTGACGAGGAGGACCGCGGCCGACCCCACGCCGATCCACAGGATCGCCGGCCACGGGTAGACGACGACGAGATCGGGCACCACCTGCGCCGCGCTCTGCGTGATCGTGACCAGCGGCAGCACCAGCCAGGACAGGAGCAAGCCGAGGGCGGTGCCTGCCAGCACGCCGAACGCGACCAGGATGCCGTTTTCGAACGCCAGCCAAGCCACGAGCTGTCGTTGCGACAGACCTGCGGCACGCAGCAATGCGAACTCGACCTGGCGCTCTCGCATCGACATCGCAGCGTTGACGGCGAACCCGAGGCCGGCGAGCGCGGCAGCGGCGGCGAACCCGAGGAGCAACGACCCGATGCTGCCTCTGGCAACGGGATCGGCTTCGAGCGTCGCTTCGCGTGCGGTGCGACTCAGCGTCGCCGTCGTCGAGAACGGCGGCGCCACCAAGACGGAAAGCGCCTCCTCCGCGGACCCTTCGTCGATGCTGAGCCACATCTCGTCGGGGAGTGGTGTGCTCGCGCCGGGCCCGAGTCGGGCGGCGAGGAAGCTCTGGTAATCCAGGACCACGGGCTCGCCCCGATCCGGGTGAACCGTTGGGAACTCGTCGACGACGCCCACGATCACGCCGGTGCCGTCGAAACCCGGAAGGGAGCCGAGGGACACCCCGTCTCCCAGCTCCAGCCCCGCCTCCTCCATCAGATCGGCCGACATCAGCAACGGCAAGGGCCCCGAAACCGCGTCCCCGGCCGGTCGCAAGAGGAAGAACGCCGGTAAGGCCACGTCCCCGGCGGTGGCGCCGGAGATCAACCTCAAGGCCAAGCTGCCCGGCCGGGCCGGGAGGAAGGAGACTCCCGGACGGTCGACCTGGAACCGCGGCTCTGCCAGTTCCGAGGTCCACGAATCGGGGTCGAGATCGACCGGGACCGGCTGCCAGCGGGACCCATCTCGGTCCGGACTCACTTGGATGCTGCTCAGGACCAGGGTGGCCTGTCGCGTCACCTCTTCGGGCGTGTCGGATCTGAGCTCGATCCCGGCGATGGAGAGGGGGTACGCGGGACGGAGGCGGCCGAGGCTCTCGAAGGCGAGACCCAGGTCCGCGATCATGCTCACCGGCTCGTCCGATTCGGTCACGGGGCCGAGGTCGACCCGGAAGACCTGGCCGTCGCCATCGACGAGGACAGCCCGAAGACGCGGAGCGAACTCGACACGCGAAGGACGCACCCGCTGCGGGAGGGTGACCTCCGGTCCCAGCGGCTCCACCCGGAAGGTGACGTCGAGGGCGATTCGCTCGGGCTCTCCCGGAAGCGGCGCGCCTGCCGGCTCGAATCGAGCTTCGGCCAGCCGGGTCATCAGCTCTCCGATCGTGACATCGGCGAGGTCGGGACGAAATGCCACCGCATCGCCGGCCCGAGCGGCGTCGAGGATGACGAACCGCACCGTGGAGGTCGATCCGGGGAGTGCTCCGGATTGCCGGAGAACCGGCACTGCGTCGATGAAACCGGGGATGTCGTCGTAGGCATCGCGCAGTGCCTGCACCGGGAACCCGGAGCCCAGGCGGGCAGCCGGATCGTCGCGGACGTCGGTGCCGATCTCGAAGGCCGCCTGGTGGGCTTGCGACGTGCGCCACGTGCCCGCGTAGGCGATGGCAAAGATCCCGGTGGCCGTGGCGAGCGTCAGGAAGAGGGCGGCGCGGGCGTACCGGCGTGGTCTTCTCGCCAGCTGCCAGGTTCCGAGAACGGGGATCACCATCGTGCTCCCGCTGGTCGCCGCATCGGCAGCACGGGACAAGAGCGGCAGGGAGCGCAACGCGGCGACGGCACCCGCCAACATCCCGAGCGCAGGCGCCGTCACCAGCAGCGGGTCGAAGTCGAGCCCACCCTGAATGGTGTTCGTGAGCGGCGTTCCGTAGCGGTGGAGTTGCCAGAGGGCGATTCCGGCGAGACCGAGCAGCACCAGATCGAGTCCGGCTCTCTGGACCAGGCTCTTCGATTCCTGTCGCGCTCGCCGGGCGCTGATGTTCCCGAACGCCCGCGCGGTTCCGAAGGCCGGAAGCACCAACGCGGTCAGGCAGGCCGCGGCTGCGGCTCCCGCGAGCAGGTAGCTCGGGAGGTTCGCTACCGGATCGATCGTGAGGCCGATGGCGGCCAGCGGTCCGACGTGATTGAACGCCCGCAGGAGGGTGGATGCCAGGGCCGGGGCGGCGATGGCCGCCGGCACCGTGAGCAGTGCGCCTTCCATGACGGCCATCGCGACGACTTGGCCGCTGGCCCCGCCGCGGGACCTCATGAGCTCGATCTCATTCCGCCGGCTGTCCGCGAGCAGGCGGGCGGTGAGCACCAATGCGTAGCCGGCGAGGAGTGAGAACTGGAGCGTCAGGATGAGCACCGTCGATCGGGTCACCAGCAACGAACGTTCGGTGTCGCTGAGGATTCGGGTCAGGCCGGTGTCGACCCCCATCCGCTCTCCCGGCTGCCGGCCTCGGTTCAGCACGTCTTCGAGCCCGGCGATCCGACTCCTGAACTCGGGGATCGCGGCGACCTCCAGGTGTTCATGGGCGGGGTAGACCCGCCATTCGAGCTCCGAGTCCAGGGGCGTCAGCGCGTCGAGGAACGTGCTACGGGGCGCCACCAGCGGACCGTACGTCGTGAACGACCTTCCCCGCGAGATCCCGTTGATGTCGAGCTCGTCGCCGTACCAGAAGGGGTCCCGGGGGTCGTCGAGGCGGAAGGTCGCGCTGACCTGGACCGTGACCTCTCCACCTCCGCTCCGCTGGTTCGCGAGCGTGAGTTCGTCGCCGACCGACAGGTGGAGCCGGGAGGCTGCAGGCTCCGACACGGCGATCTGGTGCGGCTCGGTCGCGGTCACCGGCCACGATCCCGCGATCACGGTCACGTGGTCTTCGATCTGCTCGAAGAACCGGAAGATGGCGACGTCCGTCACGGTGCCGCCGGGTTGGCCCGGGAGGGCATACGAGTCCGAGGTGCCCCGGCGGAGAACGTCTGCGCCGGTCAGGGCGAACACGCGTGTCACCTCGGCGGAGACCTCGTCGTCGGTCGCCGGGTACGTCGACCGGGTGACCCTGGCCGAGACCGTGACGTTCGATTCGGCAGGTTCGACATCGGCGAGGGTCTTTTGCACCGCGCTGAAGGTGACGGCCTCGGTGTAGATGGGGCCGGCAGCCAAGAGCACGGTCGCGAGCAGGATCGTGATCTCGGTGGCTGCCAGGATCACGCGATACGAGATCACACGCCGGACGACGATCCGCCAGGCTGCCGCCAGTACAGACCACATCCGCGAGAGCACCTCTCTCTGTGTGTCGGCGTGCGCGATCTCGGCTCGGCGTGCAATCTACCGGTCGGATCGGAGCCGGAATCGATGTCGTCGGACTGTCGTTGCGGGACGATCGCAAGGACAGAATCCTCTATGGCCGGTGTCCCGCTTCCGGCAGAGTGGTGACATCGCGTCGCGGTCCGGACATGTGTGTGCGGATTGACGGGTGGAGGCAGCAGTGACCGGCTCCCCACGGACCAATGCGAAGTTCCGAAACCTCTACGACGAGCACTTCGCGCCGATACGGAGCTACTGCCTCAGGAGGGTCCCGGTGAGCGAGGTCGGCGATGCCGTCGCCGACGTCTTCCTGGTGGTGTGGCGACGCATCGCCGAGGCGCCGGATGGGGACGACGCCCGGCTCTGGCTGTACGGCATCGCTCGCAACGTGACCCGCAACGCGAACCGGTCGGCCCGCCGCCGCGCCCGACTCAGCGGACGGCTCGGCCAGATCGGACCGCGCCCGGATCCCGATCCCGAGATGCAGGTGGTCCGTCGCAGCGAGGACGAAGAGGTGCTCGATGCGCTGGCGCGGCTCCGTCCCGCCGATCGGGAGATCCTTCGCCTCAGCGTGTGGGAGGAACTGACGAACACCGAGATCGCGAAGGTGCTCGACATCGAACCCCACGCGGTGACGATGCGCCTCGGCCGGGCCCGGAATCGTCTCGCCGAGCGACTCGGCATGACGGGGGCGACTCGAGGCGCGAGGGCACATCCCCGACCGGCAGGTGAAGGAGGTGGGCGATGAGGACCGGCACGGATCCCGTGCGGACCCGCATGGCGGAGGCCAACCCGGCCCCTCCCGGCGTGGAGCCGCCCGAGGCGGTCATGACCGCGGACGTCGTTCTCGATCTCATCGATGCCAGAAGCGGAGCCGTCGCGCCCGGCACAACACGCCACCCGCTCCGGACCCGCCCTGCGCGGCCGACCCGCACGTGGGTGTGGGCGCTCGTCGGCGGATTCGCCGTCGCGCTGGTCACCGTGGGCCTCGCCGTGCTCGTCTTCCGTGGCGGCACCGTGGACGTGGTCGACCAGCCGACCATCACGACGACCGTGGCGCCGACCACGTCGGTGACACCGGACGACAGGGTCACCGAGATGCCGACCACCGCATCCACCTCCGCACCGGAGGTGGTCACCACTGCTTCGTTTGTCGGTGTGGTGGCCCTCGACCCGGACGCCACCGCGGTGCAGTTCGGTGAGCCGTCGCTGGCGCTCGATTCCAAGGGACGGCCCCAGGTGCTCTATCGGCGAACCCAGACGGCCGTCGGTCTCGTCACCTGCGCGGACCCCGAGTGCGGCAGCGTGTCGATACGGGATTACCCCAACACTGCGAGTCGCGTCTCCATGCCCCGCCCGGACGCCGGTCCGGTGCTCTGGGTCGGGGGTGGAGACACGACTCGCAGTGGCTTCGCTCCCGAGCCCGTGCTCGTCGTGTGTCCCGATCAGGACTGTGCCGCGCCGACCATCCTCGACGACTTCGGATCGGCATCGGACATGCCGGCGATCGCCACGGATGCCTCCGGGCGGGTCGCCGTGGCCACGCTGGATACGGGGGATGGGACGGTGTCGCTGCTGCAGTGCTTCGAGCCGTCGTGCGCCGCGGACGCGACATCCCGGACCGAGTGGCAGCTCCTCCCAGAACGGTGGCTGGGCGATTTGGCCGTCGCGCTGCGCGACGGGATCCCGGTCCTCGCCGTCCGCACGGACCTGGGTGTCGTGATCGGTGAATGTGTCGAGCCGGAGTGCCTGCCGCGACTCGACGGGCCAGGGATCGACGTGGTCGCAAGTGTCCCGATCGAGGGCGCGGTCCGCGGACCGCTCCTCGCCCTCGGGCCCGGTGGTGCCCCCGCTGCGGTCGTAGAGGTCGACCGCACTGCACCGGGCGCGTCGGCCTCGGCCGGGGCGATCGTGGTCGCCGCCTGTGGCGACGTGGCATGCAACACCGTTGTCGTCACGGAGCTGGCCGAGATCGACGACATGTACTCGGAATGGGCGATGGCGACGGGGCCCGACGGCCGGGTTCACATCGCCTGGACCGAACACCCATCTCTCTTCCTGGCGACCTGCGAGGACGGCACGTGCAGCCGGCACTCGATCATCGACACCGGGCACCACGCGGACGACATCGCACTGGCCTTCGACCCCGACGGCTCTCCGATCATCGCAACGATGTCTCGCGAGCGCGGTCTCGAGCTCGTCTACTGCGGGGACGACGCCTGCCGGATCGCGGACTGAGGCCAACGCCCCGAGCGACTCCACAACCCGGCACCGCCCCGCCGCCCAGCCGCCCGAACGGGGCGCGGGCCGGATGCGTCTACACTGTGCGCCAGCAGGTGAGAACAACGCCTCCTTCGGGGCAGGGTGAAATTCCCGACCGGCGGTGAGAGCCCGCGACCCCCATGCGATGGGGTGGATCCGGTGGAACTCCGGGGCCGACGGTGACAGTCCGGATGGGAGAAGGAGCGCACGTGTCGCGACGCGCGAACGCCGACAATCGAGCCGGTGAGCGCCCCGCGGCGGAGTGGATGGCTCGTGCCGTCGATGCAGCCCGCACGACGCACCCGCATCCGAATCCGCGGGTGGGCGCAATCGTCCTGACCGCAGACGGGTTGCTCGCGAGCGAAGCCGTTCACGAATCGCCGGGCGAACCCCATGCCGAGGCCGCCGCGCTCGAGCGCGCCGGCGCCGCCGCGGCAGGTGGCACGCTCGTCGTGACCCTCGAGCCCTGCGACCATCACGGCCGGACCGGCCCCTGCACCGAGGTCATCCTCGCCGCCGGTATCGCCCGGGTGGTCGTCGGCGCCGTCGACCCGGACCCCCATGTTGCCGGGGCGGGAATCCGCCGGCTGCGAGAAGCCGGACTCACGGTGGACGTCGGTGTGCTCGCTGGCGCGGTCGAGACGATGGACCCGGGCTATTTCCATCACCGCCGCACCGGCAGGCCCCGGGTGACGCTCAAGCTGGCGGCCACCCTCGACGGCCAGACGGCTGCCGCCGACGGGACCTCGCAGTGGATCACCGGGGAGGCTGCTCGGGCCGACGCCCACCAGCTGCGGGCGGAGAGCGACGCGGTGATGGTGGGCGCAGGCACGTTGCGTGTCGACGACCCCCGCCTCGACGTGCGTCTCGATGGCTTCACCGGTCCCCAGCCCCGTCCCATCGTGGTGGCGGGGCACCACCCGCTGCCGGAGACGGCCGCCGTATTCACACGCCGACCCCTCGTGTACTCGCCGCAGCGCCGCGGTGACCTCGGCGACGGCGTCGAGCTCGAGGTGCTGTGGCACCCGACGGGGGTCGACCTCGCGGCGATGATGAAGGATCTCGGCGGCAGGGGCGTCGTGGATCTCCTCGTCGAGGGCGGCCCCACGCTGGCGGCGTCGCTGCTTGGCGCCGACCTCGTGGACGTCTTCGTCCTCTACTTCGGCGGCGGGATCGCCGGAGGCGTCGGGCGACCTCTGTTCGAAGGCGAGTTCACGACTCTCTCCGACCTCACGGGCTTCGACGTCGTCTCGGCGCGGCTCGTCGGAACCGACGTCCGCATCGACGCCCGCCCCTCCCGGGGGGTCGAGTGATGTTCACCGGCATCGTGACCGAGCTGGGCACGGTGGCGTCGACCGCCGCCACCGAGCGCGGCGCCCGACTTGTCATCGAGGCTCCTGCGACGGCCGGCGAGCTCCGAATCGGGGACTCGGTGTCCGTCAACGGGGTCTGTTTGACCGCCATCGCCGTCGACGATGGAGCCTTCACGGTGGACGCCGTGGCCGAGACGCTGCAGCGGTCCAACCTCGGTGGGCTCGGACCGGGGGACGCCGTCGACCTCGAGCGGCCGACGCCCGTGGGCGGGCGGTTCGACGGCCACGTCGTCCAGGGCCATGTCGACGGGGTGGGCGAGGTCCTGACCAGGCACCCTGAGGGCGAGTCGGAGCGTCACCGTATCAGCCTGCCGTCGGCGCTCAGCCGGTACGTCGTGGAGAAGGGATCGATCACCGTCGACGGCGTCAGCCTCACCGTCACCGCCGTCGCCGACGTCGACGCCGAACCGGCATGGTTCGAGGTCGTCTTGATCCCGCACACGCTCGAGGTCACGGTGCTCGGTGCCAGGTCGCGAGGGGATCGGGTCAATCTCGAAGTCGACGTCATCGCAAAGTACGTAGAACGAATGCTGGAGGCACACCGATGAGCTGGGCCGGGGTCGAGGATGCCATCGAGGCCATTCGGGCCGGGGGCTTCGTCCTCGTGGTCGACGACGAGGATCGCGAGAACGAAGGCGATCTCATCATCGCCGCCGAGCACGCCACCGAGGAGAAGATCGCGTTCATGGTGCGCCACACGAGCGGGCTCGTGTGTCTTCCCGTCGTCGGCGAGCGGCTCGACGAGTTGGGGCTTCCCCTCATGGTGCTGGAGAACACCGACTCCCACAAGACCGCATTCACCGTGTCGATCGACTTCGTGCACGGGACGACGACCGGTATCTCCGCCGCCGACCGCGCCGCGACGATCCAGGCGGTCGTCGATCCTCGATCCAAGCCCAACGACCTCGCCCGACCCGGGCACATCTTCCCGCTCCGCTACCGCCCGGGCGGTGTGCTCGTCCGACCGGGCCACACCGAGGCTGCCGTCGACCTGGCGCGTCTCGCCGGCTGCTATCCGGCCGGTGCGTTGTGCGAGGTCGTCAACGACGACGGCACGATGGCCCGCGGCGAACAGCTCCACGAGTTCGCCACCGCCCATGACATACCGCTCATCACGATCAAGGAGCTCGTCAGCCACCGATGGCAGAGCGAGGCGATCCTCAGCCGCGAAGTCGAGACCACGATCCCGACTCCTCACGGCGAGTTTCGGATCTTGGGGTACCGCACGTCCCACGACTCGGCGGAACAGGTGGCACTCGTTCGCGGCGACGTCGCCGGCAAGCGAAACGTCCTCACCCGGATCCACTCCGAATGCCTCACCGGGGACACGTTCGGCAGCATGCGCTGTGACTGTCGCGAGCAGCTCTTCGACGCGATGGCGGCGATCGCTGCCGAGGGCGAAGGCGTCATCGTCTACACCCGGGGCCACGAGGGGAGGGGGATCGGGCTCCTCGGCAAGCTCAAGGCCTACCGGCTCCAAGACCAGGGGCTCGACACCGTGGAGGCGAACCTCGAGCTGGGCTTCTCCGCGGATGCGAGGCACTACGGTGTCGCCGGCCAGATCCTCCACGACCTGAAGGTCTCCGGGGTCCGGCTCATGACGAACAACCCGGAGAAGGTACGCCAGCTCGAGGCGCTCGGCATCGAGGTGGATGAGCGGGTGCCCCACATCATCGACTCGACGGCTCCACCGAGCGAGTACCTTCGCACCAAGGCCCGCAAGCTCGGCCACCTCTTCCCCGGCAACGATGGGCACTGAGCCGGCTCCGCAGCACCAGATCGACGGGAGCGGGCTTCGCGTCGCGATCCTCCGGTCCGAGTTCAACGGTGAGATCACCGCCGGTCTCCTCGACGGGGCGAGAGAGGTCTGCCGCCGAGCCGGGGTCACGGTGTGTGACGAGTTCGATGCTCCCGGTGCCTTCGAGCTGCCGCTGTTCGCGCAACGACTCGCCGCGGCCGGATACGACGCCGTCATCGCGCTCGGCGCGGTCATCGAAGGAGAGACGGACCATTACGAGCACGTTGCCCACACGGCGAGCGAGGGCCTGATGCGAGTCATGCTCGACACCGGGGTTCCGGTGGCGTTTGGGCTGCTCACCGTGCGGGATCCTGCCCACGCCCGGGCGCGTTCTGCTCCCGGTCCGGGGAACAAGGGGGCGGAGGCGGCGGCTGCGGCGCTCATATCGGCACGGGCGTTGAAGGTGATCGGGCCGCGTTGACACCGCGCGGCGCGACCGTATAATCCCGCCCACAATCGAACAAGTGGAGGCGGCTGCTTCCCACCCGGCCACGACCGGTGTCGTGCGCCGAGGTCACGACACCACGGCAGCACCTTCGCGTGCTGCCCTTTTCTATGTGGGGCGGCCCGTCGCCACGGCAGACACAACGACGACCAGGAGGTTCCGTCCCATCGCCAAAGAGCCGA
Source organism: uncultured Acidimicrobiaceae bacterium (assembly GCA_947259365.1). Taxonomy (GTDB): domain Bacteria; phylum Actinomycetota; class Acidimicrobiia; order Spongiisociales; family UBA5794; genus CAMYMC01. The sequence continues at coordinate 11,404 of CAMYMC010000017.1, read as the reverse complement.
GGGTCAACGACCGGATTCGCGCCCGGGAGGTGCGGCTGGTCGACCCGGACGGCGGCCAGATCGGGATCAAGAGCATCGAGGAGGCCCGTTGGCTGGCGGACCAGCTCGCACTCGATCTCGTCGAGGTCGCAGCCGATGCCAGGCCACCCGTCGTCCGTCTCATGGACTACGGGAAGTACAAGTACGAGCAGTCGGTCAGGGCCCGGGAGGCCCGCAAGAAGCAGACTCGGACGGTCATCAAGGAGGTCCAGTTCCGCCCCAAGATCGGGGAAGCGGACTTCGAGGTGAAACGGCAGCGGGTCGAGCGGTTCCTCGGCGAGGGCGACAAGGTGAAGTGCACGATGCGGTTCAGAGGCCGTGAGGTCACCCACCCCGAGATCGGGGCGGCGATCCTGAGCCGGCTCGCCGAGCTGGTCGAAGAGTACGGCGAGATCGAGCTCATGCCGCGACTCGACGGACGGCAGATGACGATGGTGCTCGCGCCCGTGAAACGCCGTGATACCGGACACAGCGAACGCCGGGAACGGGACGAGGAGCCAGCAGACGAGGCCCAGGTGCCCGCCGTTGTGGAAGACGCCGCACCGGCGCCCGAGGCCGGACCCGGCGGTGGTGACGACGAAACCGGGTCAGGAGAGTGAGACGTGCCAAAGCAGAAGACGCACAAGGGCGCCGCCAAGCGGCTCAAGGTCACGGGTAGCGGCAAGATCCAGCGGCGCAACGCGTGGCGCGGTCACAACAGGCACAAGAAGTCCGCTCGCCGCTGGCGCCGCGTCGCCGGCACGTCGACCCTCACCGGAGCCAACGCCAAGCGGGCCGGACGCCTGCTCGGGCGCTAGGAGAAGCAGCCATGGCACGAGTCAAGAGAGCGGTCAACGCGCGCAAAAAGCGACGCAAGGTGATGGAACGCGCCTCGGGCTACAAGGGGGCGCGGAGCCGCCGGTACCGCACGGCCCGGGAACAGACGATGCACGCGCTCCAGGACGCGTACCGCGATCGCCGGGCGCGCAAGGGCGACTTCCGCCGGCTCTGGATCACGCGGATCAACGCTGCGGCACGGGAGAACGGCACGACGTACAGCCGGCTCATCGCAGGTCTCAAAGCCGCCGAGGTGGACGTCGATCGCAAGATGCTCGCGGAATTGGCCGTGAGCGATCCGGCGGCGTTTGCCCGCCTCGTCGAGGTCGCCACCGACGCAACGACGTGATCCCCCCGTCGGTCGCGAAGGCACCGGCGCGGTGAAGGTCATCACCTCCACGGCGAACCCGACGATCAAGGCCACGGTGCGGCTGCACCGCGCCGAAGTCCGGAAGCGTGAGCGCCGTACGATCATCGAGGGCCCCCACGCCGTCGACCTGGCGACCAGAGCCGGCGCCCAGTTCGACCTCGTGCTCGCCCGGGAGGGTGAGGAGGCGAGCATCGATCCCGCTGTCGAGATCTACCTGGTCTCCGACCGCGTCCTTCGGGCCGTAGCGGCGACGGAGAACCCTCGGGGGCCCGTCGCCGTGGTCCGGATCCCCGAGGCCGCGGCCTTGCAGGCCCGGGACACCCTGGTCCTCGCCGGCGTCGCCGATCCCGGCAACGCTGGGACGCTGTTGCGCACCGCGTCGGCACTCGGCATGCAGACGGCGGTGTTCCCGGGCGCCGTCGATCTCTGGTCACCCAAGGTGCTGCGGGCGGCCGCCGGTGCCCACTGGCAGATGCCACCGGTTTCCGCTGCGGGGATCGACACGCTCATTGCAGCCGGTCTCGACACGGTGGCGCTCGTGGTCGCCGGAGGGGACCCGCCGGGACTTGTCCTCGCCAACTCGGGACCGGTGGCGATCATCGTCGGTGGCGAGGCACACGGTCTCCCTGCGGGACTCGCCGCAGCTGCGGCCCGACGTCTCACGATCCCGATGCCGGGAGGTGCCGAGTCACTCAACGCAGCGGTTGCCGGTGCCATCGCCCTGTACGAGCGAACCAGGTACCGGCCGGCGCAGCCTCCCGTTCTTGCCGACGGGTGATCCCAGGGATACAGTTCCAGCGTCGTGACCACAGACCGCCGATTCGCCTTCGCGTTTACCGGGCCCCGGGGCTTGGGCGGCCGCATGTGACACGAGTCACCATCGACAGGCAGCGCCCGGGCCCTCGGCCCGGGCTTTCTCTTGTGCACACCAGCCAATGGAGCCACGAGTGACCACGAGGAGCGATGACTAACCTCTCCGCCCGCATGGAACTGACCGAGCGCCTCGAAGCCCTGCGTGCCTCCCTTCCGGACAAGGTCGAGGCCGCAGAAACCCTCGAGGAGCTCGCCGGTCTCGAGGCCGAGGCGATCGGGAAGCGATCTCTCGTTGCTCAGGCGCGGCGTGAGCTCGGCACGCTCGACCCCGATGCGCGAAGGGTCGTCGGCCGGCAGATTCAGGAGACGGCGGACGAGATGGCCCGCGTGCTCACGGCGCGCCGCACCGTCCTCGAAGCAGCCACCGACGCCACCATCCTCGAGCGGGAACGCGTCGACATGACGCTGCCGGGTCGGGTGCCCGCTCACGGATCGCTTCACCTCGTCGAGGAGACGATGAACGAGATCGTCGACATCTTCACCTCGATCGGCTACACCGTGGCGCGCGGTCCCGAGGCCGAGACCGAGTTCTACAACTTCACCGCGCTCAACATCCCGGCGACGCACCCCGCGCGCCTCGAAACGGACACGCTCTACCTCGACTACGGCGACGCCGACGAGGAGGTGCTGCTCCGGACCCACACCTCGCCGATGCAGGCCCGGTACATGGAGGAGCGGGACCCGCCGGTGTATGTCGTCGTTCCCGGCAGGGTGTTCCGCCGGGACGCGCTCGATCCGACACATTCCCCGGTGTTCCACCAGGTCGAGGGGCTCGCCGTCGACACCGACATCACCCTGGCCGACCTCAAGGGCACGCTCGCCTATTTCGCCAGGGAGATCTTCGGACCGGAGACGAAGGTGAAGTTCCAGCCCGACCACTTCCCCTTCACAGAGCCTTCTGCCCAGATGCATGCGTACGCCCTCGGCCAGTGGATCGAGCTGCTCGGCTGCGGGATGGTCCACCCCGCGGTGTTCGAGCACGTCGGCTACGACCCGGACGCGGTGACCGGCTTCGCGTTCGGGATGGGAGCCGACCGGGTGGCGATGGTGCGCCACGGCATCACCGATCTCCGGTATCTGTTCGACCCGGACATCCGAGTTCTGAGGCAGTTCAGATGAAGCTCACCAAGCGCTGGCTCGAGGACTTCGTCGACCTCCCCGACGCCCCGGAGGTCGTGGCCGAGGCGCTCAACAACCTCGGCTTCGAGGTCGAGGAGATGCGCCCGCTCACTCCCAGCTTCGAGGGCGTCGTCATCGGCCGGGTCGAGGAGGTGAGGCCCCATCCCAACGCCGACAAGGTGCGGCTGTGCCGGGTCGACATCGGCACCGAGGTGTCCGACATCGTGTGCGGGGCGTGGAACTTCGAGGCCGGCGCCATCGTCCCGGTGGCGGTGCCAGGCGCCGTGCTCGGCGGTGAGTTCGAGATCGGAAGGCGCAAGATCAGGGGTGTGGTCTCCAACGGGATGATCTGTTCGGAGAAGGAGCTCGAGGTGGGGGAGGAGGCGGCGGGGATCATGGTCCTCGACGGCGACTACCCGCGGGCTGCGGGGATGATCGGCGAGGACTTCGCCGCCCTGCTCGAATACCCGGACACGTTCTACGACATCGAGGTGAATCCCAACCGACCCGATTGCATGTCCGTTGTTGGGCTCGCCCGGGAGTTGGCGGCCCACTTCGAGGCCGACATGCGCGAGCCCGACTACACCGTCCACCCCGTCGACGAGGACACGGCGGTGACGGTCGCCATCGAAGACGCCGAAGCCTGTCCCCGGTTCGTCGGCCGGGAGGTGCGCAATGTCGCCTGGGGCCCGTCGCCCCACTGGATCCGGGCGCGATTGACGGCTGCCGGCGTGCGGCCGATCAGCAACGTCGTCGACGCCAGCAACTACGCGATGATCGAGATCGGCCATCCCACCCACGCCTTCGACGCCGACCGCCTCGGGGACACCGTCGTCGTGCGACGGGCACGGCCTGCCGAGCGGGTCGTGACCCTCGACGAGGTCGAGCGGGAACTCCTCGACAACGACATCGTCGTCGCCGACGCAGCGCGGCCGGTCGCCGTCGCCGGGGTCATGGGTGGGGCGGACACCGAGGTGGCCGAGGACACGACGCGGGTGCTCGTCGAGGCGGCCTATTGGGACCCGCCGTCCATCCTCATGACGTCGAAGCGGATGGGGCTGCGGTCGGAGGCGTCAGCACGGTTCGAGCGGGGGATGGACCCGAACTTCTGTCATCTCGCCGCCGACCGGGTGGCTCAACTGCTCGTCGATCACGCCGGCGGCGAAGTGGCGGGCAGGGTCGACGCCTATCCGGTCGCCATCGAGCCCGCCGAGATCACGCTGGAGGTCCACGCCATCTCACGGCTACTGGGGACCGTCATCGTCGCCGACGAGGCGAAGGCCCACCTCGCCCACCTCGGGTTCGGGGTCTCCGGCGAAGACCCGTTCGTCGTCACCGTTCCGACACGGCGCCCCGATGTCCGGCGTCCGGTTGATCTCATCGAGGAGGTCGCCAGGCTCCATGGCTACGACGCCATACCGGAGACGGTCGCCGTCGGGGGAGGCGGCGGCCTGCCCGGAGCCGACAGGCGCCTGCGCGTGCTGCGCCGCATCCTCGCCGCGGCCGGCTACCACGAGGTGCTCCTCTTCTCGTTCATCGGAGCTTCCGACCTCGACGCGCTCGGACTCGACGGCACGGACCCGCGCCGGGACGGGGTGCCCATCGTCAATCCGCTCCGCGAGGAGGAAGGGGTGATGCGAACGACGCTGCTGCCCGGGCTGCTCAAGGCAGCGGCCGTGAACCAGGGCCGCCAGCAGGCGTCGATGGCGCTCTTCGAGACCGGGAAGGTGTTTCTCCCCGGCGACGGCAAGCTTCCAGAGCAGCCGGAGCACCTCGGCTTCGTCGCCACCGGCATGCGCGATGGCGACTGGGAGTCACCGGGGCGGGGCATCGACTCGCGTGACGCCACCGGTCTGTGGGAGCTGCTCGTCGATCGGCTGCGGATTCCGGGGGCGACCCGACGGCCCGTGAGCGCAGCGCCGTTCCACCCCGGCCGGGCCGCCGAGGTCGCCGTGAACGGCGTGGGGATCGGCGTCGTCGGGGAGATCCATCCTCGCGTCGCCGAGGCATTCGGGATCCGGGGGAGCGTCGCTGCGGGCGAGCTGGAGCTGAGCCCGCTCGTCGCGGTGCGCGACGACTGGGTGTTCTCGCCGCCGAGCCCGTATCCGCCCGCGATCTTCGACCTTGCGTTCGAGATCGACGCCGCGATGCCAGCCGGTGAGCTCATGGGGGCGGCGTCGGCGGCCGCCGGCCCCGTCCTCGAGGACCTCGAGTTGTTCGACGTCTTCGAAGGGGCACCCCTCGAGGCGGGCCGCAAGAGCATCGCGATGCGGCTCACGCTACGCGCCCCGGACAAGACGCTGACCGACGAGGAGGCTGCTGCGGTGAGGAGAACGGTCGTCGAGGCCGTGGAGGCCGCGACCGGTGGAGCACTGCGGGGTGAGCTGTGAGCGGTGACTTCCTCACCGTCGACGACCTCGGTCGTGACGGCCTCGGCGCCGTCCTCGCACTCGCCGCCGCCGTGAAGGAGAATCCGGCCCGGTACGCGGGGCGCCTCGAGGGCAAGCGCGTCGGGCTCTTCTTCGAGAAGCCGTCGACCCGGACCCGGGTCTCCTGCGAGGTCGCCACCGTGGACCTGGGTGCGCACCCCGTCGTCCTCAAACAGGACGAGGTCGGGCTCGGGAAGCGGGAGGCCGTCGAGGATGTGGCCCGGGTCCTCGACCGATACCTCGACGTGCTCGCCTTCCGGGTCTTCCGCCACGTCGACCTCGAGGGGCTCGCCGCACACGCTGCGGCTCCGGTCGTCAACCTTCTCTCCGACCTGAGTCACCCCTGTCAGGCGCTCGCCGATCTCCAGACGGTCGCCGAGCACCGTGACCGGCTGGCCGGGACCACCGTCACGTATGTCGGAGATGGCAACAACGTCGCCCACTCCCTGCTCGTCGCCGGCGCGATGTCGGGAATGCACATCCGGGTGGCGAGCCCAGCCGGCTACGGGCCGGATCCCGCCGTCGTCATCAAGGCGACGGCGATTGCCGCCGACACGGGGGGTTCCGTGGACGTCGGTGACGACGCGCCGGGCCTCGTCTCCGGTTGCGATGTCGTGTACACCGACGTGTGGGCTTCGATGGGTGAGGAGGCGGAAGCGGCGGCGCGACGCGAGCTGTTCGAGCCGTATCGCGTCGACGCTGAGCTCTTCTCCCGGGCGGCGCCCGATGCGATCTTCCTCCATTGCCTCCCCGCCCACCGCGGCGAGGAGGTGGCCCACGAGGTCATCGAGCACGACCGGTCCTTCGTCTTCGACCAGGCGGAGAATCGGATGCACGCGTTCAAGGCGCTGTTGGTCCACCTGACCGGGGCCGCGTGACAGGTCGCGAGCTGGCCGAGGCCCTGGGTGGGGATGTCCTCGAAGCGGCCCGGTGGCTCCTCGGCTGCCGGATACGGACGGTCTTCGACGAGACGGCGACGGAGGTCCGCCTCAACGAGGTCGAGGCATACGCCGGGGATCGAGACCCGGCCAGCCACGCCTACCGCGGGCAGACGCCTCGCAACACGTCGATGTTCGGGCCTCCGGGCACCCTCTACGTGTACCGGTCCTACGGGATCCACTGGTGCATGAACATCGTCGCCGCCGGGCCGGGCATCGCCCATGCGGTCCTCCTCCGCGGCGGTGAGCCGGTTGCCGGTGAAGCCACGATGGCGCGGAGGAGGGGACGGCGCGACCACCTCACCGATGGACCGGGCAAGTGCTCACAGGCGCTCGGCGTGGACGGCCGCCACGACGGCACATCTGTGGCGACGGGGCCGGTGCGTCTCATTCCGGGCGCGCTGGCCCCGGGTTACGTCGTCGCGACGACACCGCGGATCGGGGTGTCCCGGGCCGCGGACCGGCCGTGGAGGTTCGTGGCCGTCCCCGTTGGCGACCTCACGGATTCACCCACACGGTGACGACGTCGGGCCTTGGTGCACCCGAGGCGGGGTCCTGTTTCCAGACGAGACCGCTGCGGCGCACCGCGTCGGCGGGATCCGACTCGGGGAGGACGAGGAGCTGGGACGCCAGTCCGGCGCCGTCGAGACGGGAGATCGCCTCGTCGCCCGGCAACCCGAGCACGGTCGGCACCGTCGAGCCGGGCTCTGGTCCCGCCACCCGGATCTTGACGAGCGATCCCTCCTGAGCCGCCGCCCCGGGCTGGGGATCCTGAGAGAAGACGGTGCCCAGCGCCAGCGGCCCCACGTCGTCCCACGCGATCGAAACCTGGAACCCGAGACCGCTGAGCAGACCGACGGCGTCCTGGAGACCGAGGCCGATGAGGTCGGGTGAGAGGCCCGAGCCGAGCGCGCTCAGACCCTCGGGGTTGTGAATGGGGCAGATGACCGTGGGGGCCCTTTCTGCCGGCAACCGGACGCGCTGGGTGTGCTCCCGCGGGCACAAGGGCCCCGCGAGAAACCCCGTCGAGAGATCGACGTCGACCGTGACGGTCCCGGCGCCGTCGACGGTGGCGAGTTGACTGTACGGAACCCCGGTGAGGGCGCTTGCCGCGAACCGGGACCAGATCGTGGCAGGCCACGTCCCGCCGGTGATCGAGAACGGAGTCGCCGGGAACTCCAGGGGACGGAGGGCTTCGGGGAACCCGATCCACACCGCCGCCGAGAGCTCCGGCGTGTACCCGACGAACCAGGCGTCGTTGTGGTTCTGGGACGTGCCGGTCTTGCCCGCCATGGCGCGCCCGATCCGCGCCTGCTGACCGGTGCCCCTCCGCACGACCTCGGAGAGCGCGGCGGTGACCTGCTCGGTGACCGTGCGGTCGAGGGCGCGGGTCACGACCGGTTCGGCCTGATAGACGTTGACGCCTTCGGCGTCCTCGACGCGGGTCACGAAGATCGGCTCGACGTGGACGCCGTCGGCGGCGAACGTGCCGAACGCCGAGGCCATGTCGAGCACCGTGACCTCTTGCGCTCCGAGGGCGATCGCATGGAACGGGCTGAGCTCAGCGGTGATTCCCGCCCGGGAAGCGAGTTCGGCGACGGGGGCGGGTCCGACGTCGTCGACGAGCCGGGCGTAGACGGCGTTGACGGAGAACACGGTGGCCTCGGTCAGGGTCAGTGGCGGGAAGATCGACGAGTTGTAGTTCTCGACGACCCATGGACCGGAGTCGGTTTCGATCGTGACGGCCTGGCCGGCGTCGAGCACATCGTCGAGCGACCACCCTTGCTCGATCGCGGCGGCGAGGACGAAGGGCTTGAACGCGGACCCCGGCTGACGGAGCGCCTGGGTGGCGAGGTTGAACTGCGCCCCCGGTGCCTCCGCCCCGAAATCGCGGCCGCCGACCATGGCGAGGACGTGCCCCGTGCGGGGATCGACGGCGGCGAGGGCGGCGGCTGGGCCATTGTCGGGGAGGACTTCGCGCACTGCGGCCTCGGCCGCAGTCTGGGCCAGGGGGTCGAGCGTGGTGTGGATGGCGAGGCCCTGCCGGAAGAGCGCGTCGTATCGCTCGTCGTAGGTAGCACCGAGGCCGGTGTCGTCGAGGAGCCGGCGCTTGACCTCCTCGACGAAGTAGGCGGAACCGGGTGAGGGGCCGGTCGCGGCGGGGCGAAGGGTGACCGACTCGACGGCCGCCTCCGACGCCGTCGCCCGGTCGAGCCAGCCGAGCTCGACCATCTTCGTCAGCACGATCCCGCGCCGCTCGACGGCGGGAGCCGGGTCCGCGAAGGGGTCGTTGGCCGACGGCGCCCGGATCATCCCGGCGAGGAGGGCGCCTTCACCGACGGTGAGGTCGCTCACCGGTTTCCCGAAGTAGCGGTGAGCCGCGGTGGCGATCCCGTATGCGCCGTGGCCGAAGTACACCGTGTTGAGGTACCGCTCGAGGATCTCCTCCTTCTGGAGGCCCTCCTCGAGACGGAGAGCGAGGACGGCCTCCTCGAGCTTCCGCTCGACGCTGACCTCAGGCGTGAGCAGGACGTTCTTGAGGTACTGCTGGGTGATCGTCGATCCACCTTGAACGACGTCGCCCGCCTCGATGTTGGCGAGCATCGCCCGGGCGACCGCGCGCAGATCGACACCGGGGTGTTCCCAGAAGCGCTCGTCCTCGATGGCGACCACCGCATCGCGGACATGGGGCGGCACTGTCTCGAGGGCGACGATGGAGCGGTCCTCGCCGGCGTGCCACTCGGCGAGGACCGAGCCGTCCGCGGCGTAGACGACGGTGGTGAGCGCACCCCCGCCCAGCCCCGGGTCGTCGAGCGGTTCCACGGTGCACGCCGTCGTCACCAAGACGAGGCCCACCGCGGCCATCAGCCAGCGTTGCATCGAACTCCTCCGGCGACGCTACCCGGGATGCCCCCAGGAGCCGTGCCTTTCCAGCCGCATCGCTGGCGTTCGGGGGCGGCGGCGCCGTCCCACTATCCTCCCGCCGTCATGGCGGACCATCTTCCGGCCGAGCGCCAACTCGAGATCCTCACCCAGGGCATCGACACCGTCCTTCCAGAAGGTGGCTTGCTTCGCCTCCTTGCGGAGGGCAGGCAGCTCCGGGTCAAGCTCGGCATCGATCCCACCGCCCCCGACGTGACGCTTGGATGGGCCGTCGTCTTCCGGCTGCTTCGCAGGTTCCAGGAGCTCGGCCACGTTGCCGTCCTCATCGTCGGGGACTTCACCGCCCAGGTCGGCGATCCGAGCGACCGTGCCGCCACCCGCCGCCGCCTCGACCGGGACGAGGTGGGCGACAACGTCTCGGGAGTCCTCGACGTCGTCGAGAGTCTGCTTCTCGACGACGGACTCGAGGTTCGGCGCAATTCGGAATGGCTGGCGGCACTCGACATGCACGGCATCCTCGATCTCACCTCGCACTTCACCGTGTCCCAGATCCTCGACCGCGACGACTTCAAGAAGCGTTGGGAGGCGAACCAGCCGATCTCTCTCATCGAGTTCATGTACCCGCTGCTCCAGGCCATGGACTCGGTTGCGGTCGAGGCCGACATCGAGATCGGAGGTAGCGATCAGCTCTTCAACCTGCTCGTCGGCCGCGACCTCCAGGAACGGATGGGTCAGCCGCCGCAGGTCGTGATGACGGTTCCCCTGTTGGTCGGCACGGACGGCGCGAAGAAGATGTCCCAGTCCCTCGGCAACTACATCTCGGTGCGCGATGCGCCGGAGGAGATGTTCGGCAAGACGATGCGGATTCCCGACGACCTTCTCGAGCAGTGGTACTCCCTCGCTGCGGGGTTCACCGATCGGGACGCCGCCGACGTGGCGAGACGTGTCGCCGACGGCGAGCTACACCCCGGCGAGGCGAAGCGGGCGCTCGCCCGTTGCATCGTGACGATCTATTGGGGAGAGGAGGCGGCGGTCGCAGCCGAGGAGCATTTCGACCGGCTCTTCGTGGAGCGGGAAGCGCCCGATGACGTGACCGAGCACCGTCTCGGAGATGATGCCCTGTTCTCTCTCGCGGTGTTGCTGGAAGAGGCGGGTCTCGTCTCTTCCCGCTCCGAGGCCCGCCGTCTCATCTCGCAAGGAGCAGTGCGTATCGAAGGCGAGCCGGTGACGGACGAGCACGTCGACCGTGACGCCCTCGTCGGGCAGGTCGTGCGAGTGGGTAAGCGGAGGTTCGTCCGCTTCGTCGAGTGAGCCGAAGCCGGCGCTTCGCGGATAGGTGCCGTCACTGAGGGAGGCGGGGTGTTGGCCCCGCCTCCCTCTCACCGTTCCGGGTGTGATTGTCGCCTCAGACGACGCCGCGCTCGCGAGGGCGCGCCCCGAGAACCAGGGCGGCACCGGTGAGGAGGAGCAGCGCTCCCACCAGTGCGAACTGGTGGATCTCCATCCCCGTCGCGGGAAGCCCGGCCGCGATCCCGAAGTCGGCGGTGAGGAACTGCTCGTCGAGAGCGAGGTCGAGGGTGAACGACCCCACGGTCGTGAGCACGGTCATCTCCGGTGTCGTTGCCGTGTTGATCTTCACCGTGTAGTTGCCCGGGTCGAGCGCCGAGAACAGGTACTTGCCGTCTGCGTTCGTCACCTGGGTGGTGACGGCGTTCGTGTCGTTGTTCGTGAGAGTGATCGTCACGCCGCCGACGCCCTTCTCGCCGGCGTCCTCGATCCCGTCCTTGTCGTCGTCGAACCAGACCGTGTCGCCGATGAGACCCGATGCGAGGACGCGTGTGGCGGTGACGGGTTCGTCGTCCCAGTCGTCGCCGGTGCCGTCTCCTGGTGTGGAGTCGACGTCGTCTTCGTTGGCGGCGGTGACTTCGGCTTCGTTG
>CAMYMC010000016.1:32511-39120 GCA_947259365.1 uncultured Acidimicrobiaceae bacterium | reverse complement strand
TCGAGACCCCTCTCGATGTGACCGAGCCTGAGGACGGCAAGTTCGAGGCGAGGGCGCCGGATGGGCGTCACGTCCTCACCGTGTGGATCGCAGGAGCCTGTGGCGGGCAGATCGACCCGTTCTTCGATTGGGATACCGGCCAGCCCTTCGACGGTCCGGAGCCCAACTGGGGCGCGGTCTCGGTCCATCTCGAGCAGGAGGCCGAGCAGGGTGTCAACTACAGCTTTGCGGTGCACCCGAGGTTCGTGAACTGGAACGAGTTCCCGGAGGACGAGAGCCTCTGCACGTTCGACCTGTTGCCGCCTCCACCGCCCGAATAGGGACACAACGACCCGGTGGCCGGGCTTCGGCCCGGTCACCCCGACCGTGAGACAGCGACATGGGAACGAACGCAAACGGCACGACGGCATGGCGGAGCGGCACACTCGCGGCCGCGCTGCTCACCGGTGTGCTGGCTGCGCTCGTTCCCGCGGCGCCCGTGGGGGCCACAGAGCCCCCCGGGCCGCCGCCGCTCGCAGGCGTCGGGTTCACCGACGCCTGGACCAACGACGACGGGTCCGTCGACGGCGCCGACACCGCCGACATCGGCGACGTGAACGGTCTCTTCGACGCCCACGGCCCCGACTCCAGCGACGACCCGTCCGCCGAAGGCCTCGACCCACCCCGCTACGACAAGGACGTTGCTCGGTGTTCCGCCGGCGTGCGTGACGGTGACGCCGGCTTCGTCGACGTCCTCGTCGATCCCGCCTACCCCGGCTACGTGTGCACGTTCGTGGTCACCTTCGAGAACGGCACCGGCGTGCCGGCGACCGTGGCGCCCGCCGCCATCGTCTACGACGCCGGGCTCACCGTCACCGAGCTCACCGCACCACCCGGCATCGTGGGACCGGGGGAGACCGCCAGCGGCGCGTACGCGGTCCGTATCGAGCAGCGGGCTCCACAGGGGGCGACGCTGGCGTTCTCGATCGTGCTCGGCTTCACCGGCGACGACCCGGCGGAATGCGTGCCGCTGACCGAGATTCCCGACGGTGCCGTGCCGATCAACGCCTCCGGGCTGTGCACCTACTTCTTCGACGGCAACCCCGGTGACTGCGGGCCCGAATGGAACGAAGACAACCCCTACGCCTGGCACTTCGTCGCCAACAAGACCCGCAACCTCGGTGAAGGACGGCTGACAGCGGTCTTTCTCAGCGGGCTGACCATCGAGGAGGGCCCCTCGCAAGTCAACCGCAACAACCAACAGTTCTACCTTTACACCCCGACCGCCGACACGCTCGTGGGGGCGTACGTGCAGTTCCCGACCGGTGACCCGTCGCGAGCCAAGCTCGTACTGTCGCACACCTGCAACGAACCCATCGGCGGCGGCCATACCGGTGGCGCCGACCTCGGTCTGTCCATGATCCGTACCGGCACCGACGACGACCTCACGGCGGTCACCATCACGCTCGCCAACGACGGGTTCGCCACCGCCACCGATGTCGTCGTGGCGGCGCAATTCCCCGCCGCCTTCGAAGTCGTGGCAGTCGCCGTCCCCCGCGGCACCGACGTGGCAGCCGACGGGGCGTGGCACATCCCTGCGCTCGGCGCCGGCGAGAGCCTCGAGCTGACCATCACCGGCCGGCTCGGCGACGGGGTTCACGTCGTGTCCGCCGAGGTGACCGGGTCCGGTGTGGCCGACGTGGACTCGCGGCCAGGCAACGGCGCATCGGCCGAGGACGACTACGCGGCGCTGGCATTGAGCCGAAGCCCGACGGTGCCACTGCCCGATGGCGGAGCAGCCGCGGCGCTCGTCGCCTCCCTGATGCTGGCCGTTGCCGTCTACCTCCTGCGCCGAAGGCCCACCGCCGCGCTGCGATAGCCGCAGCCGACGTGTCCGACCAGACTGCACCGTCGATGACCCAATCCGCTCCGCAACGCGATCAACAGATTCCCGCGGGGAGATGGGCGCAGATTCGGGCGCGGATCGGGGCCCGAGTGCATCGCCTCCGCCACCCGGACGGAACCCACTCCCTGCAACAATCGCTGCGCGCTTCGGGCGTCGTGCTCGGCTACCTCGCCATCGCTTATTGGCTCACCGGGTGGCTGTTTCCCCGCGTCCTCCGCAACGCTCCCGACTTCAACTTCTATTTGGCCCAGCCGCTGGTGTGGGGAGGACTCGCGGTCCTGGCGTATGCGATGTGGCGTCGCCTCGACGACGCTCCCCGCTTCAGCCGCACGCTGACGTGGATCGCCTTCTTCGCCGGCGTGTTCCACGTCGGGCTTCTCGTCATCGCCGGCCTCGTCTTCGGATTCGGCGACTCGCCCATCGCAGGCAGGCTGGTCAACTACCCGAAGAACGGCTTCTACCTGCTCACGTTGCTGCTTGGCGTCGAGACCGCCCGAGGCTTCGTCTACCACGCGTGGCACCGCTTCAATGAGTCCCTCGCCTTCGCCGGGACGGCCGTCGTCCTCTTCATCGTCTCGGTGCCTGCCGTCCAGTGGACGACGATCTACGACGCAGACCGCTTCTTCGAGGTGGTGGGAGGGCGGTGGGCTCCGGCGCTGGCGCTGAGCATCCTGGCGACCTGGCTGGTGCGGCTCGGTGGCATCGGGCCGTCGTTCGGCTACCGGGCGGCGCTTCTCTCCTTCGAGTGGTTCTCCCCGGTGTTGCCGGACCTCGGGTGGCTCGTACTGCTGCTCGTCGGCGTCGTCGCTCCCATCGCGGCGGCCGAGCTGGCGCGCAGCCTCTATCTCGATACCCCCGGCGGGGAAGCACGCTTCGCCGAGTTGGAGGGCTGGGACGAGGGCGATGCGGAAGACCACGCGACGGGGGAGACCCGGTGGTGGGGACTCATCGCGACGGGTGCGGTGATCGTTGCCATGGTGCTGTTCTTCACCGGGGCATTCGGCCTCAAGCCGTTCATCATCAGCGGCATCTCGATGGAGCCTTCGTTCAGCGAGGGCGACGTGGCGGTCGTGCGAACCGGCGTCGACCCCGAATCTCTTCGGGTCGATGACGTCATCCGGTTTCGTGACGGGCGCATTCCCGTCATACACAGGATCATCGCGATCGAGGACACGACGGCGGGCCGCGTCTTCACCACCCGGGGAGACAACGTGGCCCGGCCCGACCCGCCGGTGAGCGCGGACCAGGTGGAGGGCAAGGTCGTGCTCGTCATCCCAGAGGTCGGGAAGCTGAAGCTCTGGCTGCAGACGTCCTGAACCTCTCCGACCGGCGGCGACCGTGTCACACCTTCGCCGTACGGTGCGCGCATGTTCGCCGCTGTCACATCCGTCGTGCTCGTCGGGGTGGAGCCCCGTCCCGTCCGCGTCGAGGCCCAGATCACCGGGGGGCCGTCGAACATCGTCATCGTCGGCCTCCCCGACGCCGCGGTGCGTGAGGCGCGCGAGCGGGTGCGGGCCGCGATCCGCTCCGCCGGGCACTCGCTGCCGTCGCGCCGGGTGGTCGTCAATCTCTCTCCCGCCGATGTGCCGAAGAGTGGCGCCGCGTACGACCTGCCCATCGCCCTCGCCATCCTCGCCGCCGCCGGCATCGTCGCCCCGGCCGCCACCGGCGTCGTCGCGCTCGGGGAGCTCGCCCTCGACGGCGAGGTGCGCCACGCCAGGGGTGGCTTCGCCGCCGCCCTCGTCGCCCGCGACGCCGGGCTCCCGTGTCTGCTGCCGCCGGCGGCGGCCGCCGAGGCGGTCACTCTCCCCGACGTCCGGCTCCGCGCCGTCGAGTCACTCGCTGCTGCGGCCGCCGTCGCCCTCGGGCAGTCCGAGGGCTCCCCGGTGTCGCCGGTCGACGCCGCCACCGAAGCCCACTTCGATCTCGCCGACGTCAGAGGCCAAGCCACGGCACGCCGCGCCCTCGAGGTCGCAGCCGCCGGCGGTCATCATCTCCTCATGTCCGGGGCGCCGGGCGCCGGCAAGACGATGCTCGCCCGGACGATGCCCGGCATCCTCCCTCCACTCACCGCCGAGGCCGGCCACGAGGTCGCTCTCGTCTGGGCGGCGGCCGGGCGGCCCCGAGCCGAGTCCACCACGGCCCCATTCCGGTCTCCCCACCACTCGGCCACCCTGGCGGCCCTCGTGGGCGGTGGCAGCGGCATTCCCATCCCGGGTGAAGCCAGCCTCGCCCACCGGGGCGTCCTCTTCCTCGACGAGCTGGGAGAGTTCCCACCCCACCTCCTCGACGCGCTTCGCCAGCCCGTCGAGGACGGGGCGGTGACGGTGGTGCGAAAGGGTGCCTCCGCCCGTTTCCCGACGTCGCTCCAGCTCGTTGCCGCCACCAACCCGTGTCCGTGCGGGTACGCCGGCGATCGGCTCGTGGCGTGCCGCTGCACGCCGCGGACCGTCGACCGCTACCGGCGCAGGCTGTCCGGCCCGCTCCTCGACCGGTTCGACATGCGGATCCGCCTGGCGAGGGTCGCGCCGGGCGAGCTCACCGGCCCCCCCGGTGAGGCGACGGCAGAGGTGCGGGCGCGTGTCTGCGCCGCCCGCAAGCGCCAGGACGCGCGAGGGGGGCTCAACCGCGAGCTGCACCGCGCCGAGCTCGACGCCTTCGGCTGGGACGACGACGCCATCGGGCTGCTCGTCGACGCCGTCGGATCGATGGCGCTCACCGCCCGTGGGTGGGATCGGGTGCGGCGGGTGGCGGTGACCATCGCCGACCTCGACGAGTCCGACGTCGTCACCGCTCGCCACGTCGGCGAGGCGCTGGCATACCGGGCGGCGCCGTGATCGACGCGCGGCTGCAGCTCGCCTATGCCGGCCTCCACCCCGACCGTACCCGCGGCCTGCTCGCGGTGCTCGCCCCGGACCGCGCGCTCCGCAAGGTCGTCACCGGCTCCCGCTCCGACCGGGTGAGTGCGGCAGCGTCGGTCGACGCCGCGACACGGCGGCGGGAGCTTGCGGAGCTCGGGATCCGGTTCGTCACCAGCGACTCAGGCGAGTATCCGTCCCAGCTCGCCGCGCTGCCGGATGCCCCCGACGGGCTCTTCGTGCGCGGCGCCATCCCCGTCGGACCCGGCGTCGCCGTGGTGGGGACGCGCCGCTGCACGAGCTACGGCAGGCGTCTGGCCGCGGACTACGGCGCGGCCATCGCCCGGGCCGGATGGCCCCTCGTCAGCGGGCTGGCTCGGGGGATCGACGGTGCTGCCCACCTCGGGACGGTGCAGGCCCGGGGCATCGGTGTCGCTGTCCTCGGCTGCGGTCTCGACATCGCGTATCCGCCCGAACACGAAGGCCTCGCCGGCCGTCTCCTCGACCTCGGCGGAGCTGTCATCTCCGAGTATCCGCCGGCCACCCCACCCGAAGGCTGGCGATTCCCGCCGCGGAACAGGATCATCTCCGGCCTGGCCGCAGCAGTGGTCGTCGTCGAGGCCAACACGACCGGTGGGGCGCTCATCACCGCAGCGACGGCGCTCGACCAAGGAACCCCGGTCTTCGCCGTGCCCGGCGACGTCGGCCGGGAGGCGTCGAGGGGCTGCAACCTGCTCATCCGCGACGGTGCACACCCGGTGCTCGAACCCGCCGATCTCGTCGCCGAGCTCGAGCTCGTGCTCGGGCCCGTCGCCGCCGGTTCCGGCCCTGCATCGGCGGCGGAGCCTGCGGCAGACATCGTCCCCGACGAAGGTGTCGGCCTCGACTCCCTGGCGGAACGGATGGACATCCCGACGGGCGAGGCGCTGGCCGCCGTGTCCCGATGGGAGGCGGACGGCCTCGTCGAACGGATCGGTGACACGGTGTACCCGGTGCGGAATCGTTGACGGTGGGGAGGCGGCGGGCCAGCATCGCGTGGTATGACTGCCCAGCAGGCCGGGACCATCTCGGCCGATGTCGCCGCTTACGTACGCCGGCTCGACGTCGAACGGGGGCTTTCCCCCCACACCGTCGCCGCGTACCGGCGCGATCTCCGCCAGTTCGCCGTGTTCTGCGACCGGCTCGGCCTCGAGAACGTTACTCAAGTCGACCGCCGCGTCATCCGACGTTTCCTAGCACAGCTGTCGACTCGTGGGCTCGCCCCACGGTCGTCTGCGCGAAAGCTGTCCGCGGTCCGCTCATTCTTGGAGGACACGGTGCGAAGGGGACTGCTGGAGGCCAACCCGGCGTCCGATGTGCGCGCCCCGAAACGGCCCAGGACGCTGCCGCGAGCACTGCCGGCCTCCGCCCTCGCCTCCGCCCTCGACTCCATCGACGACGACACCCCGATCGGCCTGCGTGACCGCGCCCTCGTCGAGGTCCTGTACGCGACGGGGCTGCGAGTCTCCGAACTCGCCGGCCTGGAACTCGGCGCTGTCGGAGCAGGCGACTTCATCGTCGTCACCGGTAAGGGCTCGCGCGACCGGGCCGTCCCGCTCGGACGCATCGCCCACGCCGCCCTGGACCACTACCTCACCGACGGCCGGCCGGCGCTCGCCGCGGATTCCGTCGGGGGCGCGCTGTGGGTGGGGGCCCGGGGCGGCCCCCTCGACGCGAGAGGCATCCGCCGGGTGGTCCGTCGCCTCCTCGGCACGTACCCACACGCCCTTCGCCACTCCTTCGCCACTCACATGATCGAGAACGGTGCCGACCTGCGAACGGTCCAGGAGCTGCTCGGGCATACCGAGCTCGGCACCACCCAGATCT
>CAMYMC010000016.1:0-32506 GCA_947259365.1 uncultured Acidimicrobiaceae bacterium | reverse complement strand
CCGTCTCCCGCCGACATCTCCGGACGACGTATGACCGAAGCCATCCGCGTGCCTGAACGCGGCGAAGCCGAACTCGAGGAGCTGTGGGACACGTTCAAGTCCACGAACGACCCCGCGGCCCGTGAGGGCCTCATCCTCCATTACTCGGCGCTCGTCAAGTTCGTCGCCGGTCGTCTCCGTGCCGGTCTGCCTCGCAGCGTCGACCCCCAGGACCTCATCAGCTACGGCACCTTCGGGCTCATCGACGCGATCGACAAGTTCGATCCCGAGCGCGGGTACAAGTTCGAGACGTACGCAGTCAACCGGATCAAGGGGGCGATCCTCGACGAGCTGCGAGCGCTCGATTGGGTTCCTCGTTCGGTGCGGGCCCGGGCCCGCGAGATCCAGCGCAGCCTCGCCGAGCTCGAGCATGCCCTGCAGCGCTCGCCCACCGACGAGGAGCTCGCCGAGCACATGAACCAGCCCGTCGAGACGCTTCAGGGGCACCTCTCCGAGATCTCGACGCTGGGGTTCGTGGCGCTCGATGAGCTGCTCAACCCCGCCGAGCGGGACTCCGGGGCGGTACGCGACATGCTCGCCGATCCAAGGGCTCCCGACCCGAGCGGGTCGTTCGAGCGCCAGGAGACGAGGTACCTGCTCGCAGACTCCATCAACCGCCTCGCCGACCGGGAGCGGCTCGTCGTGACGCTCTACTACTACGAGGGACTCACCCTCGCCGAGATCGGCAAGGTGCTCTCCGTGACCGAGTCCCGCGTGTGTCAGATCCACACCAAGGCGGTCATGAGCCTTCGCAACCGCCTCATGGAGCCTCCCTACAAGAAGTGACGCTCCGAGCCGGAGGGGGGCGCTCCGGTGAACACGGCTACACTCCCGGCGCAATCACACACGCCCACCGCAATCTCCGGTGGTCGGCGCCGCCCGGTGCGGTGTCGCGGAGGCTCGAAGGGTGGGCGGAGGAGCAACCAGAACCCAGGAGGAATCCACGTGGCAGCCGTCACGATGCGACAGCTGCTGGAGGCCGGGGTCCACTTCGGCCACCAGACGCGACGCTGGGATCCCAAGATGCGTCCCTACATCTTCGGGGACCGCAACGGGATCCACATCATCGATCTCAGACAGACGATCGCCCAGATCGAAGAGGCCCACTCGTCCGTGAGAGACATCACGGCCAAGGGCGGGCGGGTCCTCTTCGTCGGCACCAAGAAGCAGGCCCAGGCCTCGGTGAGAGAGGCCGCGGAGCGATGCGGCATGCCGTACGTCAACAACCGCTGGCTCGGAGGGATGCTGACCAACTTCCAGACGATCAGCAGGCGGATCCGCTACATGCTCGAGCTCGAGCAGATGGAGACGAGCGGCGAGATGGACGCCCTGCCGAAGAAGGAGCGTCTCAAGCTGCGGCGCGAGCTGGTGAAGCTGGAGACCGTCCTCGGCGGCGTGCGCGACATGGACCGCGTCCCTCAAGCGGTGTTCGTCATCGACGTCAAGACCGAGCACATCGCCGTCGCCGAGGCGAGCAGGCTCTCCGTGCCGCTCATCGCCGTCGTCGACACCAACTGCGACCCGGACAACGTCGACCTCGTCATCCCCGGCAACGACGACGCGATCCGATCCGCGCAGCTGCTCACCTCGATCATCGCCGACGCCGCCGAGGAGGGGCGACAGCTCTTCGAGGCGGGCCGCAAGGAGCAGTCGGTGCCGAAGGAGGGCGACGAGGTGCTCGCCGAGGAGCCGGTGTGAGCGGGATCTCGGCGAAGGACGTCCAGGCCCTCCGCAAGGAGACCGGCGCCGGCATGATGGATGCCAAGCGCGCCCTGGAGGAGACGAGCGGCGACGTGGACAGGGCAAAGGAGATCCTCAGGGAGAAGGGGCTCGCCGCCGCCTCGAAGCGCGCCGGGAAGGCACAGACGCAAGGAGCCATCGGCAGCTACCTCCACCACCAGTCGGGTCGCCCCGTCATCGGGGTCCTCGTCGAGCTCGCCTCGGAGACGGACTTCGTTGCCAAGAGCGCCGAGTTCCAGAAGGCGGCGAACGACATCGCGATGCACATCTCGTGGTCGCAGCCGGACTGGGTGCGCCGCGAGGACGTGCCCGCGGACATCGTCGCCAAGGAACGGGACATCATCGCCGCCCAGGCCCGCAACGAGGACAAGCCCGAGCACATCGTCGAGAAGATCGTCGAGGGGCGGATGAACGCCTTCTACGAGGACCGCGTCCTCGACGACCAGCCGTACGTGAAGACGGCCGAATTCGAAGGTACCGTCGGCGAGCTCGTGCAATCGCTCGCCGTGACGATGGGGGAGAACATCTCGATCGCCCGGTTCTCCCGGCTCGAGGTCGGGGAGGGTGCCTGAGGTGGGCAACCGCGTGGTGCTCAAGTTGTCCGGGGAGGCCTTCGCCGACCCCGAGCTGAACTACGGCATCGACGCCAAGACGGTCACCCGGGTGGCCGAGGAGGTCGCCGAGGTCCACGCCGAAGGCCACGAGATCGCCATCGTCGTCGGCGGCGGCAACATCTTTCGTGGCCTGAGCACCGAAGCCCAGGGCATGGACCGCGCCAACGCCGACTACATGGGCATGCTGGCCACCGTCATCAATGCGCTGGCGATTCGCGATGCCCTGGAGCGGGCGGGGAGCCCGACGCGGGTGCAGACGGCCATCACGATCCAGGAGGTGGCCGAGCCCTACATCCGGCTCCGGGCGATCCGCCACCTGGAGAAGGGCCGCATCGTCGTCTTTGCCGGCGGAACCGGCAACCCGTTCTTCACCACCGACACCACGGCGGCACTGCGAGCGGCGGAGATCGGCGCCTCGATCGTCCTCAAGGCGACGAAGGTCGACGGCGTCTACGACGCGGATCCGAACGCCGACTCGGGCGCTGCGCTCATCGAAGACGTCACGTACCTGGACGTCATCGCGAAGAGACTTCGGGTCATGGACTCGACGGCCATTACGATGTGCATGGACAACGACCTGCCCATACGGGTCTTCAACATCGGAGAGCCTGGGAACATCGCCAGGGCGGTGCGGGGGGAGCAGGTCGGCACGCTCGTGCACTGACCGGGGCGGGGTTGCTCCGGCGTGCACCGACGGGACTGCGAGGTGGCGCCGTGATCAAGGAGCTTCTCGACGACGCGGCGTCGAAGATGGACGGCGCAATCAATCACACGGCTCAGGAGTTCGCCACCGTCCGCACCGGCAGGGCCAACCCCGGGATCCTGCACCGGATCACCGTCGACTACTACGGCACCCAGACCCCGCTGCAGCAGATCGCCGGGTTCTCCGTCCCCGAGGCGAGGATGCTCATCGTCCAGCCGTACGACAAGTCCACGATCACCGCCATCGAGCGAGCCATCCAGGAGGCCGACCTCGGGCTCAACCCGTCAAACGACGGGAACATCATCCGCCTTGCGTTCCCGCCACTCACCGAGGACCGCCGCAAGGAGCTCATCCGCGTCGTCCGTCAGCTGGCCGAGGACGGCCGGGTCGCCATCCGCAACGTGAGGCGCCACACGAAGGACGAGCTCGAGGCGCTGGGGGAGTCCGAAGACGAGATCCGCAGGGCGGAGAAGGCGCTCCAGGAGCTGACCGACGAGCACATCGCCAGGATCGATGAGCTGCTGGCGCACAAGGAAGAAGAGTTGCTCGAGGTCTGAGGCCTCGACGCGGGAGGGCGATTGGCACGCAGCGACGATCCGGGGGGCTTCGACCCCCACCCGGGTGACCCCTGGCACCCGTCCTGGCTGCCCGGCGAGAGTCCCGACGAGACCGCCGATGAGGCCGAAGGCGCACTCGTCGACGACGAAGTCCCCTCCTCGGTCGAGGAGGTGTACGCCCCGCTGCGGGACCTCGGCGATGAAGCCATGGACGCCGGGGGCGCCGTCGAGGCCGAGGAGCCGGCGACCACACCCGTCCATGCCGACGTGGAGCCGCTCCAGTCGGTCGGCGCGGACGAGCCCGTCGCCGACATCGACGTCGAGTGGGAGACCCGCAACCTCGAGGAGGAGCGCTTCCAGGAGGCGGCGGCGGCGACCTTCGCCGGCCGCGAGTTGCACTCGATCGCCGCCGGGCTCGCCGAGGTGACCGAGGAGGTCGAGGCGGCGGCGCTCACGGAGGAGGAGGAGAGGCGCGCCGCCCAGGTCGAACGTGCCGAAGGCGACTGGGTTCATGGCGAGATCACCGGGCTCGAGCACGACATGGCCGCGACCGAAGCCGCGTCCGACGACTCGGACGGGGCCCGGGAGGCGGCCCGAGCGGCGGAGCAGGTCGAGGAGGCTTGGGGCGACGAGGCTGCCGAGACTGCACGCAGCGTCGAGGACACCTACGCCGAGTTCGAGGACTACCGCGAGGGCGTCGAATCCGATGTCGAGGCCTCGCGAAGGACCGCCGAGGTCGAAGAGGCACGCTTCGAGGAGGCCGGCGAAGAGATGGCGACGCTCGAGCGCGAGCTGTCATCCGGAGCCGGGGCCGATGAAGCCGCCCGCGCCGCCGACGAGGAGCAGCGCCTCGTCGCAGCGGTCGACGCCGCAGCCGCGGCGGAGGTCGCCGACGACGCCAGGGCGACCGAGGGCATGTACCGCGAGTTCGAGGACTACCGCGACACCGTCTCGTCCGACGCCGAGGAGACACGCCGGCTCGCCGAGCAGGGCGATGCCGAGATCATCGAATTCGGGGATCGGCTGCGGTCGGCCCAGGCGCGCTACGAGTCGGAAGAGGCGGCAGCGGAGGCCGGCGCAGCCGACGTCGAAGCGCGACGCAGCGAGGAACAGACCGAGCGGTTGCTAGGGGCGGAAGCCGGCGAGGACTTCACCGGCTTCGCCGAGGACGCCGCGATAGACGCACTGGTGGCCGAGGGCGCTCGTGCCGATGCCGAAGCTCTCCGTGCCGATGAGCAGATCGAGCTGGCCGCCGCCGACGAGTTCGCCGTCGCCATGGAGGCCGCCCAGCTCGAGCTCATCGACGACCTCGCCGAGGCGGAGACCGAGAGCACGATCGAGGAGCACACGAGGCTCGAGCTCCAGAAGGAGGACGCCGCGGTCGTCGAGGAGGACCTCGCCAACGCCGAGGCGGCCGTCCGCTACAAGGGTGAGGAGGATCGCCTGCGCTTTGCCGAGGAGATCGACGAGCGATTTGCCCTCGACGCCGAGCTGGCCAGGGTCGACGACGCCATCATCTCCATCACCGCGGCGGCTGCCGGTGTTGTCGTCGAAGAGGCGCCGCTGAAGCGCCGCGGGTGGTTTCGCCGCCTGTTCGGCCGCGCTCCACCGGCGCCGGTCGACGAGCCCTCCACTCCGACGGAGCCGGCCCCGCCGTCGGTCATCCAGGAGGAGCCCCCCGAAGGTGAGGTGTCCGGTGAGGCCGACACTGCGGCGACCCCTGCCGAGCTAGAGCTCATCGCCGAGGCCGAGACCGACGACGGCGGCGGCCCGGTCGCGGCCGGCGTCATCGTCGGCGACGTTGCAGGCGTGGATCCCGAGCCGGCGGGCTGGGACCCCGATGCAGGCGAAGAGACGCAGGGTGACGTGGTACCACTCGAGGCCACCCTCGCCGATGTCGTCGAGGGGGAGCCGGCCCCCGGCGAGGAGGAGCCGTTGAGCGCGGGTGCCGACGTGGAGTCGATGGAGGATGTGGCCCCGTCACCCATGGACGGTGCCGTTGTCGAAGAACCGGAGCGGGTCGACGCCGCAGACGAAGTGAGCGCCGCGGCGGAGGCCGCAGAAACAGTGACCGCCCGGCCGGGCTGGTGGGCCAGGCTCTTCGGCAAAGGAGGGCCGGCGGAGTCCTCGCCGCCGGGCGACGCTCTCGACGAAGGGGGCGCCGCCGACGACGAGCTGGGCTTCGTGGCCGAACACGAGGACGCGATCCGCGGCGAGCATGTCGGAGGCGCGGATCCGGATGCTGCAGAGCCACCGCCGGACGACGAGGGATTCGACCGTGACCGCGTCGCCGTCTTCCCGGTGATCCGGCTTCCCGGGGAGGCACCCGAAGCGGAGGGCACTGAGGCTGCCGAGGAGGCGGTTGGGGACGACGTGGAGCCGGCTGAGGTGGGGGCCGGGGATGTTGGTGAGGTTGTCGAGGAGGCGGTTGGGGACGACGTGGAGGTGGGGGAGCCGGCTGAGGTTGTGGCCGGGGATGTTGGTGAGGTTGTCGAGGAGGCGGTTGGGGACGACGTACGACGTGGAGGTGGGGGAGCCGGTTGAGGTTGTGGCCGGGGATGTTGGTGAGGTTGTCGAGGAGGCGTTCGGGGACGACGTGGAGGTGGGGGAGCCGGCTGAGGTTGTGGCCGGGGATGTTGGTGAGGACGTGGGGGAGCCGGCCGCCGAAGAGGATGGCGAGTACGCCGTGAGCTTCGCCGAGGCCTGGGCCGAGAGCGCCCAGGACGACGACATCCCCGATTTCGCCGCGTTCACGAGCGAGCATTACGTGAGGAGCTCGACGGCGGAATACGCCGACCTCGCCGAGGAGGTCGCACGAGCGGCCTCAGAGGACTCCCGTGAGCTGGCCGCCGTCGCCGCTCCGATTCCGGGGTTGGAGAGCGGTGTCGTGGGCCTCGACGACGTCGTGGCGGGAGAGCTCGATGCCGAGCCGTCCGGCCGGGTGTCCCGCCGCTCCGACCTGGCGTTGCGGGTCGGCACCGCCCTCGGGCTTCTCGTCCTCTTCTTCGGCTCCCTCGTCCACCCCTTGGCCATCGGGCTGCTCGTCCTCGTCGTGATGCTCGTCGCGGCATCCGAGTTCTACACCGTGCTCATTCGCTCCGGCTACCGCCCGGTTGCGCTCTTCGGGTTCTTGGGTCTCCTCGGCGCCCAGGTCGGGACGTGGGTCTGGGGCGTGGGTGCGATCTCGGCTTCGATCATCATCACGATGGTGGCGACCGCGCTCGTCGTCGGCGTGGCGCCCGCCCACCGTCACACGCTCGAGAACGTGGCCCTCACCGTGGGGGTTATGGCCTGGGTGGGTGGACTCGGGGCCTTCGCCTTCGCGATCATCGACGCCCCCGACTACCGCTGGCTGGTTACGGCCCTCGTCGTGACGACGGCGTTCATGGACGTCGCTCAGTTCTTCGTCGGCAAGCGGATCGGGCGTCACCGCCTGGCGAAGCGGGTGTCGCCGAAAAAGACGATCGAAGGGCTCGCCGCCGGCGTGTTCGCCGCGGTCGGCATGGGCGTCGGCTTCGGGTTCTTCGGTCCGTTCGACCTCGCCAGCGGGCTCGCCCTCGGTGTAGCCGTCGCCGTCGTCGCCCCGTTCGGTGACCTCGCCGTCTCGGTCGTGAAGCGAGCTCTCGACGTCAAGGACATGGGGACCGTGCTTCCCGGTCACGGGGGCGTCCTCGACCGGATCGACGCGATGATCTTCGTGCTCCCCGCGGTGTGGGTCGTGTACCGGGCGGCAGGGCTCCTCGTATGACCGACCTCGTCGTCCTCGGGGCGACGGGGTCCATCGGCACCCAGACCCTCGAGGTGGCGAAGCGCCTCGACTGCACGGTGAGGGCGATCGCCGCCCGCTCCCCGTCTCCGGCCCTGCGCGCCCTGGCCGCCGAGTGGCCCGATGCGGTGATCGTGGTCGCCGAGCCCGCCGCCGGTTCCGAAGACGTCCTGGCGGGCACCGGCAACGAACTGCTGGTCGGGCCCGAGGCCGTCGTCGCCGTCGCGGGGGAGGGAGGAGCCGTCGTCGTCAACGGCATCGTCGGATCGGCCGGGCTCGCTGCCTCCGTGGCCGCGCTGGACGCGGGCAACCGGTTGGCGCTCGCCAACAAGGAGAGCCTCGTCGCCGGGGGCTCGGTCGTGACTGCGGCCCGCGACTCGGGCGGCGGCGAGCTCATCCCCGTCGACTCCGAGCACTCGGCCATCTGGCAGCTCCTCGTCGGCGAGGACCCGGCGACCATCCGCCGCATCGTCCTCACCGCATCGGGTGGCCCGTTTCGCGGGCTGACCCGGGATGCCCTCACCGTCGTCACGCCGGAGGAGGCGCTCGAGCATCCGACATGGTCGATGGGCCGCCGGATCACGATCGACTCGGCCACCCTCATGAACAAGGCGTTCGAGGTCATCGAGGCGCATCACCTCTTCGGTCTCGACTACTCGGCGATCGACGTCGTCGTCCACCCGCAGAGCGTCGTCCACTCCCTCGTCGAGTTCGTCGATGGCGCCGTGACTGCAGAGCTCGGGGTCCCCGACATGCGGGTGCCGATCCAGTACGCCATCACCTACCCGGAGCGCGTTTCCGCTCCGGTCGAGCCCCTATCGCTCACCGGGCTGGACCTGACCTTCGAGCCGCCGGACGTCGACACGTTTCCCGGTCTCGCCCTCGGGTACGAAGCCGGGCGGGCCGGGGGCACGGCGCCCGCGGTGTTGAACGCAGCCGATGAGGTCGCCGTTGCCGCGTTCCTCGACGGCCGCATCGGGTTCCTCGACATCCCCGCCGTCGTCGCGCGCACCCTCGAGGAGGTGCCGCACACGGTTCCGGGAACCGTCGCCGACGTCCTCGCCGCCGATGCCGCGGCGAGGGACACGGCCCGCAACGTCGTCGCCGCCCACCCCCGCATGCGGCGATAGCCCAGCGGCGGAGTACCGTTACCGCGCAGCAGTCGGCCGGGAACCCGTGCTCATGGGCGGACTCGTCATCATCGTCGGTGTCGTCCTCATGGTCATCATCCACGAGGGCGCTCACTTCGTCGCGGCGAAGGCCTTCGACATGAAGGCGACGGAAGCCTTCTTCGGCTTCGGGCCGCGCCTGTGGTCGACGCGGCGTGGTGAGACCGAGTACGGGGTCAAGGCGTTGCCGCTCGGCGGATACGTGCGGATCATCGGCATGAACCCGTTCGAGGAGGTCCCCGCCGAGGACGAGGAGCGGACCTACCGCCGGAAGCCTTTCTGGCAGAAGGCGATCGTCGTTCTCGCCGGAATCGCCTCCCACTTCGGCGCCGCCTTGATCCTGTTCTGGGTCGTCTCCCTCATGTGGGGCACCGCCATCCTGCCGTCTCCGGAGCTGTCCCCGACGATCACGAACGTGTCGCGGATCCTCGTCGTCCTCGACACCGGAGAGGACGCGGTTCCGCTCGAGCTCGAGCCCGCCGACGAGGTGATCGCCATCGGCGGGGTGCCGCTCACCGAGCTCGGTCCGCTCTCGGACGACGCCGCCGGCGACCTCACGTCGGTCACCGTGGTACGCAACGGCGCCGAGGTGACGATCCCGACGACCGACAAGGTCGTTCCCACCCCGGCGTTCCTCACCGGGGCCAGGCTGGGGGACCGCATCGTGGCCGTCGACGACGTCACGATCGAGACATGGGGTGATTTCACCGGCGCCGCCCGCGCCAGACCCGAGGAGCCGACGACCGTCGTCGTCGTGCGCGACGGCGCAGAGGTGCGCCTGACGTCCCCGCTCGCCGAGCGAGAGGTCGACGGGAAGACGGTGGGCTTCTTCGGAGTCGCCCCCGACGACTCGGTCGGGCCGATCACCGCAGCCAGGGTCTCGGCGCGAAATGTGGCCGTGTCCACCGACCTCGCCACTCGCGGTCTCATCGACCTGGTCGCCAACTTCTTCGACATCCTCGGCGCGACGCTGACCGCGGACGACACCGTGCTCGACGAGACGCGCCCGATCTCGGTCATCGGGCTCGTCCGGATCGCCGGTCCGCTGGAGAGCTCCCTCGTCCTGCTCGGGTTCGTCAACGTCTTCGTCGGCATCCTCAACGTCGTCCCCTTGTACCCGCTCGATGGGGGCCACTTCGCCGTCGCCGCCTACGAGAAGGTGCGCGGGAAGCCGGCCGACGTTCGCAAGCTGCTGCCGGTGGCGGCCGCAGTGTTCGTCTTCGTGCTCATGCTCGGCCTGCTGGGGATCTACCTCGACATCTTCAACCCGCTCGAGATCCCGGGTCAGTGACGGCGTTTCCGCAGCCGGACCTACCATGACCGGCATGGTGCAGCGGAGACAAACGAGGCAGATCCACATCGGCGGGGTCGCTGTGGGCGGGGACGCTCCCGTGAGCGTGCAGTCGATGACGATCACGAAGACCGCCGACGTCGACGGGACGCTCGCCCAGGTCTACGCCCTCCACGGTGCCGGCGCCGACATCGTCCGGATCACGTGCAACGACGTCGAAGCCGCCCAGGCGCTTGCCGAGATCGTCCCTCGCTCCCCGGTTCCGATCATCGCCGACATCCACTTCCAGTACCGGCTGGCCCTCGCCGCCCTCGAGGCGGGTGTCGCCGGCCTCCGCCTCAACCCCGGGAACATCCGCAAGGAGGACCACATCAAGACCGTGGCGCAGGCAGCTGCGGGGGCGGGCGTGCCGATCCGGGTCGGCGTCAACGCCGGCTCGCTGGACAAGGACATCCTCGCCGACTACGGCGGGCCCGTCCCCGAGGCCCTCGTGGCCTCCGCCCTCAAAGAGATCCGGTACCTCGAGGACGTGGGCTTCGGCGACATCAAGATCTCGGTCAAGCACTCCCATGTCCCATCGATGGTCGATGCCTACCGGCTCCTCGCCGACGCCGTCGACTATCCGCTGCACCTCGGTGTGACCGAGGCGGGCCCCCCACCGGCGGGGCTCATCAAGTCGGTCGCGGGGATCGCCGCCTTGCTGCTCGAGGGCATCGGCGACACGATCCGCTTCTCGCTCACCGCCGATCCCGTCGAGGAGGCCAAAGCCGGACGGCAGCTCCTCGAGTTCCTCGGGTTGCGAGAGCGGCGTGGGCTCGACCTCATCGCCTGCCCGTCGTGCGGGAGGGCCGAAGTCGACGTGATCCGGATCGCCGCCGAGGCGAGGGACGTCCTCGAGGCCGAGAACCTCCCGATCCAGGTCGCCGTCATGGGCTGTGTCGTCAACGGGCCGGGTGAGGCCCGCGAGGCCGATCTCGGGATCGCGGCCGGCCGGGGCCGGGGCCACCTGTTCATCAAGGGGAGGGTCGTCCGGGTGGTGCCGGAGGCAGAGATGGTGCAGGCGCTGCTCGACGAGGCGCGGCTGCTGGCCCGCGACGGGATCGAGGCTCGTCTCGCCGCCGCAGACGAGACGGCGGCCGTGGAGGCTCACGAGACCGCCATCGAGCTCCGCACCGCCCAGGGTGACGCCAACCGGGCGGCGGAGCGGCGCGCCGCCGTCGCCGAGGTCGCCCGCCCGGAGTGAGCCGGCGGCGGCGGGAAGACCGCGACCTGGCCCCGGGGACCTCCCGTTAAGCTCACCCAGCCGCACACCATCCGAGGAGACCGCCGTGCGCTGGTCGAATGCGTTCATTCCCACTCTCCGCGACGACCCGGCGGACGCCGAGGCCGCCAGCCACCGGCTGCTCGTCCGGGGCGGGTTCATCCGTCGCCTCATGGCCGGCTCGTACTCGTGGCTGCCGGCCGGGATGAAGGTGAACACGAAGGTCTCGCAGATCATCCGCGAGGAGATGGACCGCATCGGGGGCCAGGAGTTCCTCCTGCCCGTCGTCCATCCCGGTGAGATCTGGAAGCGCACCGGGCGCTGGGACGACGTCGAAGGCATCCTCGTCAAGTTCAAGGATCGCCGAGACACCGATCTCCTCCTCGCCATCACCCACGAGGAGATCTTCACGATGCTCGCCACCGAGCTGACGTCGTACAAGCAGCTGCCGGCCATGTGGTACCACCTTCAGACGAAGTTCCGCGACGAGCCCCGACCCCGATCCGGTCTCGTGAGGGTTCGCGAGTTCGTCATGAAGGACTCCTACACCTTCGACCTCGACCCGGCGGGCCTCGATGTCCAGTTCGACCGGCATTACGAGGCGTACCACCGCATCTTCGAGCGGTTCGGGCTCGACGTCGTGCCGGTCGAAGCGAGTTCGGGCGTCATGGGCGGCACGGAGTCGGTGGAGTTCATGGTCGCGTCCGACGTCGGCGAGGACGGCATCGCGATCTGCCCCAACGGCGACTACGCCGCGAACCTCGAGCGGGCGACGTCACGCGTTGCCGCCGTCGCCGACGAAGGGTGGGAGGAGCCCCCGGAGCGGCTGGCGACGCCGGGGATTCGGACCATCGCGGAGCTCGCCGCGGCGTTCGAGTTCGCGCGGGCCCCACAGCAGGTCAAGACGCTCGCCTACGTCGTCGACGGTGCGCTCACGCTCGTGCTCGTCCGCGGCGACCACGAGCTGATGGAGCAGAAGCTCGTCGACGGTCTCGGCACTCAGACGTTGCGTCCGGCACATCCCGACGAGATCAGGGACGCACTCGGTGCCGACCCCGGCAGCCTCGGCGCCGTCGGCGTCAGCGACATGCGGATCATCGCAGACCCCGTCCTGGAGGGCCGCACGAACATGGTGACCGGCGCCAACGAGGACGACTGGCACCTCCGTGGCGTCGACGTCGCCCGCGACATCGAGGTCACCGACTGGCTCGATGTTCGTCGTGTCGAGCCCGGTGAGGCGTGCCCGGTCTGCGGGGCCCCGCTCGTCGTCGAGACGGCGATCGAGGTGGGTCACATCTTCAAGCTGGGCACGAAGTACTCCGAGGCCCTCGGTGCGAAGGTGCTCGACGAGCACGGGGAGGAACGGGTCATCTGGATGGGCTCGTACGGGATCGGCGTCGGGAGGAACGTTGCCGCGATCGTTGAGGTTCACCACGACGACAAGGGCATCATCTGGCCGGTCAGTGTCGCGCCGTGGGAGGTCGTCGTCACCGTTGTCAAAGTCGACGACGGGGCGTCGATGACGGCCGCGGAGCGCATCTACGAGGGGCTCGCAGCCTCCGGAGTCGACGTGATCATCGACGATCGCAACGAACGTCCGGGCGTGAAGTTCACCGACGCAGAGCTCGTCGGGATGCCGTACCGGGTCACGGTCGGGCCGAAGGCGCTGGCCGACGGGGTGGTCGAGGTGACCGACCGGCGCACGTCGGACACCGAGCGGGTACCGGTCGCCGACGTCGTCGACGTCGTGGCGGACGCCGTAGCGACGCGGCGCTGAAGCGCTCCCCGAGGGTGGCGGCGGCCGCCGCCGACCCGCTGCTACAATCGGGCGCGACCAACTGAGAAATGACCTTCGAGGTGGGCCTGCGCCCGCCTTGTTTCGTGATGCAGCGAGTTGCGAGATGCAGAGAGAAGAAGCAGCGGTGAGCGATGTGACCGGCCGTCTCTGGGAGATGGTCGAGCCGTACGTTGCAGACGAAGGCATCGAGCTCGATGACCTCGAGGTGCGCGGCGCCGGCCCGGGGACGATCGTGCGCATCACGCTCGACGGAGAGCCGCCTCTGGGGACCGACCGCATCGCCCGACTCTCGAGGGGACTGTCCCGGCTCATCGATGCCGCCGACCCGATCCCGTCGTCGTACACGCTGGAGGTGAGCACACCGGGGCTGGAGCGAGCGCTGCGGCGACGCCGTCACTACGAGAAGTCGGTGGGTCGCGAGGTGAGGGTGAAGACGCGGGCGCCCGTCGACGGCGATACCACCCACCGAGGCGTCCTCGAAGATGCCGGTGCCGAGGAGTTCGTCCTCGACGTCGACGGCGAGCGGCGGCGCATCGCCTATTCGGACGTGGCGCGCGCACGCACGGTCTTCACCTGGGAGAAGTCGGCGAAGCCGGGTACGCGGCGCTGAGAGAAGGAAACGACGATGGACATCAACGAGGTGCTCGAGGCGCTCGAGATGGTGGCGAGGGAGAAGGGTGTTCCCTCGGACACGATCCTCGACGCGCTCGCCAACGCGCTCGTTTCGGCGTACAAGCGAACCCCCGGCGCCGCCGAAGAGGCCCGGGTCACCATCGACGCCGACACCGGCGAGATCATCGTCTACGGCCAGGAGCTCGACGAGGACGGCAACGTCGTACGGGAATGGGAGGATACCCCCGACGACTTCGGCCGGATCGCGGCCCAGACGGCGAAACAGGTCATCATCCAGCGGCTGCGCGATGCGAAACGCGAGCAGGTGTACGACCTCTACGAGGGTCGCGAGGGCGACCTCGTCACCGGCATCGTCCAGAGCTCGGACCACCGGTATGCGCTCTTGGACCTCGGGAACGCCGAGGCGATCATGCCGTCGTCGGAGCGGATTCCCTACGAGCGACTCGACCGGGGGAACCGGGTGAAGGCCTACATCCTCGAGGTCCGCTCGGAGGGCAAGGGGCCTCAGATCGTCGTGAGCCGGAGCCATCCCGAGTTCATACGATCGCTGTTCGAGCTCGAGGTCCCGGAGCTCGTCGACGGTGACGTCGAGATCCGGGAGATCGCTCGAGAGCCGGGGGCTCGCACGAAGATCGCAGTTGCATCCAACGATCCCAACGTCGATCCCGTCGGTGCCTGCGTCGGCGCCAGGGGTTCGCGGGTCCGCCAGGTCGTCAACGAGCTGCGCGGGGAAAAGGTCGACATCGTCGAGTGGCGCGACGACACCGTCTCGTTCATCGCCGAGGCGCTCAGCCCAGCCCGGGTGAAGGAGGTCCGGCTCGACGACGAGGAGATGGTGGCGAAGGTCATCGTTCCGGACCACCAGCTCTCGCTGGCCATCGGCAAGGAGGGCCAGAACGCCCGTCTCGCCCACCGTCTCACCGGCTACAAGATCGACATCGTCTCCGAGTCCGAGGATCTCGGTCTCGTGCCGGAGGAGGCCGAGGACGAGCCAGCTGCGGTCGCGGCTACGGCGGAAGAGCCGGCTTCCGAGACTGCGGAGGACGAAGCTGCCGGGGCCGGGGAGGGAGAGACGGAGCCGGACGCCGACGCCGCCGTTGCAGAGGCGCCCGCCGCCGAAGCCCTCCCAGAGGCAGCTCCGGTCGATGACGAGCCGGCTGGGGAAACCGTCGCGACCGAAGCGGTGGAGCCCGCCGAAGTGGCGGCCGCGGCGGACGAACCGGCCGCTGAGGCTGCTGAGGTCGAGACGGCCGCCCCGGATCTGGTCGAGGACGAGGCAGCGGAACCCGGCGTGGCGATCGCGGATACGGGCGCCGAGCCCGAAGGCGCGATCCCGCGCGAGACAGAGGCAGAGTCGACGGCGTGAGCGCCCGTGGCACAATGTCCGGCCGGAGGTGACGTTGGCGAAACAGAGGGTGTACGAGGTGGCCCGGGAGCTCGGGCTCGAGTCGAAGGACGTGCTGGCGCGCGCCCAAGAGCTCGGCATCGCCGTGAAGACCGCCGAAGACGCGATCGCGCTCGTTCGACTCTCCTATGAGGACGACGGCGCCTCGGCCGGGACCGCGGCAGAGGTCGAGCCGGCCGCCGAAGAGCCCGTGGCCGAAGCGCCTGTGGCCGAAGCGCCTGTGCCGGAGGTCGCCGAGGAGCCCGTCGCCGAGGAGCCCGTCGCCGAGGAGCCTGTGCCGGAGGTCACCGAGGAGCCCGCCCCTGCACCGGAGCAGGCGCCAGGTGCCGAACCCGGCGCGCCCATCGACGAGCCCGCCGCCGGGGAGAGGATCCTCACCGTCGATGCCGGCATCACCGCCCACGATTTCGCCCGCCTCGTCGGCGTCCGCACCGGTGACATCGTCAAACAGCTGCTGGCGATGGGAGAGATGGTGCCCGGAGGCGGCACCATCCCGATCGATGCCATCGAGCCGCTGAGCAAGGCGTTTGGGTACGCGGTGCTCGTCGAGGAGCCGGAGCCCGTTGTCGAAGAGGAACTCGGTCCCCACATCGTCGAGTACGAAGACGACCCGTCCACCCTCCTGCCCCGACCGCCCGTCGTGACGGTCATGGGCCATGTCGACCACGGCAAGACGAAACTGCTCGACACGATCCGCAAGACGAACGTGGCCGAGGGCGAGGCCGGTGGGATCACCCAGCACATCGGGGCATATCAGGTCGCCCAGAACGGTCAACGGATCACGTTCGTCGACACACCGGGCCACGAAGCGTTCACCGCGTTACGAGCCCGGGGCGCCAACGTCACCGACATCGCGATCATCGTCGTGGCCGCCGACGACGGGGTCATGCCGCAGACGATCGAAGCGATCGATCATGCCCGGGCGGCCGGAGTGCCGATGATCATCGCCATCAACAAGATGGACCTCGAGACGGCCGATCCGTTCACCGTTCGGGGCGCCCTCACCCAGCAGGGCGTGGTGGTGGAGGATCTCGGCGGCGACGTCGTGTCCGCCGAGGTGTCCGCGCTCACCGGACGGGGCGTCGATGACCTGCTCGACATGATCACGCTCGTGGCCGAGGTCGAGGAGCTCAAGGCGAACCCGAAGGCGCCGGCGGTCGGGACTGTCGTCGAGTCCCAGCTCGAAGTGGGCCGGGGCCCGGTGGCGACGGTCATCGTCCAGCGCGGCACGCTCAAGCGCGGCGACGCCATCGTCGCCGGCGCCACCGCGGGTCGGGTGAGGGCGATGTTCGACGAGAACGCGAACCGGGTCCGCGAAGCCGCTCCCTCCACTCCCGTCCTCGTCATGGGGTGGGACGACGTGCCCACCGCCGGGGACATGTTCGAGGTGGTGGCCAACGAGCGCATCGCCCGTAAGCAGGCCAGGGCCCGTGCCGAGGAGGTTCGTTCCCAGGAGCTGTTCGTGCCGACCGCCTCCGAGCGGCTCGCCCAGCTGCTCGAGTCGCTTCGCACCGAAGACCAAGCGGAGCTCAGGATCATCGTCAAGGCGGACGCCCACGGCTCGCTCGAAGCGATCAGAGACGCCGTCGCCAAGATCGGCCGGGAGGATGCCCAGGTCAGGCTCATCCACGGAGCCGTCGGCGGCATCACGGCGAACGACGTCATGCTCGCCGAGGCCTCGGAGGCGATCATCTACGGCTTCAACACCCGCCCGGATTCGGGCGCCCGCAGCGCGGCCAAGGACCAGGGCATCGACATTCGGACGTTCAACGTCATCTACGAGCTCCTCGACGACGTCGAGGGCCTGCTCGTGGGAGAGCTCGCCCCGGAGGAAGTGGAGTCCTTCCTCGGCGTCGCCGACGTGCGCGCCACCTTCCGTGCTCCCCGGTTCGGTCTCGTCGCCGGCTGCTACGTCACCGAGGGCGAGATCCAGCGCAACGCGAGGGCGAGGCTCGTCCGCGACGGCGTCGTCGTGTACGACGGCCGCATCGCCTCGCTGCGGAGGTTCAAGGATGACGTCCAGAGCGTGCAGTCGGGGTTCGAGTGCGGTATCGGGCTCGAGAACTTCCGCGACATCAAAGAAGGCGACACGATCGAGTCCTACGAGATTCGTCAGGTCGCCCGCACCTGATCCGCGATGCACACGGCGGCGCTGCGCCTCGAACTGCGGATCAGGGATGCCCAGTCGCTGAAGGAGAAGCGCCACGTCGTGAAGTCACTCATCACCCAGCTCTCTTCGACGTTCGGCGTGGCCGCGGCGGAGGTCGATCATCTCGACAAGTGGCAGCGAGCCACGATCGGGGTCGCCGCGGTCGCCGGCACGGCGGGCCAGGTCGAGCGGGTCCTCCACACCGTGCGCGCCGCGGTCACCGCGCGCGGGGACGTCGAGGTCCTCGAGTACGCGACGAGCTACCTCGAGGCGGCGGAGTGAGCAGGGCGACGTCGCCACGGATGCGCAGGGTGAACGAGGCGCTGCGCGAGGTCATCGCCGAGGAGGTGAGCGGCCTCAAGGACCCCCGCATTGGATTCGTCACCGTCACCGGGGTCAGCTGCGCCCCAGATCTGCGCACGGCCCGCGTGTACTACTCGGTGCTCGGGGCCGGAGACGAGGCAGAGGCGACCGGCGCAGCGCTGCAGTCGGCGGCACGTAAGATCCAGGCGGCCGTCGCCCGCGAGCTGCGGCTCAAGTACACGCCCGTCCTCGAGTTTGCAGTCGACCCCTCCATCGAGCACGGCATCCGGATATCGAAGATCCTCCACGACCTCGAAGAGGACGAGCCCGAGCAATGAACGACGTCTCCCAGGACATCGCCAAGGCGGCGGAAGCCCTCGCCGCCGCTGAGCGCATCGTCGTGACCGGACACATCCGCCCGGATGGTGACGCTCTGGGGTCGATGCTGGGTCTTGCCCTCGCCGCCCGCGACGCCGGTAAGACGGCGCACGCCACGTTCGGTGAACCGTTCGTGATCCCCGCGTCCTACACGTTCCTCGACCGCTCCTGTCTCGTCCCACCCGATGCCGATCTCGGCGAGATCGACGTCTTCGTGGCGTGCGACGCCGCCGCGCCCGACCGGCTCGGCTCGGTCGCGCCGCTCGCCGCCACCGCAGCCACGGTGCTCGTCATCGACCATCACCTCTCGAACAACGGGTTCGGCGACATCGCCGTCATCGACCCCACCGCAGCCGCCACCGCCGAGCTCGTCTACGACCTCATCGTGGCGCTCGGGTGGGACATCTCACCGGCGGTGGCGGCCGCCCTCTACACCGGGGTCGTCACCGACACCGGGCGCTTCCAGTACTCGAGCACGAGCCCGCACCTGCACAGGATGACGGCAAAGCTTCTCGAAGCCGGTGTCCGCCCCGACGAGATCGGCCAGCGTCTCTACGAGGCATCTCCCTTCGCCTATCTCAGGGTGGCGTCCGCGGTGATGGGCAGGGCGGTGCTGGACCGGGACCGGTCGCTGGTCTGGTCCGTGCTGTACCGCGAGGATCTCGAGGAGGCCGGTATCGGGCCCGAGGATGCGGAGTCCCTCATCGACCTGATCCGGATCGCGGAGGAGGCGCAGGTGGCCTGCCTTCTCAAGGAGGTGGAGCCGGGCCTCACCAAGGGGAGCCTCCGCTCCCGCGGTGCCGTCGACGTCGCCGCGGTGGCGACGGCCCTCGGCGGCGGCGGCCACCACAACGCCGCCGGCTTCGTGTCCGAGGGCGCTCCCGAGGCTGTCATCGACCTCGTGCTCCGGCATTTGTGACGGGGGAGCCGTGGACGGGTTCATCCTCGTCGACAAGCCCGATGGCTGGACGTCACACGACGTGGTCGCCAAGGCCCGCAACCTCATCGGGATCCGGAAGGTGGGCCATGCCGGGACGCTCGACCCCATGGCCACCGGGCTCCTCGTTCTCGGAATCGGCCGGGCCACCCGGCTGCTCCGGTTCGTCCAGGATGCACCGAAGGAGTATGTGGCCACGGCCCAGTTCGGCGTGGCCACGGACACCCTCGACGCCGACGGTGCTGTGCTCGCTCGCGATCCCATGCCGGTCGGGCTCGACGACGTCGCCGCCGCGCTCGAGCGGTTCCGCGGCCCACAAATGCAGGTGCCGCCCATGGTGTCCGCGCTCAAGGTCGAAGGGCGGAGGCTCTACGACCTCGCTCGTTCGGGCGAGGAGGTGGCGCGCCCGGCGCGCCCGATCACGATCTACGAGCTGGAGGTCGAGGACTTCGCCCCTTCGGACTACCCCGAACTCGTCATCCGGGTCACGTGCAGCCGGGGGACCTACGTGCGCACCCTCGCCGACGACATCGCTCGCGCCCTCGGCGGGCGGGCTCATCTCAGCGCGCTCCGGCGCGTCCGGAACGGATCCCTCCGCGTCTCGGACGCGATCACGATCGACGAGCTGGCGGCCGCCGCAACCGGGGGCCGGGTCGAGAGCCGCGTCCTCGCCCCGGTCGACGGACTCGTCGACCTCCCCGCGGTCGCCATTCCCCCGGACCTCGTCCGTGCCGTGAGCAACGGTCTCCCCGTCCCCTCCTCGGCGCTGGGGAGCACCACCCCCCGTGGTCCGGTGAGGCTGGTCGCACCGTCGGGCCGGCTGCTCGCCGTCTACGCCGTCACCGACCAGCGCGCTGCCCCCGAGGTGGTCCTGTCGTGATCCTCCTCGAGGGTGTACCCCGCAGCTGGGCGCTCGATGCCGCGCCGACCGCCGTCACCGTCGGCGTCTACGACGGTGTCCACCGGGGTCACCAGGCCGTGCTCGCTGCTCTGCGCGAGGGCGGCGAGGCCCGAGTCGCCGTCGTCACGTTCCGTCAGCACCCGGCGACGATCGTCGCCCCTGGCCGGGCGCCCCGCCTCATCACGAGTCTCGAACAGCGCATCGAGCTCCTCGCCCATTACGGTGCGGACATCGTCGCGCTGCTCGACTTCGACGACGGCTTCCGGCGGCTCGCCGCCGCGACCTTCGTCGAGCAGGTTCTCGTCGGCGCGCTCCACGCCACCTCGGTCGCCGTCGGAGACGGCTTCCGCTTCGGCTACGGGCTCGAGGGCGACGTCGCCTTGCTGCGCGAACTCGGGGGGCAGCACGGCTTCACGGTGGCGGACGTTCCCATCTTCGGCGGCGACGATCCCGTGAGGTCGACCGCGATCCGCGACGCCCTCGAAGAGGGAGACGTCGCCCGGGCCGCGTCGATGCTGGGGCGACCTTTCCAGGTGCGCGGCGTGGTGCTGCGCGGCGACGGACGCGGCCGTGACCTCGGCTTCCCGACGGCGAACATCGAGGTCCCCGCCGGGCTGGCACGGCCCCGCCGCGGCGTCTACGCGGCTTGGGCGGGCCGCCGCAGTGTCGACCGGCCCGCGGTGGTCAATGTCGGTGTGCGACCCACCGTCGACGGTTCCAGAGAGCTCGTCGAGGTGCATCTCCTCGACGGCCCCGCCGAGCTGTACGGGGAGGAGGTGTGGGTCGACTTCGTGGCTCGCCTCCGCGACGAGGTGCGCTTCGCCAACCTGGATGCCCTCGTTTCCCAGATCACCGCCGACGCCGATCGGGCCCGCGCGCTCCTGACGACCCGCACCTGAGACAGGGGTCTTGCCACCGGGGCTCCGGCGCCGCATGCTGGGCGTCACCTCGCCTTCCCCGAGAGGGGAGCTCGTGTGGCCCTTGCCGTGCTCGTCGCGGCGGTGCTCTCTGCGGGACCCGGCGGCCCGATCGCCCCTGGCGACGGCCTCGGCCTCGCACCGCCGCCTCCGCCGCCTCAGGCGGCGTCTCCGTCGACCCCGGCGGCTCCCGCCCTGCCCCCGCTCGGTGTCGGCGGACTCCTTGCCGTCGCCGGCACGCTCGTCGGCGTCGCCGGCTCGCGACGCCGCGATTCAGCCGGGTCGCCGCCGCCGTTCCCCCCGGATGTGGTCGTCGTCTTCGTCCCCGGGTTCGGCAGCGCGGCGACGGGGACCTTCGACGACCTCATCGGCCGGATCGGGGTGCCGGCGGACCAGGTGCGGGAGTTCGACTGGCGCTGGGTGGTCGCCGGGGCGGGACACGAGGCCGCCTCGCGCCGCGGTGAGATCGACAATGCAGCGGACGTCCTCGAGGCCTACCTCGCCGGGCTCTCGGCGGACGGCCGTCGCATCTACCTCGTCGGGCACTCGAAGGGTGGAGCGACGATCGCGGAGCTGATGGCACGCTGGGATGGCGATCCGCAGCGGGCGGTCACCGGTGTCTACGGCGCGGCGCTTCTCGATCCGCCCCTGTCTGGCGGCCTCCTCGGCGAGCTGCAACGGGTGGGAAAATGGCTCCCGTTCCTCCCCAACAACGGCGGCTACGACCCGCACGAGTGCGGGTGGCTGACGTGTCGCGACACGCGACGAGACCTGGGACGGGACGCCGGCGTCGACGTGCTCGTCATCCGCAACCAGGACGCCGTCGTCACGAGCTTTGGGGACGAGCCGTCGGGCCTGCGGATCTACGACCTCGACGACGACGGCGAGCCCTCGGCGCTTCGCCGGATCATCACACGGGGCAGCGTCCTCGGCCGGATCGTCACCGCTCACGACTCCCCGCTCCGCCACCCCGAGGTGGCTGCGTGCCTGCGAAACGAGCTCGTCGCGGTCCGGACGTGCCGCTGGAGCGCAGGTGCAACCCACGGCGTGCGGCTGAGGGGCGGTCGCCGCCGGCTGGTGAAGCGGCGCCGTCCGGCGATGTTCAAGCTCCTGCCGTGAGGGGTTCTCAGTGCGCTGTGGGCGCCGTCTCCACCGGGAGCTCGTCCTCGGCCCAGGCCACGATCCCGCCCTCGAGGTTGACGACGTTGCCCATCCCCGCCTGGTTGATGAGGGCGTGGACCACCGCATGGGAGCGGGCCCCCGTTCGGCACTGGACGATGATCGTCGCGTCACCCGGGAGCTCTGCGTACCACTCGTTGATCGTGGACATCGGCTTGAGCTGGGCGTCCGGGATTCGCGCCGTCGCCCACTCGTCGGGTTCTCGGACGTCGATCATCACGGCGCTCTGATCCTGGAGCAGCTGGGCGGCTTCCATCGGCGTCACAGACGGGACGGAGGGAAGCGAGTAGGGATGGTCCACGACGGGAGGCTAGCCCCGGCTCCGGTCGGCTTTCGACCGTCCGGTTTCCCCCCGTCGCGGGGCGATGCCGAACCAGCGCTCGAGCTGGGCCGACCAGCTCGCCGGTGCGACATGGGTCACATGCCACACCCCGTTGCGGCGCAGCTTCAACTCGTCGCCGACGAGGGTCACCCGGTCCGGCCCGCCGGCGAGGAGCCGGGTCGCAAACGGCCGCTGCGTCCAGTGCAGGCCGGGCTCGGTCTGGAGCCGCCGTGACACGTCGTCGAAGTCGGACATCGCCCGGGGTGTGCGCCCGAACCGGTAGACCCCAACGCGCTCGCCGTCAGGGGGCACTTCGAGGAGGGTGACCTCGTCGCCGCGGAACTCGAACGCGTACTGCGACCAGCCGCCGTCGTGGGGCCCGGGATCGTCGAGGGGGAGAGGTCGCAGGAAGCTGTCGCCGAACCCGACGTCGACGAGCCACGGCCGGTCGAGAGTCACCTCGATTGCGAGGTGGTCGGGCCCCGGCGCCGGAGCCTGACCGAGAACGGTCGCTCCGAGCCGGGTCACGGTGAAGCCCAGCGCCTCCAGGAGGCCGGCGAACGCGCCGTTGAGCTCGAAGCACCAGCCGCCGCGACACTCATCGACGATCTTGGCGACCGACGACGCAGCTGCGGTGTCGACGCCGCGGCGGTGGTACACGTCGAGGTTCTCGAAGGGCACCGCGGTGAGATGGGCCCGCTGCAACGCCTCGAGGGTGTCGGCGTCGAGGCGAACCGTTTCGGTGAAGCCGATCCTGTCGAGGTAGGCGGCGGGATCCACCCTCCCATGTTGGCAGCCGTCAGCGTGCTCATGGGTTGCGTCGACGTCAGCACTGCCGTGAGCGCGGCGAGGATCGGGGCGCGGGTCTTCTCGCCGTCTCGAGCTCGCGTACCCCGACTACCTCGCCGCAGTCTCGTGCCGAGTCCACCGACGAGCCGGCCCCGTCCGCAGCGAGCGCGTCGGGCGATTGGCCGCGCCGCCAAAGCTGGTACACTCCCGTCCCGGACGCTCGTCCGCGCACTCGTTCGCCACGCAGGGATCCCCTTCGTGAAAGACGCCAAGACCGTCACAGAAGAGTTCGGCATGCACGAGACCGACACCGGCTCGCCGGAAGTCCAGGTCGCGTTGCTGACCGAGCGCATCAACCATCTCACCGGCCACTTGAGGGTCCACAAGAAGGACCATCACAACCGGAGGGGGCTGCTGATGATGGTCGGGAAGCGCAGACGGCTCCTCGACTACCTCCGCAACCAGGACGTGGAGCGCTATCGAGCGCTCATCGCGCGCCTCGGTCTGCGGCGTTAGGCGAAGCGGCGGGAGGGCGGCGTCAGCCGGGTTCCCGCCGGGTAACGCATACGAGGAGTGACGATTCAGTTGTCAGTAGCCGGTGCTCGAGCCACGTCGCTCGAGGCCCGACGACTGCCAATTGAGCGTCCTCCCGGACACAAGGAGAGAGCTCTTGGCAGAGATCTCGGTACGCGGTCGGATCGGCGACAAAGAGGTCGCCATCTCGGCCGGCAAGTTCGCACAACTCGCAGGCGGATCCGTCGTCGTGACGGTCGGGGACACTCAGGTCCTCGTCACCGCAACCGCGAGCCGGAGGGTCCGCGAAGGCATCGACTTCTTCCCGCTCACGGTCGACGTCGAGGAACGGATGTACGCCGTCGGACGCATCCCCGGCTCGTTCTTCCGCAGGGAGGGACGGGCAACGGAGAAGGCGACGCTGACGGCGCGACTCATCGACCGTCCCCTCCGGCCCTCGTTCGAGGACTGGTTCCGCTCCGAGACCCACGTGGTCGCGACGATCCTGTCCGCCGACCTCGTCAACGCATACGACGTTCCTGCCCTCAACGGAGCGTCCGCCGCGCTCATGGTCAGCCCCATCCCGTTTCTCGGCCCGATCGGCGCGGTCCGTCTCGGCCTCAAGGACGGTGAGTGGCTGCCCTTCCCGACGTTCGATGAGCTCGAAGAGTCCGTGTTCGACCTCGTCGTCGCCGGCAAGCGAAACGCTGAGGGGGGCATCGACATCGCCATGGTGGAGGCCGGTGCCACCGAGAACGGCTACCGGCTCGTCGAAGCCGGCCAGACACCGAGCGACGAGGACGCCGTCAACCGAGGCCTCGAAGAGGCCAAAGGGCACATCGCGACCCTCATCGACATGCAGCTCGAGCTGCTGGACATGTTGGGGGCCCCCGAGCCCGTCGAATGGCCGACGTTCGCCGATTACACCGACGACGCCTACGCCCGGGTCGAGGCCGTTGCCCGGCCCAAGCTCGTCGCCGTCGGCTCGATCTCGGACAAGCAGGAGCGGCTCGCCGCAGAGGCGGTTGCCGCCGAGGAGACCCTCGCCGAGCTCGGCCTCGCCGGCGACGACG
Organism: uncultured Acidimicrobiaceae bacterium; assembly: GCA_947259365.1. Classification (GTDB taxonomy): domain Bacteria; phylum Actinomycetota; class Acidimicrobiia; order Spongiisociales; family UBA5794; genus CAMYMC01. The sequence goes on along the minus strand of CAMYMC010000016.1, from coordinate 8,069 downwards.
GCGACCCCGACGAGGTGGCCGCGGCGACGAAGGCCTTCCGCTCCGTCCAGAAGACCGTGATGCGGGAACGGGTCGTCGACGACGGCGTCCGTATGGACGGTCGCGGCGTGACCGACATCCGTCCCCTCAACATCGAGGTCGGCATCGTCAAGGAGGGTCACGGCTCCGGGCTGTTCCAGCGGGGCGAGACCCAGGTGCTCAACATCGCCACGCTCGGCATGCTCCGGATGGAGCAGATGCTCGACACGATCTCCGTCGAGGAGACGAAGCGATACATGCACCACTACAACATGCCGCCGTTCGCCACCGGCGAGGCCGGGTTCATGCGGGGCCCGAAGCGGCGCGAGATCGGCCACGGCGCCCTCGCCGAGAAGGCGCTGTTGCCGGTGATCCCGACCGCTGAGGAGTTCCCCTACGCGTTCCGCCTCGTCTCCGAGGTCCTGATGTCGAACGGGTCGAGCTCGATGGCGTCGATCTGCGGGTCGTCGCTGTCGCTCATGGACGCAGGGGTCCCGGTGTCGGCGGCCGTCGCCGGCATCGCGATGGGCCTCATCGCCCATGAGGGCCGCTATGTCACCCTCACCGACATCCTCGGTGCCGAGGACGCGCTCGGCGACATGGACTTCAAGGTGGCCGGCACCCGGGAGATGATCACCGCGCTCCAGCTCGACACGAAGATCGAGTCCCTCCCGGCCGAGGTGCTCGCGGATGCGATGCGCCAGGCCCGCGACGCCCGCCTCTACATCTTGGATGCGATGGCGGATGTCATCGCCGAACCGAGACCGGAGGTGGCGCCGAACGCGCCGAAGATCGAGTCGATCGAGATCCCGCGGGACAAGATCGGCGAGGTCATCGGCCCCAAGGGCAAGGTCATCCGCGAGCTCGAGGAAGAGACCGGGGCGACGATCGAGATCGACGACGACGGCATCGTTCGCGTCGGAGCGGCAAACGCGGCGTCGCTTGAGCTCGCCAGGGAGCGCATCCTCGCCATCGGGTTCCCGCCGGAGGCCGAGGTCGGCGCCGAGTACGAGGGCGAGGTCGTGAACATCACGAAGTTCGGTGCCTTCGTCAACATCCTTCCCGGGCGCGACGGCCTCCTCCACATCTCGAAGATGGGCGGTGGCCGCCGTATCGAACAGGTCGAAGACGTTCTCTCTCTCGGCGACGCCGTCAAGGTCGTCGTGCGCGAGATCGACGACCGGGGCAAGGTGAGCCTCGACCTCGCCGAAGGGGTGTCACTCGTCGACGACTCCACGCCGGTGGCATCGGGTCGGGGCCGGGGCCGGGGCAACGGCGACGGCCAGCGTGACCGGGGCCGCGACCGTGACCGCGACGGCCGTGACCGAGGTCGCGACCGTGACCGGGGCGACCGTGACCGAGGTCGCGACCGTGACCGAGGCGGGCGCGACCGGGCCCGGGATCGAGATCACGGCGGCAGGGACCGTGACCGCGATCGCGATCGCGATCGCGACCGTGATCGTGACCGTGATCGTGACCGTGAACGCTCCCGGGAGCGGGATCGCCAGAGCCCCAAGCCCGGCCGCACCGTCGTCTCGTTCGAGGATGACTTCGAGTCGGGTCTCTGAGCCGACCCCGGGGCCATCCCGGGTGATGGGCCCGGTTCTCACACCGAGGCTCGTCATGCGGCCTCTCGAGCGCGCCGACATCGGCGCGCTCACCGCGTGGTACACCGATGCGGAGTTGATGCGGCACATCGGCGAGGGTCGGGCCTACACCGAGGCCGAGACCGAGATCGCCCTCGCCCGTCACATCGACGACATGGCGCGCAACGGCTTCGGGTTGCTGCTCGCCGAGCTGCGGGCGACGGGGGAGCCGGTCGGAAGGGTCGGGTACAAGGAGTGGGACGTCGACGGCGAGCCCCTGCTCGAGATCGGGTGGCTCATCGCCCCCGGACACCAGGGAAAGGGCTACGCGACCGAGGCGGGCCACCTGCTGCGAGACCGCGGCTTCGACGACCACGGGAGAGCGGCTCTGATCTCGGTGATCCAGCCGGCCAACCACGCTTCGATCCGCGTTGCCGAGAAGCTCGGCGGGTGGTGGTGGCGGGAGTGGGTCACCCCCGGCGGCGCCGACGTCGTGCTGTACCGGTACGAACGGCACCGGCTCCGATCAGCCGATGGCGACGTCGACGAGGGTGGGTGACAAGACCGTGACGAGGTCGGCGGGGGCGAGGCCGACGAGGAAGCCGCGTGATCCTCCGTTGACGTAGACGCGTTCGAGCTCGGCGATCGAGCGCTCCATGAAGATGGGCATCGGCTCGCGCAGACCGAGCGGGGAGGTTCCCCCGACCCGGTAGCCGCTGCGCCGCTGGGCGACGGAAGGATCCGACGGCCGCACGGCTTTGACGCCGACGAGCCGGGAGAGTTGTTTCGTCGAGACGGTCCGGTCGCCGTGCATGAGGACGACGAGTGGGGCGCCGTCTTCGGTCTCCATCACGAGGGTCTTGACGACCGCATGGGGGTCGAGACCGAGCGCGGCGGCGCCACCAGATGCCCCGCTCGCCGTCTCGTAGCGGTAGCGGTGTGCGGTGTACTCGATGCCTGCGGCGCGGAGCATTCGCACGGCCGACGTGACCGGGGCGGTGGATCTCGACATCGGGGCCAGGGTAGGTGAGGGAGTCGTCTCCTTGTCTATCGAACATATGTTCGATAGAGTGTGGAGCCCGTTCGGGCGCGGCGCAGGCGTGTTCGTGGGGATCACGCGAGTGAGGAGGGCGGAGGTGGCGTTGCCCACCCCGAAGGAGGGACACATCGGCACCACCGGGCCCGCTCGTTCCGGTTTCGACCCGCAGCTCGCCGCGACGCCGGACCTTCTCACCCTGGGTCCAGGCCAGGTCGCCGGTCTGGTCGGGCCGCTCGGGCTCGGGCTCACCCGGCTCGGCCTCCGCATGCTCGCCGACCATGCGGGAGCCGGGCTCGTCGCCTGTCTCGACGTGCGGGGATGGCTCTCCCCATCCGCCGCATGGGAACTGGGGATCACCCCGGAGCGGCTCGTCGTCGTCCGTTGCGAGGACCCGGTGCGCTGGGGCCGGGTAGCCGCCACCCTGCTCGACGGGGTGGCCGCCCTCTACGCCGAGGTGCCCGGCGGGGTCAAGGACGCCCGTCTGCGCACCCTGGGAGCGCTCGCCAGGACGAGGCGCATTCCGCTGGTGCTCAGACCGGTGCGCGGCGATCTGCCGGGTGGGGTCGCCCAGCTCCGGCTCGACGCACAGCGGGTCGAATGGGAAGGCACCGATGCAGGGCACGGGCGCCTGAGGGAGCGCAGGCTCGTCATCACCGCATCGGGGAAGGCGACGCGGGGCATGGCGATGCGCGTCGAGGTGAGGGACGATGGAACGAACGCTGTGCGTCTGGTATCCCGACTGGGCTCTGCGCCGGTCGGGAGTGCCGCCGGATAGACCCGCTCAGGCGGTCGACGACGAGAACCGCGTGGTCGCCGCCGACGATCACGCCCGGAGGAGCGGGATCCTCATCGGGATGCGACGTCGCGAGGCCGAGGCCGTCTGCCCCGACGTGCACACGGTCCGGGTCGACCCGGGTGCGGACGCGGTCCGGTTCGAGCCGGTCGCCGTGGCCATCGAAGCGATCGTTCCCCGGATCGAGATCGCGAGGCCCGGACTCGTGTTCGCCCCCGTCTCCGGTGCAGCCCGTTTCTACGGGGACGAGCCCGCCCTCATCGGGCGCGTCACCGGGGAGCTCGACGCGCTGACGGAGCCCGGGTATCGCATCGGTCTCGCCTCCGGCCCCTTCGCGGCCCATCGCGCCGCCGAGCTCTCCACCGCCGACCGGCCCGTGCACCTCGTCACCGACGACGCGGCGTTTCTCGCCTCACTCGACATCGGCTCGGTGGGGAGTGAGGAGCTGGCAGCGACGTTCCGCTGGCTCGGGATCACCACGCTGGGTGAACTCTCCCGGCTGCCCCGCGAGGCCATCGTCTCCCGGTTCGGGCGCGAGGGCCTCTTCGCCCACCATCTCGCCCGTGGTGAGGATCGGGATGCGACCGCCCGGACCGTGCCTTCGGATCTCGCCGTCGAGGAGCGGTACTCGCCGCCCCTCGACCACCTCGAGCAGGCCGCCTTCGCCGCCAGGGCGTTGGCGAGCCGCCTCCTTGCGGAGCCGGCGATGCGTGGGGCCGCTCCACACCGGGTCGACGTCGAAGCCGAGGCAGCGGATGGCGAGATCAGAAGGCGGACCTGGCGCAACGCCGACCCGTTCGACGAGCCGACCCTGACCGATCGGGTCCGCTGGCAGCTGCGCGCCTGGCTCGACGGGTCGCGCCGGGACGGGGGGCCCGGGATCCGGGGCGGGGTCGTGCGGCTCCGGATCGCCCCCGCCGACATCTCCGACCGGGGCAGGCAGCTCGCACTCCACGAGGACGCTCGATCTGCGGCCGAGGCGCATCGTGCCCTCGTCCAGACCCAGGCGCTCGTCGGACTCGACGATGTCCTCATGGCTCGGCCCCAGGGGGGGAGGGAGCCGGTGGAGCGCATCGCATGGCACCGCTGGGACGAGGAGCCGTCACGGCCCGCACGCGACACGTCGAACCCGTGGCCGGGGGCGGTGCCGGCTCCTTCCCCCGCCCTCGTCCCCCCGGAACCCCCACCGCTCCAGGTCGAGTGGGACGGCGGGCTCCCGTCCCGGGTTCGTCTCGGCAGCCGGTGGGTGCCCGTGCTCTCGTGGGCCGGTCCCTGGAGACGGCTGGGTCGATGGTGGGAGGGAGAGGGGCCGGCGGACCACTACCAACTCGTGACGTCGGCAGGAGCCTTTCTCTGCGAGGTGCGCGACGGCGCCACCTACCTGACCGGGGTGTACGACTGAGCGCGGGGGCGGCGGGTCAGCCGCCGCGGCCCGCCCGGGCTCGCAAGTCGTCGTAGGCGTCACAGATGACCTTGCGGACACGGGTGCGGAGGTCGTCGATCTCGCTGAGGTCCATCCCGACGGTTGGGATCGGGTCGTGGACGATGACCCTCGCCGGACCAGGCCAGAAGAGCTTCGACCCTGGCGGCCACACCTCCCACGTGCCCTGGATCGTGATCGGGACGATCGGCATCTCGTTGGCGATCGCGATCCGGAACGCCCCCTTCTTGAACGGCTGTGGCTCGCCGTCGGTGCTCCGTGTGCCCTCGGGGAAGATGATGAGAGAGTGCCCCCTCGCCTTCGCCGCAGCCACGCCGGCGTTGACCTCGGCGTGGATCGAGCTGCCGGCCTCCCGGTCGACCTTGACGATGCCGATCTTTCGCATGGCGGCGGCGACGAAGGGGATCTTGTAGACCTCCTTCTTCGCCAGGTAGCGGATCGGAACCGGCGCCGTGATGAACATCGCCGGGATGTCGAGATTGGAGAGGTGGTTGGCCAAGAAGACGTGCTGGCCGGACGGGTCGACCTTCTCCCTTCCCTCGATCTCGAGCCGGACGCCGGCGGCGGCCAGGAACAAATGGCTCCAAAACCTGATCATCTTCTCGATCACCGGCGTGTCCGGCCGGATCATCGCGACGGCGGTGACGAGGGCGGCGATGGCGAGGGTGAAGAGGAAGAACGTCGGCACCACGACGGCAGTGCGAAGCGCCGCGATGGCCTTGCCCAACATGGCGTTAGCGTAGCCCGACCCTGCTTGGGGAGGCTCGTGGTCGAGGTCATGGACATGAGGGCGGCTCGCCGTATCGCACTGGGTGCCCAAGGCTTCGCCGCGCCGCGTCCCTCCGGCCGCATCGACGTGCGCCACTTCCGCCGGGTCATGCGCACCGTCGGTGTGCTCCAGCTCGACTCGGTCAACGTGCTGGAACGCTCCCACTACCTTCTACCGTTCAGCAGGCTCGGCGGGTACGACCGCGCTGCGCTCGACGCCTACACATCGCACAGCGGCGAGCTCTTCGAGTACTGGGGCCACATGGCGTCGCTTCTCCCGGTCGGTGACTATCCGCTGTTCCGGTGGCGGATGGCGTCCATGGAGCCGTGGAAACGGGTGCGGGCGCTGGAGGCGGAGCACCCCGGGTACATCGACGAGGTCGAGGAAGAGGTGCGCCGCCGCGGCCCGCTCACCGTGTCCGACTTCGCCGACGGGGGCAAGAGGACGGGACCTTGGTGGGGGTACGGGCGGGGCAAGATCGCGCTCGAGTGGCTCTTCGCCACCGGGAGGATCACGGCCCGCCGCGGCCGGCAGTTCACCCGGGTCTACGACCTCACCGACCGGGTGCTCCCTCGGGAGGTCCGCGCCGGACCCGCCCCCGACGGCGAAACGGCGCAGCGGGAGCTGCTCGTTCGGGCCGCCCGTCACCTCGGGATCGCGACCGCCGCCGATCTCGCCGACTACTACCGCCTCCACGTCCCCACGGCGCGCCGCCTCGTCACCGAGCTCGCCGGTGATGGCGACCTCGTCCCGGTCCGCGTCGACGGCTGGCGCGACCCCGCGTACCTGCACCCGGCGACGGTGCGGGCCCGCACGTCACGGGGAACCGCCCTCCTCAGCCCCTTCGACTCCCTCATCTGGGACAGGGCCCGCACCGAGCGACTCTTCGGGTTCCGCTACCGGATCGAGATCTACGTCCCCCGCACCGAGCGCGTCTTCGGCTACTACGTCCTGCCGTTCCTGCTCGACGGAGGCCTCGTGGGGCGAGTCGACCTCAAGGCCCATCGTTCGGACGGCGTGCTCGAGGTGCGTGCCGCCCATCACGAGCCGGGTGTCGAACCCGGTCGAGTGGCCGAGGGGATGCGAGCCGAGATCGGCCGCGTCGCATCCTGGCTGGGGCTGGAGCGGGTGAAGGTCGGCCGTGCCGGCAACCTCATCCGGGCACTACGCGACGCCTTCGACGGCCGTAGCCGCCGGAGGGCCTAGGGTCGGACGGAGAACCGGGGTCCGCCGCGATGCACCAATCAGCCGTCACACCGCTCCTTCTCGTCGCCCTGCTCGCCACCACCGTTCCGGACCGGCCTGGACCGCTCGAGGAGCGGGCCGTGCCGACGGCCGCGGGCTCGGCGAGCGTGGCCGTGGACTCGGAGTTCCTCGTCCGCTGGGAGTCCCGATGGGGCGAGCCGGCGGTTCCGGGGATACGGATGATCCGTCGGATCGACGACGCCTGGGTGCTCATCGCCGCTACAGACGGCGGCCATCCGCCTGCGGAGGCGGCGAGGAGGCTCGGCGCTGCGCTCGGCGTGCCGGTTGTCCCCAACCGGCTGCTCCGCCTCGCCGCCGAGCCGCTGTTCGAGGTCCAGTGGAGTCTCGAGAACACCGGAGCGCTCCCGGATCCCGACCAGGGAACCGGCACGGTCGACGCCGACATCGATGCCGCCGCGGCCTGGACGATCACGAAGGGTGAGCCGTTCGTCGTCGTCGCGGTCCTCGACTCGGGCCTCGTCGCTTCCCACGCCGAGTTCGACGACCAGCGCTGGGTGAACGAGGACGAGGTGGGCAACAACGGCCTCGACGACGACGGCAACGGTTTCGTCGACGACACCGTCGGATGGGACTTCTTCGGCGGCGACAACGACCCCACCGACGTCCTCGATGGCCACGGATCCGCGGTTGCCGGCGTCCTCGCCGCGGACCACGACGGCTTCGGAATCGCCGGGCTCGCTCCCGGGGTCCGGGTCATGACGGTCCGGGTGTGCGGGACGGCGCTCGGCCTGTGCACCGAGGCCGACGTCGCCGCCGGGGTCCACTACGCGCTCGACAACGGCGCATCGGTCATCAACATGTCCCTCGGAGGGTCGTTCGACGATCCCGGCGGCGGCGGCGCGCTCGAGGACGCGATCGAGGCCGCGGCCGCCTCCGGTGCCGTCATCGTCGCCGCAGCCGGCAACGACGCCGTCGACCTCGACACGGTGGGCGTGTTTCCCGCCGGGTTCTCCTCGGTGATCGGAGTTGCCGCATCGGAGTTCACCGACACGACATGGCCGGCGTCCAACGTCGGTCGAGCCACGCTCGACGTCGCCGCCCCCGGCGACGAGATCATCGCTCCCGGTCTGGGCCCGGCCAGCCCCTTCTTCATCTGGGAGGGCACCTCGTTCGCGGCCCCCCTCGTCGCCGGAACCGCCGCGCTCATGCTCTCCGCC
>CAMYMC010000015.1:128598-193195 GCA_947259365.1 uncultured Acidimicrobiaceae bacterium | reverse complement strand
CACGCCGACGACGAGGGCCGGATCGGCGAGGTCGATGATCTCCTCGAGTTCGCGTCCCGGAAGCGTCGCGGAGACCGGAAGCGGTGTCGCTCCCAGCTTCCACACGGCAACGGCGGCGGTCAGGAAATCGACCGAGTTGGGGAGGGCGATCGCAACCAGGTGGTCGTGGCCGACGCCGAGTGAGGCGTACGCCCTGGCGAGCCGGTTCGTGCCGAGGTCGAGCTCACGCCACGTCAGCGTGTCGTCGCCGCAGCTGAGCGCCGGCTCGTCGGGGCGGGATGCTGCATGCCTGGAGACGGCACGTGAGATCGACATGACCGGCATCGGTGGGACTCCCTCCCGGGCGGGAGGCTACCGGACGGCCTGCCCCGATTCCGTCCTGCGGGCTATCGTCGCGCTCATGACGAGCGCACCCGATTTCACCCTCCAGGATCAGGCGGGACGACCCTGGACCCTGTCCGAGCATCGTGGCCACGCTGTCGTGTTGCTGTTCCTCCGCGGCGACTGGTGACCGTACTGCAACGGCCAGCTGGTCAGCGTGGCCCTGCGACACAGCGAGTTCACCGGAGCCGGTGCGGTCGTCGCCGCGATCGACGTCGACGATCCCGGTCGGCACGCCGCGATGGTGGAGAAGCTCAATCTTCCGTTCCCGATGCTGTCGGACCCCGACCGCAGCCTCTCCATTGCGCCGTTCGATCTCGTCGACGAGGACGACCGCCGCGACCTCGCGATCCCGGCGACGATCGTGATCGGCCCCGACGGCGCCGAGATCTGGCGCAGCGTCAGTCGTGACTATGCGGACCGGCCGGTGGAGGACGAGGCCCTCGATGTGGTGAAGGCGCTCTGGCTCGACCCGGTCTCCCAGCCGGCCCCGACACCGGGCGAGCCGGACCCCTCGCCGACGGCGATGCCGTTCACAGACATGCGGTCCTACTTCCGCGGTGCCAAGGGCGCCGCGCTGGCGATGGCGAGGCGCTTTCCCGACTCGAAAGTCGAGGCGCAGCGGTACGCCGAGCTCATGGACCGGTACATGGAGGACGTCACCGCGATGTACCGCATCAAGAGAGCGGCGGCCGAAGCCGGGTAGCGCCGACGGCCCGCCTCTGCGAGGCGCCACGGAGCCGAGGAGAGCAGATGGCAGAGTCGACCGGGGATCCTTCCGTTGTGACGGAAGTGCCGGCCGCAGATCCAGGAGCAGCCCTCGCCCACTTCGAGTCTCGGCTCCGGTTCGAGACCGACTGCTGGGACGTCCACCTCGCCACGACCGGCGGCGCCACGGACTTCGTGCTCCTCGACGTGCGCAGCCCCGACCTCTATGCGGAGGGCCACGTGCCCGGGGCGGTGAATCTTCCCCACGGGCGCATCGTCGAGCGGAACCTGGTCGAGTACCCGCCCGGGGCGACGTTCGTCGTGTACTGCGCCGGGCCCCACTGCAACGGTGCGGACAAGGCCGCGGCGCGCCTTGCCCGGCTCGGTCGGCCGGTGAAGAAGATGATCGGCGGCGTCGAGGGCTGGAAGGACGAGGGCCTCGAACTCGTCGTCTGAGCGGAGGGTCTCGCGGCGGGCCGGACGCTCCCCCTGCGCCGCAGACCCTGGTGAGCGCCTCGGTCCGCCGAGCTAGCGTCCCGGTCATGGGGTCGCTCCTCGTTCGCAACGCCGCCGTGCTCGTCACCATGGACGGTGAGCGGCGCGAGATCCCCGGCGGAGGCCTCTACGCCGAGGACGGGTTCGTCACCCGGGTCGGTCCGACCGCGGATCTCCCCGGCACCGCGGACGAGGTCTTCGACGCCGCCGGCCACGTCGTTCTCCCCGGGTTGATCAACACGCACCACCACCTGTACCAGACGCTGACCCGCGCCCTGCCCCGGGCCCAGGACGCCGGTCTCTTCGACTGGCTGCGGGTGCTGTACCCGGTGTGGGCGAAGATGACTCCCGATCACATCAGGGTCTCGACCCGGATCGGGCTCGCCGAGCTCGCCCTCAGCGGGTGCACGACCGTCTTCGACCACCTCTACCTCTTTCCGAACGGGTCGCGGCTCGATGACGAGATCGAGGCCGCCGCGACGATGGGGCTTCGCTTCCACGCGTCGAGAGGCTCGATGAGCCTCGGCGAGAGCGATGGCGGCTTGCCGCCGGACTCCGTCGTCCAACCGGAAGACGAGATCCTCGCCGACTCCCAGCGCCTCATCGAGGCGTATCACGACCCGTCGCCGGGCTCGATGACCCAGATCGTGCTCGCCCCCTGTTCGCCGTTCTCGGTCACGACGGACGCGATGCGGGAGGCCGCCGATCTCGCCCGGGGGCACGGGGTCCAGCTCCACACCCACCTCGCCGAGACGATGGACGAGGAGTCGTACTGCCTCGCGACCCACGGCATGCGGCCGGTCGAACTCGCCGAGGACCTCGGCTGGATCGGAGACGACGTGTGGTTCGCTCACGGCGTCTTCATCGACGACGCCGAGGTCGGGAGGCTGGCGGCAACCCGGACCGGGATCGCTCACTGCCCGTCGTCGAACATGCGTCTCGCGTCCGGCATCGCCCCGGTGCGGCGGTACCTCACCGCTGGTGTCCCGCTCGGCCTCGGCGTCGACGGCTCGGCATCCAACGACGGCAACCACATGTTGGGCGAGGCGCGGCAGGCGATGCTGCTCGCCCGGCTCGATGCATCGCCGTCGCTCGAGTCCGGCGAGCTCCTGAGGGCGCGGCAGGCGCTCGAGATCGCTACGAGGGGAGGCGCCGACGTCCTGGGGCGGGCCGACCTCGGCTCGCTCGAGCCGGGCACGTGCGCCGATCTCGTCGCAATCTCCCTCGACCGTCTCGAGTACGCGGGGGCGCTCCACGACCCGGTCGCCGCGCTCGTGTTCGCCGCACCCGTCGGCGTCGACCGCAGCTACGTGGGCGGGCGCGCCGTCGTCGTCGATGGCGCGCTCACTACGGCAGAGCTCCCCCCTCTCATCGCCGAGCACAACGAACTCGCCGCGACGTTGCTCGTTTGACGCGGGCGGCGGCTCACGCCCGCCAGCTAGCTTGGTGGCGATGGAGATCGTCCGGCCCACGACCCTCGACGATGCGCTCGCGGCCCGGGATGCCTTGCCCGGAGCCGATCTCCTCGCCGGCGGCACCGACCTCATGGTCGAGGTCAACTTCCACCACCGCGAACCCGAGCACGTCATCGCGCTGCGGCGGGTCTCCGAGATCGCCGGGTGGGAAGGGCGCAGGATCGGCGCCGGGGTCACGTGGACCCGGATGGAGAAGGGCCCGCTGCGGGCACTGGCCCAGCTCTCCCGGACGGTCGGTTCCCCGCAGATCCGCAACGCCGGCACGATCGGCGGCAACATCGGCACCGCCAGCCCGGCCGGCGACGGCTTGCCGTATCTGGCGGCGCTCGACGCCGAGATCGAGGTGGCGTCGGCCGGACGGGGCGTCCGCCGGCTCCGCTGGGACGAGTTCCTCGTCGGGGTGAAACAGACGGCGCTCCGGCCGGACGAGATCATCATTGCGGCGATCCTTCCCGAGGTGATGCCGGTGGCCGAGGAGTTCGCCAAGGTCGGGGTGCGCAACGCCATGGTGATCTCGACGGTCTCGGCGTGCGTCATGCGCATGCCGGATTCGACGTGGCGGATCGCGCTCGGGTCCGTCGCACCCACGGTCATCCGGGCACGGCGCGCTGAGGAGCTCCTCGGAACGACTGCTGCGCCCCGCGGCTCCCTCCTCGCCGAGGTGGCCGACGCGGTTGCGGCCGAGGTGCGCCCGATCACCGATCACCGCGCTACCGAAGCGTATCGAAGGCACGCGTCGGGCGTTCTGGTGCGCCGCCTCGTCGGGAGGTGCGCGGCGTGATCGTCGAGCTCACCGTCAACGGGGAGCCGCGCGTGGCGACCGTGCCCGGCTCCGTCAGCCTGCTGACCGTCCTGCGCGACGAGCTCGCCCTCCCGGGCTCGAAGAACGCCTGCGAGCAGGGCGAGTGCGGGTCGTGCTCGGTGCTGTTCGACGGGGAGCTCGTGTGCGCATGCCTCGTGATGGCGGCGGACTGCGACGGGTCCGACGTCGTCACCGTTGAGGGAATCGGCACCGATGAGCACCTCCATCCCGTTCAACAGGCGATGCTCGACGCCGGCGCCGTCCAGTGCGGCTTCTGCACGCCCGGGTTCGTCGTCGCCGCCGCCCGGCTCATCGAGACGAATCCGACCCCCGACGCTGGAGACATCAGGGAGGCGCTCGCCGGCAACGTGTGCCGGTGCACCGGCTACGGCGCGATCCTCCGCGCCCTCGAGTCGCTGGCGAAAGGAGCCTCATGACCGGAACGACCGTGAAGGTCCCCGTCCGCGGCGGCGTCGGCGAGAGCACGATGCGCCCCGACGGGATTCCCAAGGTGACGGGGAACTTCGCGTTCGCCTCCGACCTCTACGCAGACGGCATGTTGTGGGGGGCCACCCGACGCAGCCCTGTGGCCCACGGCCGCATCCGGAGGGTCGACATCGGTGCCGCGCTCGCGATGCCCGGGGTCGTTGCCGTCCTCACCCAGGCCGACACGGCGGGCCGACGGACGTTCGGGCTGGAGGAGGCCGACCAGCCGGTCCTCGCCGCAGGCGCCGTCCGCTTCTGGGGCGAGCCGATCGCCGTTGTCGCCGCCCACGACCCCGACACGGCACGGCGCGCCGCGGCCGCGATCGGCGTCGACATCGAGGAGCTCCCACCGCTCAGCGACCCGGAGGTCGCCGTGGAGCAGGGCTCGGTCGTGCGCCACATCCGTATCCGCCGCGGCGAGCCCGACGCCTCGGGAGCGGTCGTCGTCGAGGGGTACTACGAGGTCGGCCAGCAGGACCAGGCCCCCCTCGGCACCGAGGCGGGCCTCGCCATCCCCGACGGAGAGGGCGGTGTCGACCTCTGGGCCGTCAGTCAGTGGCTCCACGCCGACCACGAGCAGATCCATCTCAGCCTCGGCGTCGCTCCCGACCAGGTGCGGTGTCACCCTGTCGGCGTCGGAGGCGCGTTCGGGTCCCGTGAGGACATGAGCATGCACATCCACCTCTGCATGCTCGCGTTGCGCACCGGGCGCCCGGTGAAGATGGTGTACGACCGCGCCGAGTCCTTCACCGGGCATGTCCACCGGCATCCCGCCCGGATGTGGTACCGCCACGAAGCGAACGAGGACGGCGCCCTCGTCAAGGTGGAGGCGAAGATCATCCTCGACGGCGGTGCGTACGCATCGACGACCTCGGCGGTCATCGCCAACGCGGCCTACTTCGCGGTGGGCCCGTACCGGGTGGACAACGTCTCCGTCGACGGGTACGGCGCCAGGACGAACAACCCGCCGGCGGGAGCGATGCGCGGTTTCGGTGCGGTCCAGGCGTGCTTCGGCCACGAATCGCAGATGGATCGACTGGCGGCCCGCCTCGAGATGGACCCCCTCGAGCTGCGGCGCCGCAACGCACTCGGATCGGGGGACCCGAACGCGACGACCGGCCAGATCATCGAAGGCTCTCTACCCACGGTGCGGGTCATCGACGAGCTCGCCGCGATCCCCGTGCCCGACCCGGCCGATCCCGCCGACGTTCGAAACCGTCCCGGCGGCACCGGCCTCACCACCGACCCGGGGGACATCCGGCGAGGCATCGGGTATGCGCTTTCGATCAAGAACCTCGCCTTCTCGGAGGCCTTCGACGACTCGTGCGAGGCATCGGTGATCCTGACGCCTATGGGAGCGGAGGTACGGACGGCGGCGTGCGAGGTGGGCCAGGGTCTCGCCATGGTGTGCCAGCAGATCGCCCGCACCGCGCTCGGGCTCAACCACGTCGCCGTCGTGTTCACCGACACCTCCGAGATCGGCTCCGCCGGCTCGACGAGCGCGTCCCGCCAGACACAGATGACCGGGGGAGCCGTGCTCAAGGCGTGCGAGGAGCTCCGCGACCGGATCCTCACCGAGCACGGAGGTGACGACCTCACGGACGACGGCGTCGTCCGCGGAGGCGAGGTGGTGGCCACGCTGGCGGAGCTCTGCGCCTCCGGCCCGATCGAGCACCGCGTCGTGTTCCGCCACCCCGAGACGTTCTCGACGGACGAGAACGGCCAGGGTGCGCCCCACGCCGATTTCGCCGTCGCCGCGCATCGCGCCGTCGTAGACGTTGACCCCGAGCTCGGCCTCGTCCGGGTCGTGCGCGTCGACACTGCCCAGGACGTCGGGACCGCCCTCAACCCGATGTCGATACGGGGCCAGATCGAGGGCGGGATCATGCAGGGCCTCGGCCTCGCCGTCATGGAGGAGCTCGTCCTCGACGAGGGGAGGATGCTCAACGCCAACTTCACCGACTACCTGCTGCCGACCTTCGCCGATGCACCCGACGTCGAGTGTCGCCTCGTCGAAGAGCCCGGCCTGTGGGGACCCTTCGGGGCGAAGGGGGTGGGCGAGCCGCCGACGATCTCGTCGACGCCGGCGGTCGTCGCCGCCATCCGGGACGCGACCGGTCTCGAGCTCATCCGGGCGCCGGTCCGACCCGAGCACATCGTCTTGCCATGACCACCGTCGCCGGTGTCGTGCTCGCCGCCGGGCTCTCCGAGCGGATGGGGACGCCCAAACAGCTCCTCGCCTACCGGGGCGGGACGCTGCTGAGTCACTCCCTCGCCGCGGCCGAGAGCTCCCGCCTCGACCCGGTCATCGTCGTGCTCGGCGCCGCCGCCGTGGAGATCGAAGCATCCTTACGTCCGACCCGGGCCGTCGTGGTGAGGAACCTCGACTACCACGAGGGCAACCTGAGCTCCTTGCGAGTTGGTGTCGAGGCTGCGGGGGACGTCGACGCCGTCGTCGTCCTCCTCGGTGACATGCCCGACGTCGGTGCGGCGCTCATCGATGTCGTCGTCGCAGCCTGGCTCGACGATCCCCACCCGATCGCGGTGACCGAGTACCGCGATGGGTCCGGGCACCCCCTCGTCCTCGGCGCCGGCACGCTGGCACGCCTCGGCGAACTCCGCCCGCCGAACGCGCTGTGGCGCCTGCTCGAGTCTGCCCCGCCCGGCGATGTGCTCCGCGTACCGGCAGACCGGGATCGGCCGATCGACGTCGACACCCCCGCCGACTACGAGCGCCTCACGCGCTGACGCCGCCACCTCCTCGACGTCGCATCGTGTCGCCGGCAGATCCGTGCCGGTGTCTCGTGAGATGGTGCCACCACGATTCGTGGTTCGTGGGCAATACTCCAGCTGCAGGATCCTTCGCTGTAGTGGCTACGACATCGGGGATCCGGGGCTTTCGAGGTAGGAGGTCGATCGTGAAGAAGCGGAAGCTGGCGCTCTTCGTTGCCGCCGTCGCCGTCGTGGGTGCGGCTTCGCCAGCGCCGGGACGTGCCCAACCTCCCGCCCACGGCGACCACAAGGTGACGATCTGTCACGTCACCGGCTCTGCGAGGAATCCGTGGGTTGTCATCACGATCGATCGGGCGGCGTGGGACGGTAACGGCGCCAACGACCACACCCATCACGAGAAGAACGGTAGGTCGGATCACGAGCTGGTCGGCCTCAGCTGTGGTGACGTCGGCGGCATCGGCGGCCCTGGTGACGACGGGGACGTCGGCGGTTAGGCCGGCGTCAACGGACTTGCGGCTCCTCATACCGGCCCTCAAGGGTCACGTCGGGCGACCGATGTTGCTGTGGTGCGCGTGAAGGGAGAGCCGGTGACCAGCCCCAACACCGACGTCGTCGAGTCGGCCGACCTCGATGAGCTCGTCGCAGCGGCGCAGACGGCGCAGCGCAGGATCCGGCGGCTGCGGGAAGACCTCGACGCCGGATCCGCACGCGAGCAGCTCGACGCTGCCGTTGCCATGGCCGACGAGTTGCGCGACGGCGTCCTCGTTCGCGCCGGGGCGCAGATCGCAGCACTCGAGGCCCCGCCCGAGCCAATGCTCGTCGTCGACGTGCGGGACTCAGCGACGGATCTCTACGGGGTCCATCGCGATCTGAACCGCCGCATCGACGAGCTGCGGTCGCTTCTCGCCGGGCTCGCCGCAGCAGGGGCGGGCCTCGATCGGGCCCGGCCGGTGAACCCGGCTTCGACGGCGCCCGTCACCGGACAACCGGAGCGGTGGGAGTTCGGTGACGTGTTCGCCGAGGTCTATCGCTGAACGGCTCGAGATCGGCGGGCACTACTCACTCGGGGTCCCAAAGCGTTGCCTCGACCGCGGACTCGAGGAGGATGTTGCTCCAGGTGAGATCCGTTGGCGGGCCGCCCTTGCCGGCCTCGGCGAGCGCATCCTGGGCCCCGTAGGCGTCGAGGCCCACAGCGGGAGCGTGCTCCCGGCGTTCTTCTCGGAGGAGGGGACCGCGAAGTACGTGCCCATGTACGTCCAGCCCTCGGGTGCGGCGGCCGCGAGCTTCTCCTCCTTCGCGGTGAGTCACTTCACGCCTGGCGGGTGGAGCCGGGCTCGAGGTCGTCTCCCGGGGCGAGGGTGAAACTGCATTGCGAGGCCTCTTGCTCGGCGGGTCCAACGGAGCCGGGCCCAAGCCACCTCGCCGGACAGCCCGCCGTCTCGACTGAGGCGTCGGCCGTCGCCACCCCCGGCGGGATCAGCCGAAGAGGGATTCCTCGAGCGCGAGTCTGGCGTGCTCGGCGAATGCGAAATCGGGCTCGAGGGTCCAGCGGAACGCCAGCCCATTCAGCATCGCGAGCAGCACCTCGGTCCGTCGTGTCGCTTCGTCGTGGCCGAGCTCCGTTTGCTCTCGGAGCATCGCAGTCCGGAACCGAGCGACCCGGGCCTCGTGACCGCGCAGCACGCGCCTGCCGACGCTGTCGTGGCTCAACGCACCGGCGACGGCGATCTGGAGGTAGATGCGGGCGAGGTGGGTCTGGCCGGTCACGAAGGCCACATAGGCGCCGACGAGCTCTTCGAGCGTGTCCGTCTCGCCCGCGGGGTCCGGGTCGACCGCTGTGATCGCCTCGCGGACGACCTTGAGCACCACCTCTTCCTTCGAGTCGAAGAGGTTGTAGAAGCTGCCGGCGCGAACGCGAGCTCGCTCGCAGATCGCCTTCAGCGTCGTGCCTTCGAGGCCGATCTCACCGAGGAGGGCGCGGGTCGCCTCGATGATGCGGGCCTCGGTTCTCAACCCCGCTTGATATCTCGCCACGACCCGCCGAACGGTAGCCGATTCGCTCCCGAGTAATTGACCGAAAGCTCAAATTAGAGTGTATGCTCAAAATATGAACGTCGGCAGGACGACGGAGCCCGCCCGGGGAGTTCTGCTTGCTCGTTGACGACGGCAGATGACCAGAGGACCGATATGAGCCACTACAAGAGCAACCTCCGCGATGTTCAGTTCAACCTCTTCGAAGTACTCGATCTCGAGTCGTATCTGGGAGACGCTCCGTTCGAGGACTTCGCCCGCGACACCGTCATGGACATCCTTCGCGAGATCGAGCGCCTCGCCCGCGACGACTTCGCCGCGAGCTTCGTCGAGGCCGACCAGACGCCGCTCGAGCTCGTCGACGGCGAGGTCCGTCTCACCGACGGTATGAAGCGGAGCCTCGATGCCTACTTCGACGGCGACTGGCACCTCCTCGGGGCGCCGAAGGAGCTGGGAGGCCTCGGCGCACCCGGGCTCGTGAGGTGGGCAGCTCAGGAGATGCTCGTCGGGGCGAACCCGGCGCTGTTCTTCTACGTCTCCGGGATCCTCATGGCGGCGGTCATCGGGTTCGTCGGGACGCCGGAGCAGGTCGAGAAGTGGGCCAAGCCGATGATCGAGCGCAGGTGGGGAGGGACGATGGTCCTCACCGAGCCCGATGCCGGTTCCGACGTCGGCGCCGGGACGACGAAAGCCATCGCCGTCGACGAGGAAAACGGCGTCTACCACCTCGAGGGGGTGAAACGGTTCATCACGTCCGGCGAGCAGGACCACGCCGAGAACATCGTGCATCTCGTCCTCGCCAGGCGGGAGGGAGGCGAGCCGGGCACACCAGGGCTCTCCATGTTCATCGTCCCCAAGTTCCTCGTGAACGACGACGGGACGCTCGGGGAACGCAACGGTGTCGTTGCCACGAAGCTCGAGAAGAAGATGGGGATCAAGGGCTCGACGACGACCGAGCTCACGTTCGGGGTCGACCGACCCTGCGTCGGGTACCTCGTCGGTGGTGTCCACGAGGGCATCAAGCAGATGTTCCACGTCATCGAGGACGCCAGGATGCTCATCGGCTGCAAGTCGGCGACGACGATGTCGACCGGCTACCTCAACGCCCTGGAATACGCCAAACAGCGCGTGCAGTCGGCCGACCTCACCCGGGCTCGCGACCGGGAGGCACCACGGGTCGAGATCATCCGCCACCCGGACGTGCGGCGCATGCTCATGTTGCAGAAGTCGCACGCCGAGGGGATGCGGGCCCTGCTCTACTACACGGCATGGGTGCTCGACCACGCCCGCCTCGAGCCCGAGGGGCCCTGGGGGGCGCGCGGCGACCTGCTGCTCCCGCTGTTGAAGGGGTATGCATCAGAGAAGTCCTACGAGCTCTTGGGCCAGTCGCTCCAGGTCTTCGGGGGGTCCGGATTCACCCAGGACTACCCGATCGAGCAGTACATCCGAGACGTGAAGATCGACTCTCTCTACGAGGGAACAACCGGGATCCAGGCTCTCGACCTGTTCTTCCGCAAGATCATTCGGGATCGGGGCGGCACCGTCACGGCGCTCGGTGAGGACATCATGGAGCTCGTCAAAGGTGGCCTCGACGAGTTCGCGACGGAGCGGGAGCTGCTCGGCGCCGCGCTCGAGGACACCCAGGCGCACATCGCCGTGCTCGTCCAGCACACGATGGCCTCCCAGGAGGATCCGGAGGAGCTGTACCGCACGGGGCTCCACCTCAACGCCCTCCTCGAGTCGTTGTCCGAAGTCGTCATCGGGTGGCTTCTGCTGCGCCACGCCGAGGTCGCGCTCGCGGCCCTCGACGGTGCCGACGTCGCCGACCGGCCCTTCTACGAGGGCAAGATCGCCGCGGCGAGGTTCTTCGCCAGGCATGCGCTCCCGAAGGCCCACGCCCGACGCGAAGCGGCCGAGGCTGAGGACGGCGCCCTCATGGTGATGGAGGACGCGGCGTTCTGAGCGGCGCCGGCCCCACCGACACCGGCCGCCCGCCGGTCCCCGTCGGGTCCGCGCCGGGACAGGAGGCGAGGCCCGGGCGCTACGTTCTCTCGAATGGCTCTCCAGATCCCGACGCGGAGGTCGTGTAGGAGGTACCTCGCGGCTTGCGTCGCGGTGACCGTCGCCGTCGCGGCCTGCGGGGGCTCGACCGAATCGAAGGCTCCGGGCACCATCGGCGAGTACGCCGCGGCGATGAGCGCAACGGTCGACCGCTTCGACGAGGAACGAGCAGCCGCCGTCGCCGAGGATTACCCCTTCGACGAGGAGCTCATCGAGGCCGCAGGGGTCTTCGGCGCCTACCAGAACAGCCTCGACACCGTTCGCGCCATCAGTCCACCGCCGGAGGTGGCGGCGGAACAGGACGACCTCGTGGCCCGCTTCACGGCGATGCAGGACGAGGTCGGCGTGTACCTCGACAAGGCGAAGTTCGAGGCCGGGTTCACCTTCGACGGCCTCAACGCCGATCCCACCGTTGCCGCGGCCGTCGCCGAGTTCTTCGCTGCATGCGACCGCCTCGTCGACCGGCTCCCGTCGCTGGATGTCGACGACGTGCCCGGGGCGTGTGTGGTGAGCTGAGGCCCGCACTGCGGGATGGCCGATCCGCCACGTCGCGGTAGGGTCGCAGCCATGGCCGACACCTATGAGCGGATCCTCCGGCTCAGAGCCATCCGCGACTTCACCGACGAGCCGCTCGCCGCCGAGCACCTCGATGCGATCCTCGAGGCTGCGCGCTGGACGGGGAGCTCGAAGAACCTTCAGGACTGGGCGTTCGTCGTCGTCCGTGATCCGGCCCAGAAGCGCCGTCTCTCCTCATGCGGCGACTTCACGACCCCGTTGCGAGCGGCACCGGCGACAATCGCGCTCGTCCAGGAGCCCGGCGGTTACGAGTTCGACACGGGAAGGGTCGCCCAGAACCTCATGCTCGCTGCGGACGCCATCGGCGTCGCGTCGTGTCCCATCACCCTCCACCGCGAGGACGATGCCGCCCGGGTCCTCGAACTCCCCGAGGGTCACCGCTGCCGGTATGCGATCGCCCTCGGCTACCCGGCTGCGGCATCGGGTCCGGCGCGGTTCGGTGGTCGCAAGCCGATCGACGAGCTGGTCCACGACGAGCGCTATTGAGACGCTGCTCCGATCAGTCGGAGCCGAACGCGGTGTAGCGGCGCTCGGGTGCAGGGTCGATGCCGAGGGTCACGAGGTAGCGGCGGCGTTCCATCTCGATCCGATCCCACTCCTTCGCGTCGGCGTCGGTGGTGATCGCATCCGGACCCGAGCGGATGTGGTCCGGGACGCCCGGTTCGAAGCGCCACCACGCCTCCGGCATGCCCCACAGGTCCCATCGCTCGAGGAAACCGTCGCGGGCGGCCTGCCAGGCTTGCTCCGCGTTCGCGAGCGACCCGAAGGCCGCGATGAGCTCTTCGTCGCTACCGAACGCGAAGACGCGAAACTGCTCGAAAGAGAACTCGGGCTGTCGTTTCCGCCGCCTCATCCACGCGAGTATGGCCCGATCCGGCGTCGTCCGCACCGTCGTGCGGATCCGCGCCGATCCGGGATCAGATCGAGATCCACAATGATTCGGAGACGGCAACCGGGGCGCCCCGATCGTCGTAGGTTGCGCTACCTGCCGTGCGCTTCCTCCCCTCCCACGGCCCGGCCCATGCCACGAGTGCATAGGTGGATTCCGGCCGGACCTCGCCCAGGATGCGGGCGGTGATCTCCCCGGTCACGGCCCTCTTTCCCTCGGCGTCGGTGATGATCTTCCAGCCGGCGGCGCAGTCCATCGCGGCCCAGAGGAAGGCTTCGCCGACCACGCCCCCGCTTGCCGTCCACGCCGGCGGTGTCCACGGGGTTGCGAACACGCCGGTGCCGGTCACCGGCCCGGCGTGCACCCGAAAGCTGCTCTCACCCACCCCGCAGGAGAAACAGGTCGGGGCGAGATGCAGTCCTCGGGTACCGGCGCAACGGCGGCGGGCATCTTCGGCCGCCTCGAGCGAGACCGGTCCGCCGACGTCGAGCTCGCCGCGGTGGGGCTCACAGGTCGCGATGAGTACATCTCCGTCGCTGAGGCCGGGGCCGGTCTCGCGATGCTCGACTCGAAGCTCGCGGTCGAGGGGCACCGGCCTGCGCAGTCTGACCATCACCGGGCCGTCGGCGAAGCCGGCGAGCATCGCGGCTGCGTAGCCGCCGTGACCGATGCCGGGCGGGCCGACGAAGCGCGAGCCGATCGTCAGGGTCTCCACGGCGGGAAACCTAGACCTGAAGCCGCCGGAGGCCGCCCGTGATCACGCTCCCACCCGGCTCCGGATCCTGTCGAAGGCCAATGCGAAGTCCTCCTTGATGTCCTCGATGTGCTCGATGCCGACCGAGACGCGCACCAGGTCCGCCGTGACGCCGGCCGTTGCCTGCTCGGCTCCGTCGAGCTGCTGGTGGGTGGTCGACGCGGGATGGATCACCAGTGTCTTCGCGTCTCCGACATTGGCGAGGTGAGATGCCAGCTCGACGCTGTCGATGAACCCCTTCGCCGCCTCGTAGCCGCCGGCGATCCCGAAGCTGAGCACGGACCCGTGGCCGTTGCGGAGGTACTTCTTGGCGATCTGGTGCGAAGGGTGCGATTCGAGACCCGGATACGACACCCAGGACACGGCATCGTGGCCCTCGAGCCATTCGGCGAGCTCCTGTGCGTTGTCGACGTGGCGCTGCATGCGCAGCGAGAGTGTCTCGAGGCCCTGGAGGAACAGGAATGCGTTGAACGGGGACAGCGCTGCGCCGAGGTCTCGCAGCCCTTCCACGCGCGCCCGTATCGCAAAGGCGATGTTGCCGAACGGCCCGTCCGGCCCGAACACTTCGGCGAAGTTCAAGCCGTGGTATCCGGGTGCGGGCTCGGAGAACAGCGGGAACCTGTCGGATCGCCAGTCGAAGTTGCCCGAGTCCACCACGATTCCGCCGATCGAGGTTCCGTGACCCCCGATCCACTTCGTCGCGGATGCAACGACGATGTCGGCACCGTGATCGATGGGCCGGATCAGGTACCCGGCGGCGCCGAACGTGTTGTCGACGATCAGCGGGATGCCGTGGTCGTGGGCGACGTCGGCGATGCGTTCGAGGTCCGGCACGTTGTACTGCGGGTTTCCGATGGATTCCACGTAGACCGCTTTGGTGTCGGCATCGATGGCAGCAGCGAGCGCAGCCGGGTCGTCGCCGTCGACGAACTTCACGTCGATCCCGAGCCGGGGGAGCGCGACCTTGAACTGGTTGTAGGTGCCCCCGTAGAGGAAGCTCGTCGACACGATGTTGTCCCCGGCGCGGGCGATCGTGGCGATGGCGGTGAGCTGGGCCGCCTGACCCGAGGACGTCGCAACGGCGGCAACCCCACCCTCGAGCGCGGCAACTCGCTTCTCGAACACGTCGGTCGTCGGGTTCATGATGCGGGTGTAGATGTTGCCGAACTGCTGCAGGCCGAACAGGCTCGCCGCATGGTCGGCATCGTCGAAGGTGTACGACGTCGTCTGGTAGATCGGGACGGCGCGGGCGTTCGTCGCCGGGTCGGGGTCCTGGCCGGCGTGGAGCTGAAGCGTCTCGTATCGGTACTGCCTGTCGGACATGATCGGTCTCCTCGTCGTCGGTGATCTCGGCTCAAACGGTGGCGCCCGCACGGCGCGGTCGCGTCCTGAAGTGACACAACCGCCCTTCCCGAATACGGAGAGGCGGTTGAAGAAGGAGGATCTCCTCGTTCATCTCTCTCTCGGCCGACGCCGGGAGCAGGATGTGGCACCGTTCCCATCGGGTGGTTGCCAAGGCTTCACAGGGCCTGTTCCCTCCACCTTTCGCGATGAATCAGTTGGCCGTGTCGATTCGTCCGGCTGTGCCTCCTCGCTGCGAGGGGCCGGTTGTAGGTGGAGGCACGTGCGCTGTCAAGTCACCGCGCCGATCGGCAGGTTCGAGTCCTGTTCCGTAGCCGAGATCCACAGCGACTCGGAGGCGGCAACCAGTTCGCCGGAATCGTCGTACAGGGCGCTGGCCCCCGGACGCTTCCGGCCGTCCCAGTCTCCGGTTGCGGCAGCGACGACCACATAGGTCCGGCCGGGGCGGGGAGGGACCAGAACGTCGACGCCGATCGCCCCCGTGAACGCGGGACGGTCCACGGGGTCGGCGGAGACCCGCCATCCGGCCGAGCAGTCGAGCACGGTCCACACATACGGGTCCTCGACGTGCCCCATGTCGCCCGCGGTCCAATCGGGTGGGATCCACGGCGTGGCGAACAGTCCGCCGCCGCCGGAGACCGGCCCGGCATGGACCCCGAACGTGTCCCCGCGGATGCCGCACGAGAAGCAGTCGGGGGCGGGGTTGTTCTTCAGCCCCGGGTATCGCGACCGGGCGTCCTCGGCTTGGGCCGGCGTCACCGGCGAGACCGCGACCGGTGAGTGACGTCTGGGCGTCGCCGTGGCGATCCTCACCCCGTCGCGCTCGAGATGGGTCTGTGCCCCGTCGATGCGGAGCGACATCGGGATGTCGAGGGGAATGGGTGCCCACACCGACACCGTGACCGGTGTGCCGAGCCGGGCGGCGACGAGCCCCGCCGTGTAGCCACCCTGGCCTCGCGCCGGGGGGCCGACGAAGCGGGAGCTCACGACGATCGGATCCACGGTCGGGGACGCTAGTGGCTGCATCGCGGTCACCCTCCGTGGCGTCGAGACGAGGCCGAGCGCTCGGCGCCGCCGGCGGAGCCGAGTCACCGCGGCGCGCTGGGTACGATCCGCCCTGCACCCGTCCCGGAAGCTCCATGCCCGGTCGTCGACAACTCCTCTCCCTCGTTGCACTCGGTGTTCTGTGCGTCGTCTTCTTCTCGGTCGGCGCGGTTCGGGCAGCCTGGGGGCTTGCCGGCGGGTCGTTTCCCGCTCGGTCCTCGCTCCTCCTCCTCGTCTTGGGAGCGATCTGTCTCGTCGGAGTCACCATCGCTGCTTCCCGGTATCGGACCGTCGGCGGTGTCGACGGGCCGGCGGTCGGAACGGTGAGGGCGGGCTTCGCCGTGCCGGCCGTTGCCCTCGTCGTGGTCGCCATCGCTCCGGACGTGGACGATCTCAGCCGGCTTGGCGGGCTGCAGTGGCTCGTCCTCGGCGCCGGTGTCGCCGCCGGGGTCGGTGTCGTGTTCGTCCCGCGTCTCGTCGCCGGCGGCGCCTTCGACCGTCTGATCGGCGGCCTTGCAGGCTATGGAGCAATCCTCGACGGATCTGCGCCCGACGGCGGCGCGCCCCAGCCGGGCCGATTCGCCAGGTTTGTCGTCTTCGGCTCGCTCGGTGCCGCCCTCGTCAACGCTGCGATTCCGACGCCGCTCGTGTCTCAACCGGTGCGCCCTCACGACGAGGCTGCGCTCGACCACCTCATCGCCACCGAACAGGCGCACCTGTCCAACAACTACCGGCTGTACGCAGAGCTGCGCGAGCTCGCCGCCGGGGGCGCAATCGTGGTCCCGCCCGCTGAGATCCTGGCGTCGTACACCCTCGAGGGCCTGTCGCTCCTCGAGGTGCGCACCGAGGACTACGACCCCGAGCTGAGCGGGGAGGTGGCCGCGCCGCTTCTCGACGGCGTCCTGTTCACCGGTGAGACCGAGACCGAGCTCGGCGGCGAGACCCGCCCGTACATCGTGGCCGCCCCCTCAGGGAGAGAACCCGCCGTGCTCCGGCTGCTCCTCGTCGACGGGTCGGTCATCGTGGTGGACGACGCCGAATACCGGGCGTCGAAGGGGTCGGGATGATCGAGGCGGGGGTCATGGCGTGGCTGGCCGCGATCGGTTACGCGGCGATGTCGCCGTTGTGGACGCGGGTCCGCCCGGTCGGCCTGGCGGCGATGGCATTCCCCATAGGCGCTTCCACGTACGTGCTCGCCGGGCTCGGCCTCGTTCTCGTCGATGCGTTCTCGACGCTCGCCGCTCTCGTCGTCGCCTCGGTAGCGGCGGGCGCCGTCGCGGCGAGCTTCGGGCGGCGGCGGCTGGCTGAGCCGGGAGCGGTGCGCACGGTGATCTTCACGCTCGGCGGGGTGGTCGCTGCCGCCGGCCTGCTCTCCCTGGTCTTCCAGGGCGTGCACCTCACCCGGCTCACCGTGGACTCGATCCGGAACCTGCTGACCGCCGAGGCGCTCGAGCGCACCGGGACCCTCGACGCGGTCCATCGGGGCGATTTGCGGATGCGCCAGTTCTTCGTGCCTCTCCTCCACACCGCCGGGGTGATCGGAGGGAGGGGTTACGCGGCTTCGGCGACGCCGCTCTTCGCGTTGAGCGGCTTCGTTGCAGCCGGATGGTTCGCCTGGGAGGGTCTCGTCGCGATGGCGACGCCGCGACGGTGGCGCATCTCGTTGCTGGCCGCAGCGGCGTTTCTCGTGCTGACCACGAACCGGATCGTGTACCACGCCTTCTACGTCAACGGCCACATGGTGTTCGCGGTGCTCATCGTCATCCTCGCCGGTTCGGTGTGGCTCGCGTTGGGGCGAGGTGAGCTCAGGCTTCTCGTCCCGGCGGCGCTGGCGGTTGCGGCGACGCCGGTGCTGCGCCCGGAGGCCGTGATCACCTCCGCGATCTTCCTCATCCCCGCCGTCACGTCGCACCGGATCCCGGTCCCGTATCGATGGATGATGGCGGCGCCGTACCTGGCGGCGACGGTCGCGTGGTATGGGGTGGGCTATCGCCCTCATGCCGTTGCCACCGATCTCGGGCTGACCGGGCCCATCTACGGCAATCTCATCGTCGCGGCCGGTGTCGCCGCTGCAATCGCCGTCTCGGCGCTGCCCCGGATCGGGGCGGCGGCAGGCCGCGCCGCACCGTGGCTCACCTTCGCCGCCGTCGCCTTCTACCTCGCGGTGAGGGCGCTCGAGGACTCCGACATTCTCGAGGTCGCACTGTCGGCGACCGGGGCAAACATCGCGTTCGATGGGATGTGGGGTGTGTTCTGGTGGGTCGTGCCGCTGTTCGCGGTCGGTGCCGTGCTCGTCGCCAGACCGCCGCTGTCGGGCATCTGGGCGGTGCCGTTGCTCACCTACGGGGTCGCCCTGTTCGTCTTCGCGTACCTCCGCGGCGGCGGCTACCGGACCGGGACGGGGGATTCCGGCAACCGGATGCTCGTTCACGTCACGCTGGTGCTCGTCGTCTACCTCGTGCTCGCCGCCGGCAGGGCGGTCGCCCCCTCCGGCGACGACGGCGGATCCGGCTGACGGGCCGGCGGCCGCTCACGGGTTTTCGCCCGGATGTGCCGCTGCCCGCTCTATCGTGGCGCGGCGCGAGGTGGGTGCCGGGAGTGACATGGGTGACAGCGTCGGGCTCGTCGAGACACAGTTCTTCACCTTCGGGTCTGCCGACGACCCGTTCGTGCTCCACTGCGACACCGAGCTCGCCGAGGTGACGCTCGCCTACGAGACGTACGGTTCGCTCGACGCCGACGGCTCGAATGCGATCCTCCTCTTCCACGCCCTCAGCGGCAGTCAGCACGCCGCCGGCTACAACCCGGCGATCCCGGAGGTCGGCGAACGCTGGACCGAGGAGAACCACGTCGGCTGGTGGGATGGCTTCGTCGGACCGGGTAGGGCCATCGACACCGACCGGTTCTTCGTCGTCTGCGCCAACTACCTCGGCGGCTGCTACGGCTCCACCGGGCCGGCGTCGGTCAACCCGGCGACCGGCCGGCCCTACGGCCACGACTTCCCGTGGCTGTGCTTCGCCGACATGGTTGATTCCCAGCTGAGGCTGCTCGAGCATCTCGGTATCGACAAGCTCCATGCCGCCATCGGAGGCTCGACGGGCGGGGTCATGGTGCTCTCGCTCGCCACCCGCTATCCGGACAAGGTCGACATCGCGATCCCGATCTCCGCCGGGGTCCAGACGACGGCGTTGCAGCGGATCCACAACTTCGAGCAGATCAACGCCATCCAGAACGACGCCCGCTTCTCCTCCGGCGACTACTACGGAGGACCGGGCCCCGACGGTGGCCTCGCCCTGGCGCGGATGATCGGCCACAAGACCTTCGTCTCGCTCCAGGCGCTGTGGCAACGGGCCCGCGACGAGGTCATCGACCAGGAGGACGGAGCCGGAATGTACCGGCTCAACAACCCCCTCGAGTCCTATATGCGCCACCAGGGCGAGAAGTTCGTCGCCCGCTTCGACGCCAACAGCTACCTGCGGATCATGCACGCCTGGAACACGTACGACCTCGTCGGGGAGGCGGGCAGGGACGACCTGGGCGACCTCTTCATCGACTGCAAGCACCAGCGCTACATGGTGTTCTCGATCGACTCCGACGTGTGCTTCTACCCGGAGGAGCAGGAGGAGCTCGTCCGCTATCTCGAGGTCGCCGACGTCCCCTACCGGTGGGTCACGGTCCACTCCGACAAGGGTCACGACTCGTTCCTCCTCGAGCCGAGCCTCTACTACCCGCACCTCGTCGACACTCTCACGAATGCGCTCTGAGCAGTCCATGCCGGCCCGCGGCCGGATGGGGTCGCGCCGGTGGCGGCGCCTCCCGTGGACCGTTGCGAGCTCGCAGCGCCCCATCGGAGTCTTCGACTCGGGCGTCGGGGGCCTGGCGATTCTCACCGAGATCCGGCGGCTGCTGCCGGACGAGACCGTCGTCTACGTCGCCGACCGGGCGTGGGCGCCCTACGGGCGGCGGTCGCTGGAGGAGGTGCGGGAGCGGGCGGTGGCGATCACCGGGATGCTGCTCGGTCGCGGGGCGAAGGCGGTCGTCGTGGCCTGCAACAGCGCATCGGCGGCGGCGCTGCACCACCTCCGTGGCCTTCATCCCGAGGTGCCGTTCGTCGGGATGGAGCCCGCGGTGAAGCCGGCGGCGGCGCGGGCGAACGGGGGCGCGGTGGGGGTCCTGGCGACGGCGGCCACCTTTCAGGGAGAGCTCTACGCGTCGGTGGTCGACCGCCACGCCGGCGGGGCGCGGATCGTGGAAGCGGCCCCGGCGGGCCTCGTCGAGGCGATCGAGGGAGGCGACGACGCCCGGGTCGACGCGATCCTCCGCGACGAGATCGGTGCGCTCCTCGGCGAGGGTGCCACGAGCATCGTGCTCGGCTGCACCCACTTCTCGTTCGTCGCCGACCGGATCACCCGGCTTGCCGGCCCGGAGGTGCCCGTCGTCGACCCTTCGACCGCCGTGGCCCGCCAGGTGCGCCGTGTCGTCACCCCCAACCGTGGCGGCTCCGGGACGACGGTGTACCTGACGACGGCCGATCCCGACGGGTTTGCATCCCGGCTCGCCGAGCTCACCGGGGTCGTGGCCGAGGTGGGTCACCTCTCCGTCTGATCCGCGGGATCTGACCCCGTCAGTTCCGTCGCGTCGCGGTGGCGACCTGGTGCAGGGGGACGAACCACTCCTGTCCGGTACGGTCGAGGACCAACGCATGGTCGGCGGCGACCGCTTCGATCCGGCAGGGGAAGGCCTCGCCGATGATCGGCATCGCCAGGACGACCATCTGTTCGTCGTGCTCGAGCTCGCGGAGGCGGGCCTCGAATGAGTCGGGCCCGAGCTCGTCGGGGGACCGGCCACCCGAGGTAGACCGCTTCGTGACCCGGATGGCGATGGGCCCGGCGAGGTTGACGTGGACGACGTCGCCGCTCGACGTCTCGAGGGTCGCCAGTGAGCCCCTGGCATATGTGATGACGCCGACGAAGCGCTCGGCGCCCACGTTGAGCTGAACGGTGTCGCCGCGGGAGACGAGCTCGAGCGCGACATCGGCGAGGGTGCGGCGGCTCAGCAGCAGCTTGCGGGCGGCCGCCTCGTCCTCCTCGGACGAACGGCGGAACTCGTCGCCGACGCTCTCGCGCAGCTCTCGTCGCAGCGATTCGAGCGGGTCCTCACCCCGGTCCATCGGCTCCCTTCGCTGCTCCGCATTGTCGCGCGACGCGATGGCGGGCGCTGGTGCGTTCCTCTGATCGTGATCCGAGTAGACAAATCATAAACAATCTTATTACATTGTAAACTGAGATGAGAGTGAGTGCGCGCACAGGATCGGCTCTTGAGGCGGGGGACGGTGGGACAGCGGTGCGGAGACCGGTGGCGAGCCTGCTGTCGGCGCCTCACGTCGTCATGATCGTGGCCGGCGCCCTCGCCTTCCTCCTCGTCCTCGCCGTGCTGCGCGACCGGACGGCGACGCTCCAGGTGGCGGTGGCCGGGCGCGATCTCGCCGCGGGCGAACCGGCCGCGCCATCGATGTTCCGCCTCGTCGAGGTGCCCGCCGGTGTTGCGTCCCTCGGCGGGCTCTTCGGCCCGGATGACATCGGTCCCGCCGCCCCCGCAGGCCGGGTCCTCACGGTCGACGTCGAAGCCGGAACGCCGATCCGCTCCGGCGATCTGGCGATTCCGCCTCCCGGTGCGCCCCGAAGGGTGATGAGCATCGGTGTCGACCGTTCGAGAGCGGCCGGCGGCGCCCTGGAGCGAGGCGACGTCGTCGACGTCATCCGGGTCTCCGCTGGTATGGCCGAGTACGCGGCGACGGGGGTCGAGATCGCGTCGGTAGGGGTGGGCGGAGGACCCGGGCGGGACGTGGTCACGTTGAGCCTCGCCGTCGGCGCCGGGGAGGCCCTCGAGATCGCGGCCGCGCTTGGCGCCGGCGAGCTGTTCCTCGTGCGTTCCACCGGCGCCGACCCGATCGAGCCCGGCGAAGAGGGCGGCGATGAGCCGTGACCCCGCCGTCGTGCTCGCCCACACGCTGCGCCCCTGGGCCCAGCAGCTCCACTTCTTCGTCATGGACCACGGCGGCGCAGTCGTACGCGGATACGCCATGTCGCTCGACGAGGCGGTCGCCGAGGCCGTCGACGTCGTCATCGTCGACGACGTCACGTCGTGGATGTCGGCGCTCGCGATGGAGCGGCTACACGAACGTGGCATCGCCGTCGTCGGCGTCTACGAAGAGCTGGAGGGCGATCCCGGCAAGTGGTGGCTCTTGGGTCTCGGCGCGGACGGCGTCGTGCCGGCCTCGTCTCCACCGGAGGCGTTCGCCGCCGAGATCTCGAGGGCCCGTGATCAGAGGGCGGAGCCAGCGATGCCCCGGAATCCGTCCGGCGAGGAGCGGTCAGCCGGTCGCCTCGTCGTCGTTGCCTCGGCCGGTGGCGGCTCGGGTGCGACCGAGGTCGCGATCGCGATCGCGGCGGCGAACCGATCGAGAGAAGGCGGCGTGCTGCTCATCGACACCGATGACCAGTCCCCCGGACTCGCCGCTCGACTGCGGCTGCCGCTCGCTCCCAACGTCGCCACGGCGCTCGACGCCCACTTCCGCCGGAGCGGCACGATCGACTCGGCCGTTCACGCTTCGCCATCTGGGGGCATCGCGACGATGCCGGGCATCGCCGCTCCCGACGAGTGGGAGAAGCTGCGCAGCGGCGACGTCCTCGAGCTGCTCACCGAGCTCAGAGACCGCTGGGCGCTCGTCGTCGCCAACGCCGGCCCGAGGATCGAGTTGTTGCCGGGGCATTCGAGGGCCCGGTTCGGCCTCGCCCGCAGCATCGTTGCCTCCGCCGACGTCCTCGTTGTGGTCGCAGTCGCGTCTCCGGGTGGGGTTTGCCGTCTCCTCGAGTGGGCGGTGCACGCTCGGCCTTTGCGCAAGAGCGGGGCGCTCCATGTCGTCCTCAACCGCAACAGCGGCGGGCGCTTCGCCGCCGCGTCCCTGATCGCCGAGCTCTCCAGAGCGTGGCCCCTCGCTGCGGCGTCGGTCGCACCGTACGACCCCAGGGTGCCGAAGGCAGAGTGGCAGGGTGAGCTCGTCCAGCCCGGGCCGTTCACCCGCGCCATCGACCGGGTCGCGGCGGCGGCAGGTGGCCGATGAGCGCAAGCGCCTACGAGCGGATCCGGCAGCTCGTGATCGAGGAGGTCGAGAATCAGGGACTCGACCCCGA
Source organism: uncultured Acidimicrobiaceae bacterium (assembly GCA_947259365.1). Classification (GTDB taxonomy): domain Bacteria; phylum Actinomycetota; class Acidimicrobiia; order Spongiisociales; family UBA5794; genus CAMYMC01. The sequence continues at coordinate 170,205 of CAMYMC010000015.1, read as the reverse complement.
CGCAGACGCCGCCGCGATCGCGTCGGTCGCCGCGGCAACCGTGGATCGATACCAGCGCCACGCCGACGGCGGTTCGGAGCTCCACCGGCTTCGCGACCCGGGCGGGATGACGGAACGCGTCATCGAATCGATCGCTGCCTTCGGCCCGGTCACCGCGCTGCTCGCGGATGGCGACCTCGAGGAGATCTTCATCGAAGGAGACCGGGTGACGTTTCTCGACGGAACAGGCCGGCTCCGCAGCCTCCCCGACCCGATCACGGTTCCGGAGACGGAGCACCTCGTTGCACGGCTCCTCGCCGGCACCGACCGCAGGCTCGACGCGTCGAGTCCCGTCGTCCAGGCCAGGGTCCTCGACGGTACCGCCAGGCTCACGGCGGTGATTCCTCCTGTTTCGGACAGGATCTCAGCCACTCTGCGGCGATATGCGCTGCGCCGCGACTCGCTGTCGCACCTCGTCGAACTCGGTTCGCTGAGCCGGGCCGCGGGCGACTTCCTCGCGGCCGCCATGCAGGCCTCGACCTCGGTGCTCGTCTCGGGCCCGCCCGGTGCGGGGAAGACCTCGCTGCTCGCCGCGCTCCTCGCTGCGGCACCGCCGGCCCATTGTGTGAGATGTGTCGAGGAGGTGCGGGAGTTGAACGTCGCGCTGGGACCCCACTCGTCGTGCTACGAAGCGAGGCCGCCCGGTGTGGACGACCGCAGTGAGGTGACGCTGCGGGACCTCGTCAAGCTCGTCCTCGCGATGCGGCCGGACCGGATCGTCGTCGGCGAGGTCCGGGGCCCCGAGGCCTTCGAACTCACGCGGGCGTCGAACGCGGGGTGCGGTTTCTGCGCGACGGTCCATGCGAACTCCGCCCGGGACGCGCTCGAAGCGCTCGTCAACGCGGCGTTGATGGCGGGTGAGAACGTCACCGAGCACGTCGTACGAAAGGTGTTCGGCTCGTCGATCGATCTGCTGGTGCACCTCGACCGCGATGCCGTGGCGAGGGAGGAACGGGGGCCGCGGAGGAGGACGATGGAGATCCTCGCGGTCCAACCTTCCTTCGGTGACGACTTCGCGACCGAGCCGATCTTCACGAGGGAGAGCCTCGGTGCCGAGCTGGCCTGGAGCGGCGCCCTTCCCCCCGCCGCCCTCGTCGCCCGCATCGAGGACGCCGCCGGGGTCTCGCTGCGGGCCATCTGTGACGGGAGCCCGCGATGAGGCTGCTGGCTGCGCTCCTTGCCGCGGTGTCGTTCGGCGTCGGTACTGGGCTCCTCACCGGTGCGGTGACACCGGCGGGTCCGAGCCGGGTCGCATCTCGCCTCCGCAGCCGGCTCCCCCGGATGGGGATCCGGACCTTGGCTCCAGCGCTGGGCGCCGGCTCCTGCGCCCTCATCGTCGCTGCATCGGCCCCGGTGCTGTTCGCCGGCGCCGCCGTAGCGTGGACCGGGTTCCGTCGGGTCCGGGCGAAGCGCCTGCTCCAGGTCCGGGCCGCGGTCCGTGAGGCGTGGCCCGATGGGCTCCGCCACATCGTCGCCGCGATCCGCAGCGGATCGTCCATCACCACAGCGCTCGAGGACCTCGCCTCGGCCGGTCCGGAGCCGCTGCGCCGTCTGCTCGGTCCGTTCGGGAATCGGATCCGGATGCTCGGCGTGGTCGGCGCGCTCGAGGCGGTGCGAGCCGAAGCGGCTGATGCGACGACCGATCGCGTCGTCGAGGTATTGGTGCTCGCCCATGAACGCGGCGGCTCGATCGTCCCCATCATCCTCGACGACCTCGCCGACGCGACGGCTGGCGATCTGCTCGTCGCTGAGGAGATCAGGACCTCGGTCCTCGAGCAGCAACTCAACGCCAGGATCGTCTTCGTCGTCCCCTGGGTGCTGCTGGGCCTGCTGACCGTGCGGCCGGGACCGTACCGGGAGTTCTACACGTCACGGCCGGGGCTCGCCGTCCTCGCCTTGGGTGCGCTGGCCTCGATGGGTGGCGCGGCGCTGGTGTCCCGGTTGGGCCGCAAACCCGTCGAGCCGCGGGTGCTGGGAGAGGCGTCGCGATGACGCCGGCGTTACTGCTCGCATCTGTGTGCGCCGGCGTTGCGGCAGCTTCGCTGGGGGCCACGCTCTACCCGCCGCCTCCAACGTTGCGGCGGCGGCTCCGGCCCTACCTCCAACGGAGCCGGGCACGCTTGGGCAGGGGTGTGGAGGCGTCGGCCGTCGCTGCAGGGCGCCGGCCCGGTTTCATGCCGATCGCCGAGACGGTGCGGGGCTGGCTCGGCGGCGCCGGCGAGATCCGACTGCGGAGGCGGCTTCGCAGCTCCGGGCTGTGGCCAGGCCTCGGTGATGCCGACCGGGCACGGCGCTACCGCCTCGGACTGGTCGGTTCGGCGGTCGCCGGTGGGGCGTGCGGCACCGGCGTCGCCATGGCGACGGGCGCCCTCGCTGCTGGAACCTGGGTTCTCGCGGTCTTCGGGGTCGGCGGCGGCGTGTCGCTGTGGCGGGGGCGGATCGACAGGGCGACGCGGCGGCGGAGGCGGCGGATGCGGCTCGAGCTCGCCACGGTCTGCCAGCTCCTCGCCGTGTGGGTGCGGGCCGGAGGCGGTGTCGTCGCTGCGACAACCCGGCTCGTCGAGCGGGCTCGGGGAGAGATCGTTACCGAGATCGCAGAAGCGTTGCGGCTCCACCACAGCGGCGTGGCAGCCAGCACGGCCTTCCGGAGGCTGGCAGACCTCACGCCGGAGCCGCATGCGAGGCGTTGTTACCAGGCCCTGGCCGGGGCGGAAGAGCGCGGGACCGACGTCGCCGCTGGCTTGCTGGCCCTGGCGAACGCAGTGCGAGCCGACATGCGCGAAACCGTGCGACGGGAGGCGACTCGCAGGCGCGCTGCGATGTTGGTGCCGATCGTCGGCGTGCTTGGCCCTGTGCTCGTGCTGTTCGTCGTTGCGCCGCTGCCGTGGATCGTCCTTCGATCGATAGGACGGCTTCCGTAGAAGGAGAGGGATTGACATGATCAGACGAACGGACGCCTTCTTGGCCCGGCTCGGCGACGAGGCCGGCTTCCAGACGGCAGAGGCGATCGGCATCGCGGCCGTGGGGCTGCTCGTGCTCCTCGCCGTGCTCGCGGCCATGGAGACGCTCGGTGTGGACGTCATCGAATGGATGCGCGGTCAGCTCGGTGTTCCCCGAAGCTGAGGGGAGTCCGCGAAGCCGGCTTCGCTGCGGCGGAGTGGATCGGGGCGATGGCGCTGGCGATCGTGTTGATCGTCCTGGTGGCCAACGTCGTCGTCATCCAATACGTCCGCGGCGCGGCGCGTCTCGCCGTCGACGAAGCGGCCCGCCACGGCGCCGCCCTCGGCCGCGACGGCCAGGCGTGCGTCGAGCACGGCGAGGCGGTCCTCAGGGGGCCTGGTGGAGTGCTCGGCGGCGTCGCCGGCCGCGGCATCGAGGTGCGGTGCCGCGAAGAGACGGTGGCGGGCGAGCCGGCGATGGTCGCCGTTGCGGAGGGCCCTCTGCCGGGACTGGTCCCGGGGGTCCCCGACGTGTGGATCCTCGAGGAGAGCAGGTCGGTCGTCGAGCCCGCACCATGAGCGGCGGCTTCGCCGTGGTGCAGTGGGTGGCGGGGCTCGGGCTCGTCGTCGTACCGGCGGCCGTTGCCGTCCTCTCGCTCGCTCCCTGGTACGAGCGGGCGGGGATGGCATCGCTCGCGGCGCAGGAAGCGGCGCGGGCAGCGGTTCTCGCCGACGATTGGGCGGGCGCCGTCGACGCGGCGGATCGCGTCGTCGCCTCCATCGCAGCCCGCGGTTGTGTTGGAGATCCGGGGTGCATCCGAGTCGAGCTCGCCTCGACCTCGCCGGGTCGCCTGGATCGGGGCGGGAGCGTGAGCGCCACGGTCACCGTCCGCATCCCCGTTGCCGTTGTTCCGTTCGCCGGGACCATCGGGGGGTTCGAGCACCGGGTCACGCATCGGGAGACGGTCGACCGCTACCGGAGCTTCCCGTGACGGGGGACCGCGCCGCAGCCGCGCCGCTCCTCGTCGTGTTCGTTGCGCTGATCGTCCTTGCCATGGCCGGCATCTCGAGCGACTTGTGGCGGCTCCTCCACGCCCGCCGCACCCTCGCCGGCGCCGTCGATGCCGCCGCCACCGCGGCGACGGCGGCGCTCGACGAGGCTGCGTACCGCGAAACCGGCGTCGTCCGCCTCGACCCCGCCCTGGCGGAGGCGTACGCCTGTGACGTCCTCGTCGCGTCGCTCGACGTCGGGGGCTGCCCCGGTGACGACGCCGCCGTCGTCACCGGAGGCGACACCGTCACGGTCGCCGCCGCTCGCAGCGTCGAGCTCGTCATCGTCGGCCGGATCGGGCTCGACGCCCGCGGCGGCCGGTTCGAGATCGCGGCATCGGCTACCGCGGTGCTCGCGCGCGGTGGGGACCCCTGAGCAAGGCGCCGCGCCCGTGGTATTTCGGGGGTTCCAAATCGGAGCAGGTTGCGTACGCTGTTTGGCGTGGAGGTGCCGACCATCGACGCCGGAGCGATCCGTCTCCGTGCCTGGGAGCCGGAGGACGCCGATTGGTACGTCGCGGCCCGCGACGTGGACGTGTTCCGGTGGACGCGCGAACGGCCCGGCCTCGACGCCGCCCGCTGCCGGGAGGCGATCGACAGGACTCGCCACAGCACGGACCGGGCGGCGTTCGCCATCGTCGATGCCGCCACCGGCGCCCCCCTCGGCAACGTGGGCGTGACCGTCCACGCCCACTCCATCGAGCTGTCGTACTGGGTGACGCCCGGTGCCCGCGGCCGGGGGGTCGCCGCTTCGGCGCTGGCGGCAGCTGCCGACTGGGCGGCGGCGACGTTCGACAGGTCGCGCCTCGAGCTCGAGACGCACCCCGGCAACCTCGCCTCGCAACGGGTCGCGGAGCGGGCCGGCTTCTGGCTCGTCGGGTTGCGTCCCGGCAGGGACGAGTGCGCCGACTCCGACGGGATGGTCACCCAATACGAGCGGATCGTGTAGCCGCAGCCGGGTGGACTGCGGCGACCGATAAGCTGCGGGCGATGGCAGGTTTCACCGACTTCGAGCGGCACATCGACCCCGACACCGGCGAGGTGCACCTCGCGGTTCGGGTGCGAGGCAGCGAGCTGTTGAAGAACCCGCTGCTCAACAAGGGCGTCGCCTTCCCCCGGGAGGAGCGCGAGGCGTTCGGGCTCACCGGGCTGCTCCCCGACCACGTCGCCACCCTCGACGACCAGGTGATGCGGGTCCACGACCAGTTCCTGCGCAAGGGCACCGAGATGGAGCGCAACATCTACCTCAACGGGCTCATGGACCGCAACGAGACCCTGTTCTACCGGTTCGTCCTCACCCACCTCGAGGAGACGGTGCCGATCATCTACACCCCGACGGTGGCCTACGCCTGCCGCCATTGGAGCCGGATCTTCCGCAGGGCTCGCGGCATCTACGTCACGCCCCGGGACCGGGGCCGGATCGCCGCGGTGCTGGCGGCGCGGCCGACGGGGGAGCGCCCGGTCATCGTCGTCACCGACAACGAGCGGATCCTCGGTATCGGTGACCAGGGCGCCGGCGGGATGGGCATTCCCATCGGCAAGCTCGCCCTCTACACCGCAGGCGCCGGCATCGACCCCGCCCGGACGCTGCCGATCTCGCTCGACGTGGGCACGAACAACCCGGAGCTGCTCGCCGATCCCCTCTATGTGGGGTACCGAGAACACCGTCTGCGCGGTGAGGAGTACGACGAGCTCGTCGCCGAGACCGTCGACGCCGTGCGGAGTGTCTTCCCCGGTTCGCTGCTCCAGTGGGAGGACTTCTCCAACAGGACGAGCTTTCACAACCTCGAGACGTACCGCGACGTCATCCCGTCGTTCAACGACGACATCCAGGGCACGGCGGCGATGGTCGTCGCCGGGTTGCTGGCGGCTACCCGCCACGCCGGCACGAAGATGCGTGACCAGCGCGTCGTCATCGTCGGCGCCGGGTCGGCAGGCGTCGGGATCCGTCACCAGGTGGCGATGGCGATGGTCGACGACGGGGCAACCAGCGCCGAGGCGCACGACCGGATCCTCGTCCTCGACAGCCGCGGCCTCGTCGTCGAGGGCCGTCCCGACCTCACCGCGGCGAAGCGCCAGCTCGCCGTCCGCACCGAGGTCATTCACGACTGGCAGATCGAGGACCACCCGATCGGGCTCAACGACGTCGTCCGCAACGCCAGGGCGACGGTGCTCGTCGGTGTCTCCGGCGTCCCCGGTGTCTTCAGCGAGAAGATCGTCTCCCGGATGGCCCGCTACACCGACCGCCCCATCATCATGCCGCTGTCGAACCCGACGAGCCACGCCGAGATCACCCCGGCGGCGGCGCTGCGGTGGACGGACGGGCAGGCCGTCGTCGCCACCGGCAGCCCCTTCGCTCCCGTCGACTACGACGGCGAGACCCGCGTCATCGGCCAGGCGAACAACATGTTCGTCTTCCCCGGCATGGGCCTCGGGGTCCTCGCCGTCGGGGCGGCCCGGGTCACCGACCGCATGTTCCTCGCAGCTGCCCGGGCTCTCGCCGACACCGTCACGTCCGACATGCTGAAGACGGGCCAGATCTACCCATCGATCACCTCGGTGCGCGACGCGTCGCTCGAGGTGGCGAGAGCCGTTGCCGCCCAGGCCGTGGCCGAAGGCGTCGCCGAGCCGGTCGACGACCTCGACAACGTCGTCGCCGCCGAGATGTGGTCCCCCGAGTACGTCCCCTACCGCCCGGCGTGACCGGGCCGTCTCCCGAGCGCGGCGTCTACGTCAACCGCACCCTCAACCTGCGCTCCATCAAGGCCATCGGCTACGACCTCGACTACACCCTCGTCCACTACGACGTCGCCCGCTGGGAAGCCCGGGCCTTCGAGCACGCCAGGCAAAGGCTGGCGGCGAGGGGATGGCCTGTCGACGAGCTCACTTTCGACGCGTCGAAGGTGATCCGCGGGCTCGCCATCGATCTCCAGGAGGGCAACCTCGTCAAGGCGACGAGGTTCGGCTATGTCATCCGGGCCGCCCACGGCACCCGGTTTCTCGACTTCGACGAGCTGCGCACCACGTACCAGGGCACGCTCGTCGATCTAGGGGAGGACCGGTTCGTCTTCATCAACGTCCTCTTCTCCCTGTCCGAGGCCAGCCTCTACTCCCAGCTCGTCGATCTCCTCGACCGCGGTGCGATCGGGCGCGGCATCGGCTACCCCGGGCTCTACACCGCGGTGCGGGAGGCGCTCGGCGGCGCCCACCAGGACGGCGACATCAAGCAGGACATCCTCGCCGACCCGGACCGTTTCGTCGTGCGGGAGCCGGACACCGTTCTCGCCCTTCTCGACCAGTTCCACGCCGGCAAGCGGCTCATGCTCATCACGAACTCGGAGTGGGCGTACGCCGAGCAGATGATGACGTACGCCTTCGACCCCTACCTGCCTTCGGGCACCTGGCGCGACGTGTTCGACACCGTCATCGTCTCGGCGGACAAGCCGGCGTTCTTCACCTCGTCGAACCCGCTCTACAAGGTCATGGACGAGCGGCAATCCCTCCTCCATCCCCACCTCGGCGAGATGGAGTCCGGAAGCATCTACTTCGGGGGCTGCGCCCGGACGGTGGAGACGAGCCTCGGCTTGTCCGGTGACGAGATCCTCTACGTGGGCGATCACCTCTTCGGCGACGTTCACTACTCCAAGGCCCTGCTGCGGTGGCGGACGGCGCTCATCCTGCGCGAGCTGGAGTCCGAGATCTCCGCCGCCTTCGGGTTCCGGCCCACCGAGGAGCGCCTCGTTGCCCTCATGGCGGAGAAAGAAGCCCTCGAGAGCGAGCTCGCCCGGCTCCGTCTCGCCGACCAGCGCGCCCGGGCCGGGTATGCCGCGGTCGACGGTGAGCACCCGTCGCCGGAGGCTCTCGCCGCGACGCGTGAGCGCCTCGGCGCCCTCGACGAGGAAATCGCGCCGCTGGCTCGAGCCGCCGGCGAGCTGCGCAACGCAACGTGGGGACCGCTCATGCGTGCCGGGGCCGACAAGAGCCTGTTCGCCAGACAGGTGGAGCGCTACGCCGACGTCTACACCTCTCGGGTGGCGAACCTCCTGTACGCGGGACCGTACGCCTTCCTGCGGGCGGGGCGGGTCGATCTCCCCCACGATGCCGCGGTGGCGCGACCTCCCTCCTCTCCCACATCGGCGTCGGGGTGAAACCGCTCGACTCCGGCCGCGGACCCGCCGTTATCTAACCGAGAGCAGCTCATTTCCCGCGAGCACCGGAGAACGCCGTGCGCCGTGCCATCCCTCTGCGACGTCTCGAGGACGGTGTGACGCTTGCCGAGCTCCTCGCCGTCGTCGCAATCCTCATCGTCCTCGTCGCCATCGCCATTCCCACCTTCGGCGGAGTGTCGAACCAGGCGAAGGACTCCGAGGCGAAGGCGGAGCTGCGTGAAGCGCTGGCACCCGTGAAAGCGGTCATCATCGAGAACCCCTCGACTCCCGACATCGTCGCCAGCGTCCTCGAGATCGCCCCCGGCACCGCGATCGATCCCGGGGCGAGGACGGGGGCCCGCATCGATCGCAGCACCGACGGCGCAGTCTGCCTGTGGCGCATCTCCGCCACCGACACCGTCTTCGGGATCTGGGAGCCGCCCTTCGACGTGTCGAGCCCGACCCTGTTCGCCGTGCCGGCATCGATCCCGGCGACGTGCCCGACGACGGCGGACGCGCCGGGGGCGGGGTTTGCCGCCGGCGCCTGGTAGACGCCTCCCCGGCTCGCGTCAGCACGAGAGCCGAGGCGTCCCGAAGGCTGGCGATCGCGAAAGCGGTAACGTGCACCCCGTGATCCCGACCTCCGTCGAAGAGGTGCGAGACGCCCTCGCCCGCCAGCACTACGTCGCCGACCGATCTCTCGCCGTCGTCATCCACCTCGCGCTCGAGCTCGGGCGGCCGCTCTTCCTCGAGGGCGAAGCCGGGGTCGGCAAGACCGAGGTGGCCAAGGTGCTCGCCGCCACCACCGGCGAAGAGCTCATCAGGCTCCAGTGCTACGAGGGCCTCGACGTGGCCCAGGCCCTCTACGAGTGGGACTACGCCCGCCAGATGCTCGCCATTCGTCTCCTCGAAGCGCGCCACGATGCCGGGGGCACCGAGATCCGCGACATCATGTCCATGGAGTACCTCGTCGCCCGGCCGCTCCTTCAGGCGATCCAGGCCGGCGCCGGAGGCCGTCGCCCGGTGCTTCTCATCGACGAGCTCGACCGCGCCGACGAGGAGTTCGAGGCGTATCTGCTCGAGCTCCTCTCCGACTTCCAGGTCACGATCCCCGAGGTGGCAACGATCAAGGCGGTCGAACCGCCGATCGTCGTCATCACCTCGAACCGGACCCGCGAGATCCACGACGCCCTCAAGCGCCGATGCCTGTACCACTGGATCGAATACCCGACCTTCGAGCGCGAGGTGGCGATCCTGCGGGAGAAGGCACCCGGGATCTCGGAGGATCTCGCCCGCCAGCTCGCCGGGGCGATGCAACGGCTGCGGGATCTCGAGCTGTTCAAACCTCCCGGCGTCGCCGAGACGCTCGACTGGGCCGCGGCGCTCCAGGTGCTCGGGCACACCGAGCTCACTGCCCCGGTCATGGACGACACCATCGGGGTGGTGCTCAAGTACGAGGAGGACGTGGCCCGGATCCGGGAAGGCGGCGTGGAGCACGTCCTCGAGTCGGCGTGACCGAGTCCTTTTCCGCCAACCTCGTCCACTTCGTCCGCTACCTCCGCGCCCGGGGGCTCTCCGTGGTGCCGGCGACGGCACGCGATCTCGCCACCGCCATCGGCGTCGTCGGTCTCGACCGCCGCGACGACGTCTATGCCGCCCTGCGCTCGCTGTCGGTCGTCCGCCCGACCGAGATGCAGGCGTTCGACGACGCCTTCGAGATGTTCTTCGGCACCGGCCAGGTGCGGAGGGGTGAGCGGGAGGGGACCGAGGTGACGGCGAGGACCCGCCGTCCCGCTGAGACGACACGGACCGCGGTCCCGATCCTCACTCCCGGCCACACCGACGCCGCCGATGAGCCGGAGGAAGACGTCACCGAGATCACCGGAGGCACGTACACCGAGCGGCTGTCCCACCGCGACTTCCGCGACCTCTCGATCGACGAGCAGGAGGAGGTGCGCAAGCTCATCGCTCGCATGGTGTGGCGACCCGCCGATGCTCCCTCGCGGCGATGGGCGGGGACCAAGGGCGGCTCCCGGCCCGACCTGCGTCGCACGTTCCGCAACGCGGTCCGTCCCGAGGGCGATCTCCTGCCCCTCGCCATGGCGAACCGCAAGATGCGCAAGCGCCCGCTCGTGGTCATCGCGGACGTCTCCGGCTCCATGGAGCGGTACACCGAGATGTTCCTCCACTTCGTCCACGCCGCCCAGGGCCGCCTCGGCAGGGTGGAGTCCTTCGTCTTCGCCACCCGGCTCAGCCGCATCACGAGACAGATGCGGATCAAGCTGCCCGAGGTCGCGCTCAGCCAGGTGTCGTACGCCGTCAAGGACTGGGCCGGGGGCACCCGGATCGGCGAGGCGCTCGAGGCATTCAACTGCGAATGGAGCCGCAGGGTGACGAGGGGAGGTGCCATCGGGCTGCTCATCTCCGACGGCTGGGACACGGGCGACCCAGCCCTCCTCGACCGGGAGATGCGCCGCTTCGCCCGCTCCGTGCATCGCGTCGTGTGGCTCAACCCGCTCGCGGGGAGACCGGGGTTCGCACCCGAGACGCGAGGGATGCGAGCCGCCATGCCCTACGTCGACGACTTCCTCGCCGCCGGGCGCCTCACCGACCTGCGCGCCGTCGTGCGGCTCCTCGAGACGGTCGGGACGAGGCCGGCGGCGCGACCCGTTCCCCATTCCGGCGCGGCCGCGGCGAGCGGGGCGTGACCCTCGCGCCCTCCTCCGTGGCACCGCCGGGGCACCGCTAGAGTTCTTTGGCGGAGGATCGACGTGCTGGACGAGCTCGACATCTACGAACGCTGGACCGCCGACGGCAAGGCCGTTGCCGCCGCCACCGTGGTGCGGGTCAAGGGGTCGGCCCCTCGACCCGAGGGCTCGAAGTTCCTCGTCTCGTCGGCGGGGGACATGGAGGGCTCGGTGTCCGGAGGCTGCGTCGAGAGCGATGTGTTCCTCCACGCCCAGGAGGTCCTCGAAACGGGTGAGCCGCGGCTCGTGACCTACGGGATCGCCGACGAGGATGCGTTCGAGGTCGGGCTGACGTGCGGCGGCACCATCCAGGTGTTCATCGAGAAGTGGTGATGTCGGTCGTCGCCGCGATCCGCGATCTCACCAAGCGCGAACGCCTCGGGGCGGTCGTCACCGTCGTCGAGGGCCCCGACGCCGGGGCGAAGGCCGTCGTCGACGCCGAAGACGGCATCGTCGCCGGGTCCCTGCCCTCTGCCATCGAAGACGACGTCCTCGCCGACGCCGCCTCGCTCATGGAGCACGAGCAGAGCCGCACCCTCGCCTACGGCGAGCGTGAGGTCTTCATCGAGACGGTCGCCCCCCAGCCCCTGATGCTCGTCTTCGGCGCCGGTCACATCGCGCAGCCGCTGTCGAAGATCGCCCGCGAGCTCGGGTTCCGCGTCATCGTCGCCGACGCCCGCGAGACGTGGGCGACCGAAGAACGGTTTCCCGACGTCGACCGCCTCGTCGTCGGCTGGCCCGACGCCGTCTTCGAGCAAGTGCCCCTCGACCACCGCACCTACGTCGTCCTCCTCAACCACGACGCCCGCTTCGAGGACCCGGTGTTCCCGGCGGTGCGCAACGCGCCGGTCCGCTACATCGGGGCGCTGGGGAGCAGACGCACCCACCGGGCCCGAGTCGAGCGGTTGCGCGACGACGGCTGGACCGACGACGAGATCGGACGCATCCACGGGCCGATCGGCATCGACATCGGCGCCGAGCAGCCGTCCGAGGTGGCGATCTCGATCCTTGCCGAGATCATCCGGGTGCGGTACGGGCACGGCACCGGGACCTCGCTGCGGGGGAGGGAGGGCCGCATCCACCTCCAGCGGGGCGAGGAAGAGGGCACCGCCTGAGCGAGCTTCCGTCGCGGGCCATAATCGCGGCGTGGATGATCCCATCGGCCTCTGGGGAGTCGTCGCCTCATTCGTGCTCGTCGCGGTGGCCGTCGCCCTCTCGGCGTGGCGGAAGCTCGGCCTCTCCGCGACGATCTCGTGGGCGAGCCTCCGCGCCGCTGTTCAGCTTCTCGTCGTGGGTCTCGTGCTCGTCCCCGTCCTCGCCGCCGATGCTCCGCTCGGGCTGTCGTTCCTCTGGGTCGTGGCGATGGTCGTCATCGCCGCCGAGACCGTGCGCCATCGCGCTCCCGGGGTCCCCGGCCTGCGCTCGATCGGCCTGCTTGCGATCGGCTCCTCACTAGCGACGAGCCTGCTCGTGGTGTTCGGCCTCGGCATCCTGCCCCTGGAGCCGATCGCGCTCATCCCCATCGCCGGCATCCTCGTCGGCAACACGATGCCGTCGACGGTGCTCGCCGTACGCCGCACCCTCGAGGAGCTCGACGCGAAGCGGGGGGAGATCGAGGCGATGCTCGCCCTCGGATTCAGCTCGCTCGAGGCGCGGCGCCGGCCCATCCGGCTCGCAGCGCGAACGGCGCTGATCCCCCAGATCGAGCGGACGAAGGTCGTCGGACTCGTCGCCCTTCCCGGTGCCATGACCGGACTGCTCCTCGCCGGGGTCGACCCGATCGACGCCGTTGCGGTGCAGCTCGCCGTCATGTACCTCATCCTCGGGGCGGTTGCGGTGAGTGTGCTCGTCGTGGTCCTTGCCGTTTCCGCCCGGGCGTTCACCGCCGATGCGAGATACGAGCCGCTCCCCGGCTGACGCCGACGCGCCGGTCCGAATTGTCGACGGCGCCCTGATCGGCAAGTATCCCGGCGCGTCCACGACCCGGGGCCACGTGAGCGGTGTGACAGACAGAGTGGACACCCGGCGGCGCCCGATTCACCCGGCGCTGCGCGCCGCGCTCGTCATTGCGCTCCTCTACCTCTTCCTCGCCGGGGTGCGGTTGCTCGAAGGTGGCATCAAGGGCCTCGGCAGCGACTTCACCGATGCCCTCTTCGAGGGCGTGTCAAACCCGGTGGCCGGCCTGTTCGTCGGTGTGCTGGCGACCGTCCTCGTCCAGTCCTCCTCGGTGACGACGGCCACGATCGTCGGCCTCGTCGCTGCGGGTGTCGTCGACGTCGAGACGGCCGTTCCGATGATCATGGGCGCCAACATCGGGACGACCGTCACGAACACGCTCGTCTCGCTCGCCCACATGCGCCGCTCCAACGAGTTCCGGCTCGCGTTCACCGCGGCGACGATGCACGACTTCTTCAACGTCATCGTCGTTGCCGTGCTCCTCCCCATAGAGGCGGCAACCGGTGTGCTGGCCTCGGTCGCCCGCGGCATCTCCGAGACCCTGTCGGGAGGGGAGGCAGGGCTGACGTTCGAAAGCCCGATCAAGGGCGCAGTCAAATGGCTGGCCGGTCTCTTCGAGGACGCCGTCGACGTCGTCATGGGCAACGACACGGCCCTCGCCGTCGCCATGATCGTCCTCGGGATCGGGCTCATCTTCCTCACGCTGACGTTCATCACGAAGAACATGCGAGTGCTCGTTGCCGAGCGGATCGAGCGTTCCCTCAACGCGGTGCTCGCCAGGTCGGGCCTGGTCGGGATGGTCGTCGGGGCCATCGTCACGGTCGCGGTCCAATCGTCGAGCATCACGACGTCGATCCTCATCCCGATCGTGGCGTCCGGGGTGCTGGCCATTCGCAACGCATACCCGATCACGCTCGGCGCCAACGTTGGGACCACGATCACCGCCCTCCTCGCGGCACTCGGCGCCGGCACCGTCGACGGCCTGACGATCGCGTTCGTCCACACGCTCTTCAACCTCGCCGGCATCCTCCTGCTGTACCCGTGGCGGATCACCCGGTTCGTCCCGGTGCGTCTGGCGGAGGGTCTGGCGGCGACGGCGATGGAGCGCAAGCCGTTGGCGCTCGCCTACGTGGCGGTGTTCTTCCTTGCCGTGCCCATCCTGGGTGTGGCTATCTTGAGGTAGAAGGGGGCAGCGTATGGTTTTCGATTTCTTCCGCAGCACCGGCCACGGCGCCGTCGAGGCCGTCGAGGAGAAGCTGGCCGGCATGCTGCGCGACGGCCGAGATGTGTACGAGGCGGCCACCGACGCTCTCTTCGGTGGGGGGAAGTCGAAAGCGACCAAGCGCGAAGTCCACTCGACGGATCGCGGGATCAATGTCGCCCAGCAGGAGGTGCGGCGGGACCTCATGCTCCACGCCTCCGTCCGCGAGACGGTCGATCTGCCGCTCGTGCTCGCCTACATGAGCATCGTCAAGGACGCGGAGCGCATCGGTGACTACGCCAAGAATCTCTACGACCTCGTGCGGTACGGGGCCGACTTCTCGGACGCACCCGACCGGGAGGAGCTGGACCGGTACCGCCACGCCGTCGTCGGGCTCATCGACGAGGCGGCCGCCGTGTTCGAGGCTCGCGACTCCGATCGGGCCCAGCAGCTCATCGACAAGGCCGACGACTTCCTCGACGAGCACGACGCCGGGGTGAAGGCTGCGTTCCGCAGTGACGCGGCTGCCGGCGAGGCGGTGGCGAGGGCGCTCTACTTCCGCTACCTGAAGCGGATCACCGCGCACATCATGAACCTGCTCACGTCTCTCGTCATGCCGATCGACCGCCTCGATTATTACGACGAGGCGAAAGAGGACCGGGTCTGAACCGTCCCGGCTCGCGAAAACCCACCAAGGACACCAGGCGCAGCTGCGCCGATCCCTCCACCCTTGGTGCTCCGCCGGCCATCCCGACTGGCCGGTCCCGACGCGTTCCCCGGGAGGTGGCATGTACCCCAGAGCCTTCGACTATGTGGCCCCGGAGACGAAACAAGAGGTCCTCGACATCCTCGCCGAGCGCGGTGGGGAGGTGAAGGTCCTCGCCGGCGGCCAGAGCCTCATCCCGATGATGAAGCTGCGCTTCGCCAGCCCCGGCACGCTCGTCGACATCAACCGTCTCAGCGGCCTCGACTCGATCGACATCCAGAACGGTCATCTCCGGGTCCAGGCCCTCGCCCGCCACTCCGACGTCGTGCGCTCCGACGTCGTCGCCGCCGAGAACGATGCGATGGCGTCGGCGGCGCCGTGGATCGCCGACCCGCTCGTGCGCAACCTCGGCACGCTGTGCGGCTCGGTGGCGCACCACGACCCCGAGGGCGACTGGGCGTCGGTCATGCTCGCCTGTGACGCCGAGGTCGTCGCCGAGAGCCGCGACGGCGGCGAGCGCGTGATCCCGATCGCGGGGTTCCTCGTCGACATGTTCACGACGTCGTTGCAGCCGACGGAGCTCGTGACCGAGGTGCGCGTCCCCCGGTACCGCCGGGGCGGCGGCAACTATCAGAAGCTCGAGCGCAAGATCGGCGACTACGCGACCGTCGGCGTTGCCACCCATCTCGAGCTCGACGACGCCGGCTCGATCTCGAACGCCGGCATCGCCCTCACGTCGGTGTACGCCCACAACCTCAAGGTGACCGACGCGGAGCAGGCCCTCGTCGGCAACGCACCGTCGGTCGAGCTCTTCGCTGAGGCGGCGCGTATCGCCGCAGCGGCATGCGACCCGACGTCGGACGTCCGGGGCTCGGCGGAGTACAAGCGGGATGTCGTCCGGGTGTTCACCGAACGCGGCCTCACCGCCTCGCTGGCGGCGGCCCAGGGCTAGGGGAGGGACCATGGAGATCACCATTTCCGTCAACGGCACCGACAACACCGTCGACGTCGAGCCCCGGATGCTGCTCGTCGACGTCCTCCGTACCCGCCTCGGCCTGACCGGAACTCACATCGGGTGCGACACGACGAGCTGTGGGGTGTGCACCGTCCTCCTCGACGGCACCCCGGTCAAGTCGTGCACGCTCTTCGCCGTCCAGGCCGACGGTCGCGCCGTGAAGACCGTCGAGGGGCTCAAGCAGAACGGCGACCTGCACCCCATCCAGGCTGCCTTCAAAGAGGCGCACGGTCTCCAGTGCGGCTACTGCACCCCGGCGATGATGCTCGTGGGCTCGGTGCTCATCGAGGAGAACCCCGACCCGTCCGAGGACGACATCCGGTGGGCGATATCGGGGAACCTGTGCCGCTGCACGGGCTACATCAACATCGTCAAGGCGATCCGGCTCGCGGCCGAGACCGTCGCGGCCTCGAGCTGAAGGGACGATCCACATGACGACGACACAGCATCATCACGCTCCCATCACCACGCCCGAGGTAGGAGGCATCGGCCACAACGTCCGCCGTATCGAGGACGACCGGTTCATCCAAGGGGCCGGCAACTATCTCGACGACATCGTCCTGCCGCGGATGCTCCACATGGTTCTCGTCCGGAGCCCGCTGGCGCATGCGACGATCAACTCGATCGACACCTCGGCGGCCGAGGCCCTCGACGGCGTCGTTGCGGTCGTCACCGGTGAGATGCTCGCCGGCTACAACCTGGCGTGGATGCCGACCCTGTCGGGAGACACCCAGGCGGTGCTTGCCACCGACAAGGTCCGGTTCCAGGGCCAGGAGGTGGCGGCGGTCATCGCCACCGACCCCTACGTTGCCAGGGACGGCGCAGAGCTCGTCATGGTCGACTACGAGCCGCTCGACGCCATCGTCAACCCGATGCAAGGCCTCGAGCCGGATGCTCCGATCATCAGGGACGACCTCGAGGACAAGGCCGACAACGTCGCCTACGAATGGGAGGCGGGGGATGCCGGCGCCACCGCCGAGGCGTTCGCCACGGCCGACCGGGTCGTGACCATCGAGACCCACTATCCGCGCTCGCACCCATCGCCGCTCGAGACGTGCGGTGTGGTGGCCGACGTGAGCCCGGTGACCGGCCAGGCCACGATCTACATGACGTCGCAGGCCCCGCATGCCCACCGGACCGTCTTCGCCCTCGTCGCCGGGCTCCCGGAGCACAACATCAGGATCATCTCCCCCGACGTCGGCGGCGGATTCGGGAACAAGGTGCCGGTCTACCCCGGGTACGTCGTCGCCACCGCGGCGTCGCTCGTGCTCGGCGCCCCGGTGAAATGGGTGGAGACCCGCACCGAGAACCTCATCTCGACCGGGTTCGCCCGCGACTACTACATGAAGGGCGAGCTCGCCGTCACCGCGGAAGGGAAGATCCTCGGACTCAGAGTGGACATGGTCTCGGACCAGGGCGCGTTCTACGCGGACGCCCAGCCGACGAAGACGCGGGCCGGGCTGTTTCACATCGTCACCGGCTCTTACGACTACCCGGCGGCGCACGTCACGACGAAGGGGGTGTACACGAACAAGGCCCCCGGGGGCGTGGCGTACCGGTGCTCGTTCCGGGTGACGGAGGCGTCGTTCCTCATCGAGCGCCTCGTCCAGAACGCCGCGTACGAACTCGGGATGGACCCGGCCGAGTTCCGCAAGAGGAACTTCATCCAGCCGGATCAGTTCCCGTACCACTCACCGACCGGGTTCGTCTACGACTCCGGTGACTACGAGACGGCGCTCGACATGGCCATGGACATGATCGGATACGAGAAGCTGCGGGCCGAACAGGCCCGGGCGCGAGCCGAGGGACGGCTCATGGGCATCGGCATCGCCTCGTTCACCGAGGTGGTCGGGGCCGGCCCGTCCGGGGAGTACGACATCTTGGGCCTGAAGATGTTCGACTCTGCCGAGCTGCGCGTCCACCCGACCGGGAAGGCCATCCTCAAGCTCGGTGTCAAGACGCAGGGCCAGGGCCACGAAACGACCTTCGCCCAGATCGTCGCCGAGGAGCTGGGCATCCCGGCGACCGACGTCAAGGTCGTCCACGGCGACACCGACAACACGCCGTACGGGCTCGGCACCTACGCGTCGCGGTCGACGCCGACGGCGGGGGCGGCGACGTCGATGGTGTCGCGCAAACTGCGATCGAAGGCGCGTGAGATCGCCGCTCATCTCCTCGAGGCCTCCCCGGAGGATCTCGAGTGGGAAGTGGGCGCGTTCCACGTGCGCGGCTCGCCGGAGTCGTCGGTGACCATCCAGGAGGTCGCCTTCGCCGCGTACACCAACCACCCGCCGGGGATGGAGGCCGGGCTCGAAGGCGTCCACTACTACGACCCGCCGAACATGACGTACCCGTTCGGGAGCTACATCGTGGTCGTCGACCTCGATTCGGGAACGGGCGAGTGGAAGGTGCGCCGCATGGTCGCCGTCGACGACTGCGGGGTTCGCATCAACCCGATGATCGTCGACGGGCAGATCCACGGTGGTCTCGCCGAGGGTTTCGCCATGTCGAACATGCAGTGGATCACCTTCGACGAAGCCGGCAACTGCATCGGGTCGAACTTCATGGACTACCTCGTCCCAACGGCGTGGGAGACGCCGCGCTTCGAGCTGGGAGAGACGGTCACGCCCTCGCCGCATCACCCGATCGGCGCCAAGGGCGTGGGCGAATCGGCGACGGTGGGGTCACCGGCGGCGTACGTCAACGCCGTCATCGACGCCCTGGCGCACATTGGAGTGAGGAACATCGACATGCCGGTCCTGCCCGACCGGGTGTGGCAGGCCATCCGGGACCACGCAGAGTGATCCAGCCTCGAGGTCCCCGGTGAACCGCGAGCTCCTCGAGCTCGCGACGGCCCTCCACCGTCGCCATCGAGCGTTCGTGATGGCGACGGTGGTGTGGGCCAGGGCACCGTCTTCAGGCAGGCAGGGCGGCGCGGCGCTCATCGAGGCCGACGGCACCGTGCACGGCTGGATCGGCGGAGCGTGCGCCGAGCCGGCCGTGCTCGCCGAGGCCCGCCGGGTGCTCAAAGACGGCGAGGCCCGCCTCATGTACCTCGGCCCCGCCGAGGAGCTCGACGGCCACACCAGGGACGGCGTCGTCACGGTTCCCATCGCATGCGCCTCGGAGGGCGCGCTGGAGGTGTTCATGGAGCCCGTCCTCCCCCAACCCCACGTCGTCGTCGTCGGTCGTTCCCCGGCGGTGCGGGCCCTCGCCCGACTGGTCGTCGCAATGGACTGGCGGGTCAGCGTCGTCGATGACGGTGGCGACGGGAGCGGCTTCCCAGACGTTGCCACCGTGCTCACGAGCGTGGCGGATCTCGCCGCGGCCGGTGTCGACGACACGACCGCGGTCGTCGTCGCCACCCAGGGCCACTACGACGAGCCGGCACTCGAGGCGGCGTTGGCAACACCGGCGCCATACATCGGCCTCGTCGCTTCGGCGGCCCGGGCGGAGACGGTCCTCGGCTACCTTCGGGACGGCGGGGTGCCCGACACCGAGCTGCGGCGAATCCACACGCCGGCCGGGCTCGACCTGGCCACGTCGAGCATCGTGAGATCGCGGTCGCCGTCCTCGCCCAGCTCGTCGCCATCCGCGCCTCGGGGGGTATCGGCGGCGCAACGACGGTGGAGGCAGCCGCGCCGGAGACTGCAGCGGACCCGGTGTGTGGGATGAACGTCGACGTCGAAGGCGCTCGTTTCGTCGTCGAGCACGAGGCGGGGACGTACTACTTCTGCTGCCCGGCCTGCAAGACGATGTTCGAGAGCGAGCCCGCAGCGTACGTGTGAGCGGCCTCGGGCCTGCCCGCACAGCGCCGCCGGCGGGGATAGAGTCCCGTGCGGCTGCGCCGAGGAGGATGCGTGAAGATCACCGAAATCATCGAAGTAGGCCGTCCACCGGAGAGTGTGTGGGAGCTGTTCCAGGACGTCCCCGAACTCGCCCAATGCCTGCCCGGCGCCGAACTCACAGAGGACCGAGGTGACAACACGTATGCGGGAACGGTGTCGGCGAAGCTGGGTCCGATGACCGCGACCTTCGAGGGCGAGGCGACGGTGACTGCCGACCCGGCCAGCCGTTCGGGCTCGGTGAAGGGCAAAGGGGTCGACAAGTCAGGTGGCAGCGTCGGCCAGGTCATGGTTGCCTACACGGTCGAGCCGGTCGACGGCGGGACGAGGGTCACCGTCGACGCCGACGTCCTCCTCTCCGGCGCCGCCGCCCAGTTCGGGCGCACCGGTCTCATCAAGGAGATGTCGAGCCGGCTCATCGGTGAGTTCGTGTCCTGCGTCGAGGCCAAGCTCGGCGCCGGGACGGCCGAGGAGGCCGCACAGATCCAGGCGGGGGAGGTGAAGGGGTTCTCGCTGTTCCTCTCCAGCTTGATCGCGTCGATCGCGAAGTTCTTCAAACGGCTCTTCGGCAGCGGCTCCGGCGAGTCCTGACCGCGGGGCCGTAGTCGGGGTACGCCGGGGCCGGGCCGGCGGGCCCCAGTAGTGTCGCGGAATGCGCAGCACCGACGACCTCTTCGCCGCGGTTCACACCGCGCTCGATCCGGAACGCTTCTTCGCCGAGCTGAGCCGCTTCGAGGAGGGCATGTCGTTTCTCAGCGGTGAGAGCGACGCTGTGCGCCTCACCCGGGTGTTCCTGGAGCGTGAAGCGGGAATCGCTCGGCGTGCGCTCGACGCGCTCGAACAGATTCGGGGGCGTTTCGCCGAGCTCCAGGATGACGGCTAGCCCCGACCGGCGCCGCGAGCGGCATGGGAGGGTCGTGGTCGGGGCGTAGCCGTCAGCGGTCGGGGAAGCCCGGCAGGTCGTCGCCGTGGAGCCACGCGTCGGTGAAGTAGCCCAGCGGCCGGTCCCCGGCCCGGTTCGCGAGGACGACGAAGTCTCGCGTCGATGCTGTGTCCCCGGCGTGGTCTCGGTAGAACTCCGAGAGCAGGTCGAAGAACGGCCCGTCCTCGATCTTGAGGCGCAGGGCGTGGAGATACGCCGCTCCGTGGATGAACACGCTGTCCACGTAGAGGTCGCCCGCCTCGGGACGGTCGGGCGGCGGCCACCCGGAGCGCTCCACGGCGGAGCGGGCCGTGCGGGCGATGAGATCCGCCACCTGCGTGCCCCTCCGCTCCTCGACCCACAGCCAGCCGGCGTAGGTGGGGATCGCCGTCGAGAGCCACACCTCGGACCAGGTCTCCGGTGCCACCGAGTCGCCGAACCAGTGGCGGGCGAGGTCCGACACGAGGCGGGCCTCGGCCGCTTCGCCCTCGAGGTCCCGGGTGGTGACGATCGTCCAGGTGTGGCCCGGCAGCAACGGGGCGCCCTCGTCGACGACGGCGACGCCGAACCCGTCGTAGGGGTATGGCCCGAACCGTTGCTCGAGGAATCCGAGCTGTTCGGCGATCAGCCCGAGAACCGGTGGCGGATCGTCCGCCAGCTCCGGTGGGAGGAGATGCCGGATCCGCACGCCCGTCGCCTCTGTCGCGGCGCGATCTTCGACGAGACGGAGGTCACCGATGACGACGGTGACGGTGTGCGGCGCGATCTCGGCCGTCTCCCACCGGTGGGTGGTGACGCCCACCCGCCTGACCTTGCCGGTGAGGGTGCCGCTCGCCGCGGCTGCGAGCTCGTGCGGCGCCGTCAGCTCGATGACGAACTCGGCCTTGTCGAGCGGGTGGTCGTTGGCCGGGAACCAGAGGTGCGCGCCGTCGGGCTCGGCGCGGACGAAGTGGATGCCGCCGTCGGTCGTCACCCAGCCCACGTCGTGACGGGCGAGCTCCGAGCGGTGCGAGGGCGGGGATCCCCTGTAGCTCACCTCGAGGGTGAATGTGTCTCCCGCGGAGATCGGCGACGCCGGCGTCACGATGAGCTCGCCGTTCTGCCACCGCGACCCGGCCTCGGTTCTGTCGACGGTGACGGAGTCGATTCGCAGCGGGGCGAAGTCGAGGTACACGTCGCTGAGGAGGTCGGTGGCGATGGCCTCGATCGTGGTCGAGGCTTCGATGGCACCGGTGCTCGACGTCACCTCGAGGTCGATCCGGTAGCGGGTCACGTCGTATCCGCCGTTGCCGAGGCCCGGCGCCATCGGATCGCCGATCCCGGACGGCGTCGGCTCGAGAACCGGGGCCGACGGTGGAGGCACCGTGGTCGTCGTGGCGGTCGCCGCGGCACCGCCGGATACGTCGTGTTGGGATCCACACGAGGCGGCGACGAGGGCGAACGCGACGAGCGCCGTAGAGGTGTACCTGATGCGGTTGGCCGGGCTCATGGGTCGTGGTGATGTGGATCGGCCGGTCTGCGCTCGCGCTGTAGCGGCGCGCCGCAGCCGAGCCCAGTTAGCGTTGAGACGCACCGGCGTGAGTCGCGCCGCGGAACCGCCGTCGACCTCTGGAGGCACAGCAATGGTGAGCATGCCGAGCGACCTCGCGATCGCGCAGTCGGCGGACGTCAAGCCCGTCATCGACATCGCGTCCACCATCGGGATCGATGAAGGCGAGCTCATCCCGTACGGGTCGACGAAGGCGAAGGTCCACCTCGACGCCCTGCGCCGGGTCGGTGCTCTTCCCTTCGGGAAGTACGTCGACGTCACGGCGGTGACTCCGACGCCTCTCGGCGAGGGGAAGACGACGACGTGCGTCGGCCTCGTCCAGGGCCTCGGCCGGCTCGGGCACACCGCCATCGCCTGCATCCGGCAGCCGAGCATGGGGCCGACGTTCGGTATCAAGGGCGGCGCCGCCGGTGGGGGCTACAGCCAGGTCATCCCGATGGACGAGTTCAACCTCCACCTCACCGGCGACATCCACGCCATCGGTGTCGCCCACAACCTCGTCTCGGCCGCGATCGACGCGAGGTGGTACCACGAGACCCGTCTCACCGACGACCGGCTCGGTGCGCTCGGCCTCGAGCGGCTCGCCATCGACGCCAACCGCATCTCGTGGCGTCGCGTCGTCGACGTCAACGACCGGGCGCTGCGCAACGTCATCGTCGGCCTCGGCGGGGCCGCGGACGGGCGGCCCCGCGAGACGGGGTACGACATCGCCGTCGCCAGCGAGCTCATGGCGATCCTCGCCCTCGTCGACGGCTCCGACTACGTCTCGGCGCTGCGCAATCTCAGGGAGCGCTGCGGTCGGGTCGTCATCGGCCTCTCGAAGGACGGGCTGCCGATCACCCTCGAGGACCTCGGCGTCGCCGGAGCCGTGACGGTGCTCATGAAGGACACCCTCCACCCGACGCTCATGCAGACGCTGGAGGGCCAGGCCGCGTTCGTCCACGCCGGACCGTTCGCCAACATCGCGCACGGCAACTCGTCGATCCTCGCCGACCGCCTCGCCCTCCACCTCGGTGAGTTCGTCGTCACCGAGTCGGGGTTCGGCGCCGACATGGGGATGGAGAAGTTCTTCGACATCAAGTGCCGGGTGTCGGGTCTGCGGCCCGACTGCGTCGTCCTCGTCGCCACCGTCCGCGCCCTCAAGACCCACGGTGGTGGGCCCCGGGTCGTCGCCGGGCGGCCGCTCGACAAGGTGTACACCGAGGAGAACCTGCCGTTGCTGCGGGCCGGGCTCGCCAACCTGAGGTCGCACATCGCCAACGTGCACCGCTTCGGCGTCCCCGTCGTGGTGGCGGTGAACCGCTTTGCCACCGACTCCCAGCGCGAGCTCGAACTCGTCTGCAAGGCGGGGCTCGAGGCAGGAGCGCACGACGCCGTCCCCACCGACCACTGGGCCCGCGGCGGCGAGGGCGCCGAACAGCTGGCCGCCGCCGTGGCGGCAGCGTGCGAGGAGCCGTCCGAGTTCTCGTTCCTCTACCCGCTCGATCGCAGCATCAAGGAGAAGATCGAGACGATCGCGACACAGGTCTACGGCGCAGCGAGGGTCGAGTACAGCGCGACCGCATCCCGCCAGATCGAGGACCACGAACGGTCCGGGTTCGGCTATCTGCCCATCTGCATGGCGAAGACGCATCTGTCGATCAGCCACGACCCCTCGGTCAAGGGGGCTCCCACCGGGTACACGCTCCCCGTGCGGGAGGTGCGGGCGTCGGTCGGCGCCGGGTTCATCTACCCGCTGCTCGGCGACATGCGGACGCTCCCCGGTCTGGGGACGAGACCGGCGTTCATGAACGTGGACGTCGACGCCGCGGGCAACGTCGTCGGCCTGTCTTGAGGCTCCGAGCGCCCAACTAGGGTCCCAGTCGAGCGGCTCCGGCCGCACGACCCGGCGAAAGGAGGTGATGAGTGTCACGCAGACGCACGCGCCTGGCCACGCCGCTCGTGCGGCGCAACGGCGAACTCGTGCCCACCGGCTGGGACGAGGCGCTGCGCCGGGCCGCGTCGGGCCTGGAGGCAGTCCGCGACGAACACGGTGGCGCCGCGTTCGGGCTCTTCAGCTGCTCCAAGGCGACGAACGAGACGAACTTCCTCGCCCAGAAGTTCGCTCGGGTCGTCATGGGCTCGAGCAACATCGACAGCTGCAACCGCACCTGACACGCTCCCAGCGTCGCCGGTCTGGCGAAGGTATTCGGAGCAGGAGGGGGCACGAGCTCCTACGAGGAGATCGAGACGACCGATCTCATCGTCATGTGGGGCTCGAACGCCCGCGCCGCCCACCCGATCTTCTTCCATCATGTGCTGCGTGGCATCCACAACGGGGCACGCATGTACTGCGTGGACCCTCGCCGCAGCGAGTCGGCGCAGTGGGCCGACGTGTGGCTCGGCATCGACGTCGGGACCGACATCGCCCTCGCCAACGCCGCCGGCCGGGTCATCATCGATGCCGGACTCGTCAACGCCGAGTTCATCGACCGGGCGACGGTCGGCTTCGACGCGTACGCGGCTGCGGTCGAGCCGTACACGCTGGAGCGGGCGGAGGAGATCACGGGAGTGCCCGGTGCCGTCATCGAGGAGCTGGCGATCGCCTATGCGACGGCGCCGACGGCGCAACTCTGCTGGACGCTCGGCATCACCGAGCACCACAACGCCACCGACAACGTGCTCGCGCTCATCAACCTCGCGCTGCTGACCGGTCACGTCGGGAGGTACGGCTCCGGGCTCGTGCCGGTGCGGGGACAGAACAACGTCCAGGGGGGCGGCGACATGGGGGCGCTGCCGAACAAGCTTCCCGGCTTCCAGGATGTCGAGGACGACGATGCCCGGGGGAAGTTCGAGGCCGAGTGGGGCTTCACCATCCCGGGCAAGGCCGGCAAGCACCTCACCGCCATGTTCGACGCGATGGAAGCGGGCGAGCTCCGCGCGCTCTACGTCATCGGCGAGAACCCGGCCCAGTCGGAGGCGGACGCCGGCAGGGCGCGCCGCCTGCTCGGCGACCTCGACTTCCTCGTCGTCCAGGACCTCTTCCTCACCAAGACTGCCGAGACCGCCGATGTCGTGCTCCCCGCCGCCGCAGATTGGTGCGAGGCGGAGGGCACGGTCACCTCGAGCGAGCGCCGGGTGCAGCGGGTGCGCAAGGCGCTCGAACCGCCGGGTGAAGCGCGAACCGACCTGTCCGTCATCGCCGCCCTC
The DNA here is from genome assembly GCA_947259365.1 of uncultured Acidimicrobiaceae bacterium. Classification (GTDB taxonomy): domain Bacteria; phylum Actinomycetota; class Acidimicrobiia; order Spongiisociales; family UBA5794; genus CAMYMC01. The sequence continues at coordinate 144,899 of CAMYMC010000015.1, read as the reverse complement.
GCCGCCGAGATGGGCCACAACTGGGGCCCGGTCACCGCGCAGGAGGCGTGGGACGAGCTGCGCCGTCTCTCCCCGATGCACGCCGGGATGAGCTACGCCCGTCTCGAGGAGCTCGGCGGTATCCAGTGGCCTTGCTACGACGAGACCCATCCCGGCGAGAAGTTCCTCCACTCCCGCCTGTGGCTGGATCCACCCGAGGGGCGGCCGGCTCCGTTCTCCGCCGTCCAGCACGCGCCCCCCGTCGATGCCCTCGACGACGAGTACCCCCTCCGCCTGACGACGGGGCGGTATCTCGACTCGTTCAACACCGGCGTCCAGAGCGGGGGGTACGAGTCCCCACTCCGTATCGGGGGGACGATCGACCTCGGCCCTGCGGACGCCACCGCCCTGGGAGTGGCAGAGGGCGAGACGGTGCGGGTCGTGTCGCGGAGGGGAGCCGTCGAGGTTCCGGTGCGCATCGACCCGGGTTTGCGTCCGGGGCTCGTGTTCATGTCGCTGCACTTCCCCGACGAGGCGGATGTCAACCGGCTCACCATCGAGGCCTGGGATCCGCAGTCGGGGACCGCGGAGTTCAAGGCGACCGCGGTGCGGATCGAGAAGGTGGGCTGACCGGATGGATCTGCGCTTCCTCGATGCGGAGGCGTCACCGGAAGAGCGCGATGCGATCGACGCCGTCGTGGGCCCAGCCGAGGGGTCGCCCGGTGGGCCCGGCCTACGGGTCGTGCGGGGTGGGGGCGAGGCGCGCTCTCGCCGCCACCTCCTGCTGCCGGCGCTCCAGGCCGCCCAGAACCGCATCGGCTGGATCTCACGAGGGGCGCTCGACTACATCTGCCGACGCCTCTCGGTGCCGCCTGCAGATGCATACGGGGTCGCCACGTTCTATGGGCTGCTCTCGGTGGAGGAGAGGCCCCCGCGGGTTGCCCACGTCTGCGATGACGTCGCCTGCCGCGGCTTCGGCGCCGCCGACCTCATTGCCGGGCTCGAGGCCGAGCTGGGCCCGGCCGGCACCGACGGCGGCGGTATCTCCTGGATGCCGAGCCCGTGTTTGGGTCGATGCGACCGGCCGCCGGCCGTGTTCTTCCAGCTGGCGGGCGAAAACGACCGGGCACGCTCTGCGGCAACCGTCGCCGATGTGCTCGCCGTGCTCGCCGGCGACACGAGCCCGCTGCTCGGCGCCGCCGTGCCCCAGGCCGGAGACCCTGCGCTCCGCCTGCTCCGCCGGGTGGGTGTTGCCGACCCGACGAGCCTCGACGCCTACCGGGCGCACGGAGGGTACGAGGCGCTGCCGCGGGCGATGGAGCTCGGGTCGGCGCGGATCATCGACGAACTCGAGACGTCGGGCCTGCGGGGGCGCGGAGGCGCCGCGTTCCCGGCGGCAGTGAAGTGGCGTGCCGTCGCCGGCGCCGACGAGCGGGAGCGCTACGTCATCTGCAACGCCGACGAGTCCGAGCCCGGGACGTTCAAAGACCGTGTGCTGATGGAGGGGGATCCGTTCGCCGTGGTGGAGTCACTCACGATCGCGGGGTTCGCGGTCGGTGCCCGCCGCGGGTACATCTACGTGCGAGGGGAGTACCCGCTCGCTGCGTCCCGGTTGGTGGGTGCGATCGAGGCGGCCCGCCGCGGCCGGCTTCTCGGGCCTTCGCTCCTCGGCTCTGCGGTCGAGTTCGACATCGACGTGCGGCGCGGTGCCGGCGCCTACATCTGCGGCGAGGAGACGGCGCTCATGAACTCGATCGAGGGTCATCGGGGCGAGCCCCGCAACAAGCCGCCGTTTCCGACGAGCCACGGCCTGTTCGGCAAGCCGACCGTCGTCAACAACGTCGAGACCCTCGCCAACGTGCTCGACATCGTCACGTCCGGCGGCCGGGCGTTCGCGGCGACCGGGACCGACCGCACCACCGGGACCCGGTTGTTCTGCCTGTCGGGCGCCGTTGCCAGGGGCGGGGTGTACGAGGTCGCGTCCGGTACGACGCTGGGTGAGCTCATCGAGACCGGGGGAGGGACGCGCGATGGGGGAGAGCCGGCGGCGATCCTCCTCGGCGGAGCTGCGGGGAGCTTCGTCGGCCCCGATGCGCTCGCCATGCCCCTCTCGTTCGAGGCCGCTGCCGATCGCGGCGTCTCGCTGGGATCCGGCGCCGTCGTGGTCTTCGACGCCGCCGCCGATTTCGGCGATCTCGTGCGCCGGATCGCGGCGTTCTTCCGCGACGAGAGCTGCGGCCAGTGCGTGCCGTGCCGGGTGGGGACGGTCCGCCAGGAGGAACTGTTCGCCCGGCACCTCGCGTCCGGCGAGCCTCTCGATGCCGGGCTCCTCTCGGACATCTCCCGGGTCATGAGCGACGCTTCGATCTGCGGCCTCGGCCACACCGCGTCCGGCGCGGTCGAGTCGGCCGTCGCGCTCGGTCTCGTGGAGGCGACGTGATCTCGCTGACGATCGACGGGGTCGCGGTCGAGGTCGCCGAGGGGGCGTCGCTCCTCGATGCGTGCCGCGCCGTTGCTCGTGAGCAGCCGACGCTGTGCCACGCCGAGAACCTCACTCCGGCGAATGCGTGCCGCGTGTGCGTCGTCGAGCTCGAGGGCTCGCGGGCGCTCGTGCCTGCCTGCTCCCGGGAAGCCGAGGACGGGATGGTCGTCGCCACCGACTCCGAGCGGGTTCGCCACAGCCGGCGCATGGTGCTCGAGTTCCTCGCGTCCTCGACGGACCTGTCGCTCGCCGGCGTCGACGCCTGGCTCGAGGACTACGCGGCGGATCCCGGCCGCTACGGGCCACCGGCCGAAGCCTCGGCGCGGGACGGCCGCCGCCCCGGCCACCACCCCGTGCCCGACGGGATGCGCGCCGAGACCGTCGCTCAGGATGTCAAGGTCGACAACGATCTCTACGTGCGCGACTACTCGCGATGCATCCTCTGTTACAAGTGCGTCGATGCGTGCGGGGTCGACGCTCAGAACACGTTCGCCATCACCGTGGCCGGGCGCGGCTTCGATGCGACGATCTCGACCGAGTTCGCCGTTGCGCTCACCGCGTCGGCGTGCGTCTATTGCGGCAACTGCATCGGCGTCTGCCCGACGGGAGCGCTCATGTTCCGCAGCGAGCACGAGCTGCGGGCGGCGGGCCTGTGGGACGAGGACGCCCAGTCCGTCACCCGCACCGTGTGCTCGTATTGCGGGGTGGGCTGCAACCTCGAGCTCCACGTCCAGGAGAACCGGATCGTGAAGGTCACGTCACCGATGGACGACGACATCACGTCCGGCCACCTCTGCATCAAGGGCCGCTTCGGCTACGACTACGTCCAGGAGCTGGGCGACCTGGCGACGACGCCCATCGACGAGGTGCTCGCCGGGGTGAGGGGTGAGGGCGGGACGGCTGCCCGCTGAGCCTGGGCCGGCGTGCGCCGGTTCCGCCGTCAGAACAGGGCCTCGAGGATCCCCAGGCCGACGAGGCCGACGACGATCGTGACGGCGATGCTGCGCGTCCGCCACGCTGCAAGCCCGGCACCGAGGGCGGCGACGAGCTCGAGGTTCCCCGGCGTGAGGTCGAAGGCGCCGGTGGGGGCGATGACCGCCGGCGCGGCGATCGCGGCGAGCACCGCGGGGGCCACGTAGCGCAGCGGCGCCTCGAGCGCCCGGGGCACGTCCCGCCGTGCGAACGCGCCGATGAACGACAGCCTCGCAAGGTACGTGCCGGCGCCGATGGCCAGGACGATGATCCAACCCGTCATCGGTCCCACCGCTCCGCGGCGACTCCGGCTGCGATGCCACTGAGCGCGGCCGCGACGAGGCCGAGGCCGTTCGTCAGGTCCCGTGCCGCCACTCCGAGAGCGGCGCCGACGACGGCGGCGACGAGGGCGGGGCGGGTCCGCATTGCGGGGACGAGAAGGGCGATGAAGACGAGGGGGATGGCGAAGTCGAGGTTCCACGCCTCGGGGACACGGGCGCCGAGGACCACGCCGGCCCCGGTCGTGATCTGCCACACGACCCAGAGTGTGAGCGAGGCGGCCAGATAGAAGTACCGCTTGTAGGTCGGGTCGGTGGCGTTCCCGAAGCGGGTGATCGTCACGGCGAACGCATCGTCGGTCAGCAGGTAGGGGGTGAGGATGCGCCACCGCGGGGGGAACTCGCGAAAATGCGCTGCCAGCGCGGCCGAGTACATGGCGTGACGACCGTTGATGACGAGCCCGGTGGCGACGATGACGAGCGCCGGAGCGGCTTCGTCGAAGAGCTCCACCGTTGCCAGCTGGGCTGCCCCGCCGAAGATGATGAACGACGTCGCCCATCCGAGGAGGTCGTCGATGGCGGTCGCCGCAATGGTGGCGCCGAGGATGAGCCCGAACGGCGCCACCCCGACCATGAGCGGTGCCATGGCGAAGATGCCGTCGCGAAGACCGGAGCGAGCGGGAGTTTGTTGCCTGTCCAGGCCGGGGATTATGGACCACACCCGGCGCCGGCTGGCCGCGGGCGCGACACACGCTCGAGCGACGTGCCTGCCGCCGCCGGCGCCTGTGGACAACTCGGTGGCGTCGCCGACGGGGACGCCGGTTTCTCTCCCGACATCCGGAGGGTCGGTTTTGCTAGCTTCGCCCCAGGATCTCGGACGAAAGGGGCGCTATGGAGATCACTCTCAAGGTCAACAGACGGGAGGTATCCGCCGACGTCGAGCCCCGCACCCTCCTCGTTCACCTCCTCCGTGAGCGCCTGAGGTTGACGGGCACCCACGTCGGATGCGAGACCGGCTACTGCGGGGCGTGCACGGTGCATGTGAACGGGACCGCGGTGAAATCGTGCACGATGCTCGCCGTCCAGGCAGACGGCGCCGATATCACCACGATCGAAGGTCTTGCCTCCAATGGGGACCTGCACCCCGTCCAGGAAGGGTTCTGGGAGCGGCACGGTCTGCAATGCGGCTACTGCACGCCGGGCATGATCATGTCGGCCGTCGCCCTGCTGGATGCGAACAGCAATCCGTCCGAGGACGAGATCCGGCACGGGCTCGAGGGCAACCTCTGCCGCTGCACCGGATACCACAACATCGTGCGGGCCGTCGAGTACGCCGGGGCGAAGATGCGGGGTGAGGAGCCGCCGCCGCCCGATTGGGAGGTGAGCGCATGAGCACGACCAGCGTCCTCGGTGGAATCGTCCGTAGGAGGGAGGACCCGGCCCTCATCCAGGGCACCGGAGCCTACGTCGACGACATCAAGCTGCCCGGGGAACTGCACGCCGCCTTCGTTCGCAGCCCCTTCGCCAGGGCCGACATCACGTCCGTCGACGCATCGGCCGCATTGGCCATGGACGGCGTGCGCGCCGTCTACACGATCGACGACGTGCGCGACCTCGGCCCGCTCTTGGCCCAGGTGCCGGTCGGAGCGTTGCGGCCCCTGCTCGCCGACGGGGCGGTCCACCACGTCGGTGAGGCGGTGGCGATGGTCGTCGCCGACGATCGCTACGTCGCCCAGGACGCGGCGGATGCGGTCGTCGTCGAGTACGAGCCTCGCGAAGCCGTCGTCACTCTGAAAGACTCCGCGTCCGATCGGGTGAAGGTCAACGACAGCCTCGAGTCGAACGTCCTCATGTCCTGGGCGGGCCCCTTCGGCATGGAGCCCGACCAGATCGCCGAGGTCAAGGCGGGGATCGACGCCGGCAAGGCGCGGGACGATGTCGTCGTCGTCTCCCAGGAGATGACGAATCAGCGGCTCATCCCCGTGGCCATCGAGCCGCGAGCGGTGCTCGCGGACTACAACGCCGGGTACAACTCGTTCAACGTCTGGAGCTCGACCCAGATGCCCCACGCCCTCGCCGGTGCGGTGGCGACGATGTTCGGGTTGCCGACGACGAGCGTCCGCGTGGTCGCTCCCGAGGTCGGCGGTGGCTTCGGCTGCAAACTGAACGTCTACAACGACGAGATCCTCGTCGCGTTCGCTTCGCGCCATCTCGGTGCGCCGGTGCGGTGGACCGAGTCGAGGCGGGAAGCGGGCAATTCGACGATCCAGGGGCGGGGCTGGGTGGCAACCGCCACCCTCGTCGGCACTCGCGACGGTGAGATCGTCGGCTACGAGCTCGAGGGACTCGCCGACATGGGCGCGTACAGCCAGAACTTCACGGTTGCGATCCCCTTCCTGGGGCTGTTCGTGGGTTCCGGTCAATACAAGATGCCGACGTACTGGAAGATCGACTGCGTCGCGACGAACACGGCGACGACCGATGCCTACAGGGGCGCGGGTCGCCCCGAGGCGATCTACTACCTCGAGCGCATCATCGACATGTACGCGCGAGAGATCGGCTTGGATCCGGCCGAGGTTCGCATGAAGAACTTCGTTCCTGCCGCCGAGTTTCCTGCGGCGACGTCGCCGCTCGGGTTCGCCATGGACACCGGGGACTACGCCACGAACCTCCAGGCGCTGCTCGACCACTACGACTACGCGGGGTGGAGAGCGGAGCAGGAGGCGGCGCGAGCCGAGGGCCGCAACGTCGGTATCGGGCTCGCCAGCTACGTCGAAGTCTGCGGGTTTGCACCGGCGGGTCTCGCCGATCTGGGGTTCTCGTGGTCGGCGTACGGGCTGCCTACGGCGTTCAACGGGTCCGGTGTCGTCAGGGTCAACCCGGACGGGACCGCGACCGTCGTCATCGGCACCGGGCCTTCCGGCCAGGGCCACCAGACGACGTGGGCTCAGATCGTCAGCGACCAGCTCGGCATCCCCTTCGAGAACATCAGGGTCCGTCACGGTGACACCGCCGAATCCCCGATGGGAGTCGGGACGTTCGGGTCGCGCTCGGCGGCCGTTGACGGCTCGGCGACCTACGAGGCGGCAGCCCGGGTGAGGGAGAAGGCGGCGAAGATCGCCGCTCATCTCCTCGAGGCGAGTGAGGAGGACATCGTCTTCGCAGACGGCGCCGCCCACGTCGCCGGATCGCCCGACAGCTCGGTCCCGTGGGCGGACATCGCCTCGGTTGCCTACCAGCCGCACAAGCTGCCGGAGGGCACCGAGGGCGGTCTCGAGACCCACGTCGTCTACAGCCCGGCCAACGCGACGTGGCCGTTCGGCTCGCACCTCGCCATGGTCGAGGTCGACGCCGACACCGGAAACGTCGAGATCCTGCGCTACGCCTGCATGGACGACTGCGGAAACGTCATCAACCCGATGATCGTCGATGGTCAGATCCACGGCGGGCTCGCCCAGGGAATCGGACAGGCGCTGTTCGAGGAGGCGATCTACGACGAAGCGGGCAACCTGCTGAGCGGGTCCCTCGTCGACTATCCGATCCCGACCGCCGGTGACCTGCCGGCGTACGAGCTGGCCCGCACCACGACCCCGACCGACATCAACGCGATGGGCGTCAAGGGGATCGGTGAGGCCGGCACCATCGGCGCCGCCCAGACCGTGGTCAACGCGGTCGTCGACGCGCTCTCCCCCATGGGGGTGCGGCACATCGACATGCCGTTACGGCCGAGGAAGGTATGGCAGGCGATCCAGGACGCGAGGGGGTAGGAGATGTTCCCGAGACAATTCGACTACGTAGCCCCCACCTCGCTCGACGAAGCGCTTCAGGCGCTCGCCGACAACCCGAATGCCAAGGTCATGTCCGGCGGGATGAGCCTCATCCCGTTGATGAAGCTGCGGCTGTTCTCGCCGCAGCTCGTCGTCGACATCGGCCGGATTCCCGGCCTCGACGGCATCTCCGACGACGGGGACCACATCGCCGTGGGTGCGCTCGTGCGCCACGCCCAGACCGCGAGTGACCCACTCGTGGCGGCGAACGCAGCGGCGCTCGCTCAGGCGGCGGCGTGGACCGGCGATGCCCAGGTGCGCAACCGGGGAACGACCTGCGGCGCGCTCGCCCACGCCGACATCGCCGCCGACCAGCCGGCGGGCGCGCTCGCCTGCGGGGCGACGATGGTGGCGAGGTCGGCGAGTGGGAGTAGGGAGATCGCAGCTGCCGACTTCTTCGTCGACACGCTGACGTCGGCCCTCAACGACGACGAGATCCTCGTCGAGGTCCGCCTGCCGAAGGCGGGGGCCGGCGAGGGCTCCGCCTACGACAAGCTCGGCCGGCGGGGAGGTCACAGCGACTATGCCGTGGCGGGTGCCGCGGCCTGGGTGCGCAAGGCCAACGGCACCGTCGCGGAGGCTCGTGTCGCCCTCACGGGTGTCGGCTCGAAGCCGACGCTGGCCCCCGCCGTGGCGGCCGCGATCGTCGGGACGGACGGGTCCGCCGATGCCGTCGTCGCCGCAGCCGAGCACGCGCTGGAAGGGGTCACCGTGCTCGAGGACCTGTACGGGTCCGAGGAGTACAAGGCCCATCTCGCCAAGGTGTACGCGCGCAGGGCGCTCACGAGTGCCCTCGACGCCGTCTGAGACGCGAGGAGATTGCGAGAGGGAGAGGGACGGAGGGTCGCCGGTCAACCGGCGGCCCTCCTCCGCGCCGTTCAGGCGGCGACCCGCTCCGCCGCCGGGATGAGGAGGCGGAAGACGGCCTCGGTGCCGTCGTGGTCATAGCCGAGATCGCCACCCATGCGCCGGGCGAGGTCCCGCGAAACGGTGAGGCCCAGGCCCACCGACGCGGTGAGGCCCGGCACCTGACCCGTCCGGTAGTACCGCTCGAAGATCTCGGCCCTGACGTTGGACGGCAACGGCGGTCCTGTGTCGCGAACGTCGACGAAGACGGCTCGGGCGTCCGGATCGCCGGCCCTGCCCACCGAGACCCGGATGTCATCACCGCCGTAGCGCTGAGCGTTGACAAGGAGATTGCGGATGATCTGACGGAACCGTGCTCCGTCCGCCGCGATCGCAGGGATCGCGCCGTTCGTGTCGACCTGCACCCGGTTCTGGAGGCCCATCCCGCGCAGGACGACGCGAAGCTCGGCGACGACTTCGATCGGCTCGATCCGCACGTCCAGCGTGCCGGCGTCGGATTTCGCCGCGGCGAGCAGGTCGTCGACGATCGTTGAGACCTCCTCGCCTTGATTGGCGATGAGGCCGACGAACTCGCGCATCTCCTCCCTGCTGAAACGGTCGAGCGAGTCGCGCAGCTCGGCGGCGAGCCCCACGACGGCGGTGAGCGGCGTGCGGAGCTCGTGGCTGACCGAGGCGACGAACTCGTCCTTCGATCGGAGGAGGGCCTCGGTCTGCGCCTGGGCCGCACGAATGGCCGTCACGTCGACGATGGCGACGATGACATGGGACAGGTCGAGCTCGTCCCCGATGCTCGGCACGGTCCAGGACAAGATGGCGTCGAGCGGGTTGCCGGCGAGAGTGAGACCGCCGCTGACCTCGAGGACGATGTGGTCGTCGCGATTCCACACCCCGAGAAGCTGGGGAACGAGCGATTGAAGGGCGTCGTCGGTCAACGTCTCGGGGTTCAGTCGCCCGATCAGGTCGGCCTTCGAGCCGGCTTCGATGAGCTCGACGGCGGCGTCGTTGACAGCCTCGACCCGGATCTTGCCGGCGGCGACGCGGAGGACCTGGGGGTGCTCGTCGAGGTAGGCGGCGAGGTCGGTGACGCCCTCGCTCCGTAGGCCGTCGAGGAACCCGGCGACCTCGGTGAAATCCTCTTCCCAGATCGAGACGGGGGCGCGGGTGAAGAGGTTCTCATAGCGCTTGGCATCGAGGCCGACCCTGGTCCGGAACCAGGAGAAGACGACGGAGCCGAACACGAACACGGTGGCGGTTATCGAGCCCGCCGCGACGCCGGAGGCGAACTCGCCCGTCCAGAGAATGTGCGCCGCAATCACGACGCCGGTGAATCCGGCGAGGTACACCCGCCGACCCCGGGTGACGAATGCGCTCGCGACCACCCCGATCATGACGAGGGCGATGGCGCTCCCGGACCCGCCGCCGGGCGTGACGGCGAGCTTGGTGGCGAAGATGATGATCGCCGTCGTCGCCGTGAAGAGCCCGAGCGCATGAGGCCGGCGGACGGCGATCATGGCGGTCCCGATCAGGCCGACGAGGGCGGCGGCGATGCCCCGTCGGGCGAACTCGCCGTCACCGGTCGCGATGAACAGTGTGAAGAGGACGATCGAGGCGAACGTCGCCATGATCGTCAAGAGTCGAACGACCTCCGGTTCCAGACTGGAGAGGTCGCCTCTGCGCGCGACGTGGCCGAGCCCGGGTCGTGATGGCTCCATGTCTTCTGTATCGGCCGGCAGCCGATGGAGTGAAGTCGCAGGTTCGGCCGTCGGTGGCCGGTGTCGTCGGACAGGCACCCCCGTCCGGTCGACTACGTCGCGTCGCCACCGCGCCGACCGTGCGTGCTCGCGCCCATCGTTTTGACCGAGGTTTAACCGTGGCCGGATGCATCCTTGATGTTCCGGCCCGCACCCTGGGGTGAGTCCGCGCACGCACGCGCGCGGTGCCCGGCCGCTGCCCGCAGGGGGGGGCGGCCGGGCCCACGTCGGGCGCCGCCTCGGCCCTCCCTCATTCCGGTGCCGGCCCGACATCGACGATGGGCAGCCTGACGACGACCCTGGCGCCGCCCCCGTCGCGGTTGACGATCACGACCTCGCCTCCTGCGTCCTCGACGTGTCGCCGCACGATGTCGAGCCCGAGCCCGGTGGATCCCGCCGTGCTCTCGCCGCGCTCGAGGACACCGGGGTCGCCGAACCCGGGACCGTCGTCGTCGATCGTCAGACGGGCGAAACCCCGGTCGCGCCTCAACTCGACCCGGTAGGGCGTTGCCGACTCGGTGTGGGCGAGGACGTTCCCGAGCAGCGCATCCAGGGTCGCGTCGAGGTCGGCTCCATCGAGTCCGACCCACAGCGGCACCGGGGGTGCGGCCAGCTCGGTGGCGCGATCCTGCTCGTCGGCGAGCGCCCCCCAGAACTCGAACCGGTCCGTGACCGCAGCGACGATGTCCGATGTCCCCGTCGTCGCGTCGAGCTCGCGTCTCGCCAGCCTGATGATGTGAGTGACCGTGCGGTCCACCTCGTCGAGGTCCGCGAGGATCCGGTCCTTGTCCTCGCCTGGCGCCATCGCCTCGGCGTCGAGACGGGCCGCGGCGAGCGGGGTGCGGAGACGGTGGGAGAGGTCGGCGGCGGTCTCCCGCTCACGCTGGAGCAGCGCCGCGATCCGGTCGGCGAGCCGGTTGAACTCGCGTCCGACCGCGGTGAGTTCGGGAGGCCCCATCGGCGTGACCCGAACTGCGAGGTTGCCCCGACCCAGCTCGTCGGCCGCGCCGGAGAGGTCTTCGACGGGTGCGACCATCGATCGGCCGAGCCTGTCTGTGACGGCGGTGGCGATGGCGACGAGCGTCAACCCGAGCAGCCCGAGGAGGAACCAAGAGCGGGCTACGCCGCGATCCAGCTCCTCGTCAGTCACGAAGACGCGCACCACGGACACGTCACCGGTCGCCGCCACCGACGGGACCGCCACGACCTGGCCTCCCGTGGCCGGGATCCTCACTGCGGCGCCGGCGAGCGCATCGGAGAGGTTCTCGCCGGGCGTCGGCTCGGCACCGATGACCAGACCGTTCGGGAGGAGCAGGCTCGTCGCCCTGCCCCCAAGCGTCCCGCCGCTCGTCACGGCGCGGAACGACTGCTCGGCGCCGAGCGTCGGCGAGGCAGCACCGACGAACTGGGCGACGAGCTGCGCATCGCGCTCGGCCTGGGTGAGGGCCCGGTCGGCGGCGAGCTGGTCGACGAGCCTGGCGAGGGGGATGAGGAAGGACAGCGCCACCATCGTCGTGACGGCGGCGGCAACGAGAACCAGACGGCTCCTCACGTCTCCGGCGCGACGAGCTTCACCCCGACGCCGCGCCGGGTGTGGAGGTACCGGGGCTCGGCGGCGGTTTCGCCGAGCTTCCGTCTCAGCCAGGAGAGATGGACGTCGACCGTCTTGTCGGCGCCGCCATAGGGCTGGCGCCACACCTCGGCGAGCAACTCACGTTTGCTGACCATCTTCCCGGGCCGGGCGGCGAGGTAGGCGAGGAGGTCGAACTCCTTCGCGGTGAGCTCGAGCCGTTCGCCGTCGAGCGTTGCCTCGTGCGCTTCCACGTCGATGTCGAGCCCGCCCACGTTGAGCCGGGATCCGGTGTCGTCGTCGGAGGCGCGGCGCAGTACCGCCCGGATCCGCGCCTCCAGGTGGGCCGCAGTGAACGGCTTCACGACGTAGTCGTCCGCACCGAGGTCGAGGAGCTCGACAACGGCCTCCTGCTCGTCGCGGGCGGTGGCGATGATGACCGGCACCTGGGAGACGCCCCTGATCATCTGCAGCGCCCGGGCCCCGTCGATGTCGGGCAGACCGAGGTCGAGCACGACGAGGTCGACCTGCCCGGCGACGGCTGCGGCGACGCCATCCATGCCGAGGCGTTCGGAGTGCACGTCGTGGCCGTGATCGGCGAGCGCTCGCGCGACCGACTCCCGGATCCGCACGTCGTCCTCGATGATCAGGATCGATGCCATGGGGGAACGTTACCGGCAGCTGCGGCCGAGGCGGCAGCGCGTGGCGAAGTGTTGTCACCCGCTTAACCCCGGGTTATCGCCCGATCGGGCGTCCTGTTCCATGATGTCGGCATGAGACGTCGAGTAGGAGCCATCCTCGGCTGGGTCGCCGCGACCCTCGTCTCGGTGCTCGTCGCGTCCGCCGCCGTCGCCACCGTCCAGGACCAGGTGACGGAGCGGCCGTCACCGTTGCACCCGGCCGCGCTCGACCGCCTCGCCAGCTCCACGACCTCGGTCACCGCGACGACAGCCGCCGCGCAGCCGGTCACGAGCACCGACGACGTCCCTCGCGCCTCGTCGTCCACAACGTCGACCTCCGCAACCACCGCCGCACCGGCCTCGACCGCCGCGGTCGACACCTCGGAGGCACCGTCGAGCTCGACGTCGGTCGCCACGACGACGACCATGCCCGAGACGACGACCACGACGTCGACCACGGCCGCCCCGACGACGACCGGCGACCCGGGCGAGCTCGAGACGTACGAGACGGGCGGCGGCTGGGTGAACATCCTCGTGTACGAGGAAGCCGTCGTCCTCCACAGCTGGACGGTGGCGAGCGGCTACGAGATCGATATCGAATCCGAAGGGCCCCCGAAGGTCGAGCTGAAGTTCAAGAGCCCATCGATGACCTGGTCGTTCAAGGCGAAGATCGACGACGGCGAGCTCGACGTCCAGATCAACGAAGAGGGCGGCGGGGGCGACGACTGAATCCCCAAACGCCGCTTCTCAGCCGGCTGCCCCCAGGGCGGCGTCGAGGACTGCGGAGAGGTCATCGGGGGTGTGGAACGTCATCGCTTCCCGCACCTCCTCCGGCACGTCGTCGAGGTCGTCCGCGTTGCGGGCCGGGATGACGACCTCGGTGAGCCCCGCCCGATGCGCTGCCAGCACCTTCTGCTTGACACCACCGATCGGCAGGACGCGCCCCTGGAGCGTGATCTCGCCGGTCATGCCGACCTCTTCGCGCACGCGGCGTCCGGTGAGCAGGCTGACGAGCGCCGTCGCCATGGTGACACCGGCCGACGGCCCATCTTTGGGGATGGCGCCTGCGGGAACGTGGAGGTGAAAGCGGCGGGCGATCGTTTCCGGGTCGACGCCGAGAGCGCCGGCGTGTGACTCGACGTAGGACAGTGCGATGCGAGCAGACTCCTTCATGACGTCCCCGAGCTGGCCGGTGAGGGTGAGGCCGGGTTCCCCCTCCATCGCGGTGGCCTCCACGAAGAGCACATCGCCACCGGCGCCGGTGACGGCGAGGCCGGTGGCGACGCCCGGCACCGACGTGCGGTCCCTGGCCTCGTCGTGGTGCACGGTGGGCTTGCCGAGCAACTCCCGCACGTCGTCGGTGTCGACGACGACGCGCGCCGCAGCCGGATCGGCTGCGACCCGGGTCACGACCTTGCGCACGAGCTTGCCGAGCTGTCGCTCCAGTCCGCGCACGCCCGCCTCACGGGTGTACCCGTCGATCACGGAGGCGACGGCCTCGTCGGTGATGACGAGCTCGCTCTCCTCGAGCCCGCCCCGGGCGAGCTGGCGGCCGAGGAGGTGGTCCCTCGCGATCTCGAGCTTCTCCCGGTCCGTGTAGCCATCGAGGCGGATCACCTCGGTGCGGTCGAGCAGCGGCGCCGGGATGGTATCGACGATGTTTGCGGTCGCGATGAACAACACATCGGACAGGTCGAGGTCGAGCTCGAGGTAGTGATCCCGGAACGTGTGGTTCTGCGCCGGGTCGAGCACCTCGAGCAACGCGGAGGACGGATCACCCCGCCAGTCGGCGCCGACCTTGTCCATCTCGTCGAGGAGGAACACGGGGTTCATCGAGCCGGCCTCGACGAGGGCGCGGGCGATGCGTCCCGGCCTGGCCCCGACGTACGTGCGCCGGTGACCGCGGATTTCGGCCTCGTCGCGCACGCCGCCGAGGGCCACCCGCACGAACTCCCGCCCCAGCGCCCGGGCGACGCTCTCTCCGAGCGACGTCTTCCCAACGCCGGGCGGCCCGGCGAGGAGCAAGATGGCGCCTGAACCGCGACCGTCGGCGGCGGCGTCGAGCCCCCGCTCGGAGCGGAGCTTGCGCACGGCGAGATGTTCGATGATGCGGTCCTTGACGTCGTCGAGCCCGGTGTGGTCGGCGTCGAGCACGGCGCGCGCCGCGTCGAGGTCGAGCCGGTCCTCGGTGCGCGTCTCCCAGGGGACGTCGAAGATCGTGTCGAGCCAGGTGCGGATCCAGCTGTGCTCCGGGCTCTGCTCGCTCATCCGCTCCAGCCTGTCGATCTCACGGTCGACGGCGTCGGTGACGGCCTCGGGAAGGTCCCTCTCGGCGAGCTTGGCCCGGTATTCGGAGGCGACGTCGCCGTCGGCGTCGCCGAGCTCCTCCCTGATCGACTGGAGCTGCTGACGGAGGATGTACTCGCGCTGTGACTTGTCGATGCGGTCCGTCGCGTCGTCGCGGATGCGCTGGCGCAACGTGAGTTCGGCGAGGATCTCGTTCATCCACCCCAGCACGGTCTCGAGGCGCTCGGCGACGTCGATGGTCTCCAGCACCGTGACCTTCTGGGTGAGGCTGAGGTCGGGGGAGTAGACGGCGAGGTCGGCGAGGCGACCGGGCTCGTCGATGTCGAGGATCCGATCGGCGAGCGGACCGATGCCGCGATGCTGGAGGATCTCAGTGACGACGGCGCGGTACTCCGATGCCAGGGAGCGGGTTCGCTCGTCGTGGATCTCGGCCTCGAGGATCGGCTCGGCGTCGACCCACAGCGTGTCGTGGCTGCCGGGCCTTCCGGACCCGATCCGGGCGCGACCGAGGCCGGCGATGACGGCCGTCGTCACGTCGTCGTCGCCGACCTGCTGGATCTCGGCGATCGTCCCGATGGAGGCGTACCGGTCGTCGATGCGCGGCAGCAGGAGCAGGCGGCCGTCTGTGGCCTCCGCGGCCGCGATGGCACGCTGCGCTTCCTCGGACTCGATCGTGACGGTCACGACCATGTGGGGGAAGACGACGCCGTTGCGAAGCGGAAGCACCGGGAGCGTGACGGTGGTGAGGTCGGCCAACATGCACCCTTTCGGAGAAGACGATCGCGAGTGTAATGCTGTAATCGTGGTGAGTATTCCGGCAGAACGGAAGATATGCCAAACCAGCACTCAGATTATACGCATGCTACGTACCCATTCTCGGCCCAGTGGCGTGGGCTTCGGGTGGTGCGACGCCGACCGGGCGACGGGCCGGTACCCTCGGCCCGGACGACGCCCCCACGAGGAGACATCGCATGACGGACCGGTTCGCCATCACGTTCGACTACCTCTGCCCCTTCGCCCGGATCGCCAACGAGACGATCGTGGAGGCGCTCGAGGACGGTGTCGGGTGGGACGTCACGTTCATCCCCTTCTCGCTCTCCCAGACGAAGGTCGAGGACGGAGAGGCCCCGGTGTGGGAGCGCCCGCCGGGGGCTGAGGGCACCCGGGGGGTGCGCGCATTGCAGTGGGCGATCGCAGTGCGCGACGAGTTTCCGGGGCAGTTCCGGTCCTGGCACGTCGGATGCTATGAGGCCCGCTTCGGGGATGCCGCAGACGTCGACGATCCGGAGGTGCTCACCCGGGTCGCCATCGCGGCCGGTCTCGACCCGGACCGGGTCGCAGACGTCGTCGCCTCGGGCGTGCCGATGGACACGCTCGCCCGCGAGCACCAGGAGTCGGTCAAGCGATGGGCCGTCTTCGGCGTCCCCACGTTCATCGCCGGTGAGGAGGCAGTGTTCGTGCGACTGATGGAGCGCCACCGTCGCGACGATATCGAGCACGTCCTCTCGCTTCTCCCCCGGACGCGCCTCAACGAGTTCAAGAGGACGCGCGTCCCCCGCTGAGTTGACCCGCCTCAACCGGTGGCGCC
>CAMYMC010000015.1:0-128532 GCA_947259365.1 uncultured Acidimicrobiaceae bacterium | reverse complement strand
TCCGGAAGGGGCGTGAGGGCACCGTGAACCCGCATCTCGAACGGCAACTGCGCGCCGCCGGGCTCGAGCCCCGCGCGCTGCCGCGTGACGCCACGGCCTGGCGCACGTTCCTCGAGACCGTGTCGAGCCGCTACGACGAAGCCGTCGAGGGCGACGCGGCGCGAGCGGAGGAGGCGCTGCGCCGAAAGGCCCACTACGACACCCTCTTCGCCAGGTCGCCGATCGCCACCTTCGAAGAGGATTTCACCGAGGTGGGGACGTGGCTGAACCGTCTCCGCGAGGACGGGATCACCGACCTCTCCGACTACCTCCGGGCCAACCCGGCGGAGCTCGCCGGGGGGGCTGCGCTGGTGACCGTCGTCGATGTCAACGACGCCGCGGTGTCGATGTTGCGCGCCGGGTCCGCCGCCGAGCTCGTCGGGCTCACTCCGGCGAGGTCCCATGCCGAGGACTCGTTGGCGTCCTACCAGCGTCAGTTCGAGGCGATATGGGCGGACGAGAGCTACATCAACTTCGAGTTCAGGGGCCGTCGCGCCGACGGGACGCCGCTGTTCGGGATCATGCACTGGAGCGCCCCCCGGTTCGTCGACGGACTGGATCTCTCCAAGGTCACCGTGGCCATCGTCGACATCACCCAGCGCAAGGAGAGCGAGACGAGGATGGCCGAGCTCGTCCGCTCCAAGGACGACTTCCTTGCCTCGGTGAGCCACGAGATCCGCACCCCGCTCACCGCGGTGTACGGCAGCGCCGAGGCGCTGCTCGATGAGTGGGACCGCATGGAGCCCGAGCTCCAGCGCGAGCTCGTTGGCTTCATCGCCCTCGAGAGCGCCGAGCTGGCGCACATGGTCGAGGACCTTCTCGTCGCCGCCCAAGCCGACATCGGAACCGTCAGCGTCGTGCCCCGGGTCACCGACCTGCGCCCCCTCGTCGACGCAGTCGTCGACGCCAGCCGGGCCGAGCGCAGCCGAGGCGAGATCGAGGTCGTGGAGGTGGCCGGGTCGGCATGGGCCGATCCCCTGCGTCTCAAGCAGATCCTCCGCAATCTCGTCACGAACGCGATGCGCTATGGCGGCGAGAGGATCCGCATCCGGGGTGGTCACGACGCCGAGTCGTGTGTCGTGACGGTCGCAGACGACGGAGCCGGGGTGCCGGTCGAGCGCCGCGAGGCGATCTTCGACCTGTACGAGCGAGCCCATTCCCCCAGCGGGCTCACCGGCTCGGTCGGCATCGGGCTCGCCGTCTCCCGATCGCTCGCCCGACTCATGGACGGCGAGCTCGAGTACGACTTCGCCGACGGATGGAGCGTGTTCCGGCTCGTGGTGCCGGCCGCGGCCGCCAGCTCGACGAGCGCGGGTGCCTGACCGGCGACGCTCGCCTGTACCCTCCCGGGATGCCGAGTGATCCCGTCGTGGCCGTCCGGGAGATGGAGCGGCTGCTGGGCAAAGGACCCCGGACCACGTTCGACCCGGCCTGGTTCCGTTTCGGGAACGTCGTGCTGACCCCCGACGAGGTCGTGACGATTCTCCGCCCCCATGTGACCGAGCGCCGGCTGGGGCGGATCGACGAGATCCTCGCCGAGCGCACGTACACGCTCGCCGTCGCCGTCGACGGCATGGTCGACTCAGGCAACGTCAGCGCCGTCATGCGCACCGCCGACGCTTTCGGGGTCCAGGCCTTTCACGCCATCGACACCGCAGGCAGCTACAAGCACTCGCGGCGGACGTCCCAGGGCGCGGAGAAGTGGCTCGACCGGTATCGCTGGAGGTCGGCGGCAGAGTGCGTTGCGTTCCTCGGGAGGGCCGGATACCGGATCGCAGTCGCCGACACCGACCCCGGCGCCGTCCCGATCTCCGAGCTGGGGTTCGACGAGCCGACGGCACTGGTGTTCGGCAACGAGCTCGAGGGGGTGTCGGCGGAGGTCCTCGGGGCCGCCCACGTCGTGACGACGATCCCGATGAGCGGGTTCGTCCGCAGCTTCAACATCTCGGTGGCGGCGGGGGTGTGTCTCCACCAGGCGCGGACGGCCCGCATCGCCCGGCGCGGCCGCCACGGCGACCTGACCCCTCAGGACCGGTCGAGGCTGCGCGCCGTGTTCGCGATGAAGACCGTCAGACACCACGACGCCGTGATCCGCCGCGCCCTCGAGGCTCAGGGCCGCCCGATGTAGTTCACCGCGGCCCTCGTGCCTTCGCCGATCGTGTAGTACCCGCCGCCGGGCTCGAACGCTACGGCCTCGCCCTGGATCTCGTCGGGTGAGGGGGCGAGGCACGGGTCCGCGTCGAACGTGGTGGCGACATCGATGTCGGTGCGGACCCAGATCCAGACCTCGTCGTAGCCGCGGAGGACGAGCGCGCCCCCGTCCACGGTGATATCCGCCGCCGTCACCTGGGCCGACGGCCCGAGGTCGAGGACGGCGATCGGGGTCATGAGCGTCACGGTGCCGACCCCCAGCTCTCCCGCCGCTGCCCTGAAGACGATCGAGCGGCCCTCCTCGTCGCGCTTGGTCACGATGAAGAGGTCGGCCGTCAACGGGTCGACGAACATCGCTTCGGCGTCGAAGCCGCGGTCGCGCTCACCGTATGTCACCTGCAGCGTCTCGACGTCTTCGATGATGCCTCCGCTGCGGTCCGGCACGGGCTCGGGAATGCGGTGGATGAGGAGACGGCCCCGGATGCCGAGGTTGTCGCCGATGTCCCCGAGGTAGAGGTAGTCGCGCCCCGGGACCGGTCCCGGGCCGATCGCGATGTCCTCCCAGTCCAGGGCGACGGCGTTGGTGAGCCTGAAGCGGCCGAGGTCGCCGCCGTCGGTGCCGACGGCGTGGACGGCGGCCGCGTCGCCCGAGTCGTTGTGAGCCCAGAGGACGTCCGGATGGGCTCTCGAGGCGACGATGCCGGACGTCTCGCGGAGATCGGCTGAGGCGAGCGTGCCGGTCTCGACGGGCGTGGTGAACGAGTCGCAGACCGTCTCACCAGGCCCGAGGTCGGGTGGTGGGGGGAGCGTGGGCCCGACGGGACCGGTCGTCGTGACGGACGTTGCGGGCGTCGTCGTCGTCGGTGTCGGGTCGGCGCCGCCCGATGAACAGGCGCCGAGGACCACGAAGAGCGCGACTGCGAGGAGTGGCACGGGCGGCGTGGTGTCGAGCCTGCTCGTGTCAGCCGCCCAGGAGGCGCAGCGCGATCGCCTCGGCGAGGATGCCGCGGCGAAGCTCGTCGAGGTCGACGCTCTCATCGGGACCGTGGGCTCTGCTCGTCGGGTCGGCGACGCCGGTGAGGAGGATCGCGGCGTCCGGAAACGTCTCCTTGAAGGCGGCAACGAACGGGATCGACCCGCCGACGCCGATCTCGACGGGTTCGCGATCCCATGCATAGGCGAAACCTGCACGGAATGCCTCGTACGCAGGGCCCTCGGCGGTGAGGGCGATCGCGTCGCCCGATGCCCCCCTCGTCACGCTCACCCAGGCGCCCCACGGCGTGTGGGCTTCGAGGTGCTCGACGAGGGCGTCGAGGGCCCGGGACCCGTCGTCGCCCGGTGCGACGCGAAGGCTCACCTTGGCCCGCGCCGCCGGGACGAGCTGGTTGATGGCGTGGCCGACGTGAGGGGCGTCGATGGCGAGCACCGAGCATGCGGGCCGGCGCCACATGCGGCCCGTCAGGGTCCCCGACCCGATGAGGTTCGTGCCCTCGAGAACTCCCGCCCGCGCCCGCAGCTCTTCCTCGGTGAGGTCGAGGGGGTCGGCATCGCCGCTGGAGAGCCCCGCCACCGCCACCTCCCCGTTCTCGTCGTGGAGCGTCGCCAGGAGCCTGACGAGGGTGGTGATGGCGTCGGGGAACGCCCCTCCGTACTGGCCGCTGTGGACCCCGTGCTCGAGGGTGCGCACCTCGACGACGCAGTCGACGAGGCCGCGCAGCGAGGTGGTGAAGGCGGGAGTACCAACCCTCCAGTTCTCGGAGTCGGCGATGACGATGACGTCCGCCTCGAGCTGGTCCTGGTGCGCCGAGAGGAATTCCTCGAGGTTGAGGGAGCCGATCTCCTCCTCTCCCTCGACGAAGATCTTGACACCGACCGGGGGCTCGCTGTCGTGAGCGAGCACGGCGCCGAGGTGCACGACGATCCCCGCCTTGTCGTCGGCGGTACCGCGTCCGTACAGACGCCCGTCGCGCTCCTCGGGCTCGAACGGCGGAGAGTGCCAATCGCTCTCGTGGCCCGGGGGCTGGACGTCGTGGTGCGCATAGAGCAGCACGGTGGGCGCGCCGCGAGGACCTT
This sequence comes from uncultured Acidimicrobiaceae bacterium, assembly GCA_947259365.1. Lineage (GTDB taxonomy): Bacteria > Actinomycetota > Acidimicrobiia > Spongiisociales > UBA5794 > CAMYMC01. The sequence continues at coordinate 124,269 of CAMYMC010000015.1, read as the reverse complement.
CGATCGCGCCGTAGACGGCGGGGTGGGCGCCGGTGACCTCGAGCAGCCGGACGTCGTCGAATCCGGCGATGCGGAGGGCAGTTGCGACGGCGTCGGCCGAGGTGCGGACAGGACCTGGGTCGAATCCGGAGGCGCTCACACTGGGTATCCGCACGAGGTCCTCGAGCGTGGACCGGAGTGACGGGAGGAGCCGGTCGACCGCGTCTACGAGGTCTTCGTGCATGGGAAAAGCGTAGTGGGCGGTCGGCCAGGGACCCGGAACCGTGGGGCACACCCCAACAAGACGGCCGGTGTCCGGTAGCGACGCGGCGTTTCCTATCGTGCCCGTGCAGTGCGAGGCGGGCGCAGACCACAACGGCGAATCGACGGCGGCGTCAGGCTCATCGACCCGCGGGGGCCCGCGGCCGGTGCGCACCCCGGAGATGTCCCCGAGACCGGTTCCCGGCGGCGGTGGAGCCTCGTCACTGCGGTCACCGGGGTCGTCGTCGTGCTCGCCGCCTTGGGCCTCGGGGTCGTTCCCGATCCGCCATCACCGATCGAAGCAGTCACCGATGTGCCCTTCGCGGCACCACCGCGGGCCGGCGCAACCATTCCCTCCGCTGCTGTCCCCGAGCCGGATGGTGGAGCGCGGGCCCCTGCACCTCGGGGGCCGGCGGTCGGCGTGTTCCGTGCGTTCGTCTCCGGGGTGGGGCGGGGCGATGCGAATGCCGTGATCGGGCTGCTCGCAGAGGAACTCCCCGCCATCGACGGTGTCGGCACGGCGCAATGGCCCCTGTTGCCCACCGACGCCGGCCTGTGGACGGACGGCGCGCTCGGACGCGAGGAGGTCGAGGGTTTCGTCGGCTACCTCTCGGCATCGCGGTCGAACACGGCGCTCGCCGGGTGTGAGAGCTGGGGCGACGGACCGCTCGTGGTCATCGCTACCTGCCGCTACGAGTCGACCGGAGGTCCGCTCGCCGCCCTCGGCGTGGTCGAGTCGGGCCACCTTCACGGTGTCATCGTCGAGGGCCGCGTCGCCGGGATGATCCGCCACACCGACACCGGCCGCGGGGCGTGGCAGCGGCTCGCGGAATGGATCGCGGGCGATGGTGAGCCCCTGGCGGCGCCCCGGGGCGGGGTCGCATCGGGCCTCGTGCTCGACCCGGTGTACACGGCTGCCAGCGCCACCGAGCATCGCGCCCTCGCCGCAGACATGGCGGCGGCGGAACGGCGGCGGGCGCCGACCTCTCCGGTGCACCGCCTGCGCCAAGGACATCAACGGGCGTCGCAGGGCCGATAGCCTGGACCGATGACGCGGGCTCCGGTCGCTTCGCTGCCGCTGGTTGCGCTGTCCTCGCTCGTGTCCGTGGCGTTCGGGACGCTGTTCTACGCGTTCTCGGTCCTCATCACCGATCGAGCGGCTGGCTCGGTCTTCTCGACATCCGTGCTCTCGGTGGCGTGGTCCGGTTCGATCGTCGTCGGCGGCGGCCTCGCATACCTCATCGGGCGGCGGATCGATCGTCACGGGGTGCGGGGCATCATGACGGCAGGATCGGTGCTCGGCGCCGTTGGCCTCGGCCTCGTCGGAGCCGCAGCCGAGCCGTGGCAGGTGATCGGGGCCTCGTGGTTCCTCATCGGGCCGGCAGGGGCGATGACGTTCTACGAGCCCGCTTTTGTGGCCGTCGACCGGTGGTTCGGCGACGCAGGCCGCCTCCGCAGCCTCGCCGTCCTCACCGTCGTCGGCGGTCTCGCCGGCCCGGTGTTTCTCCCGGTGACGAGCCTCCTCGTCGAGGCGCTCGGCTGGAGGAGGGCCGCGGCCGCCCTCGGCGGCATCCTTCTGCTCACCGGGGCGGCGGCGCGCCTCGGCTTCCCGCGGGATGAGGCCCCGAGTTCGCGAAGCGCCGGCGGGGTCGGGATCCGGCGCCTCATCGTCGATCGCCGGTTCACGCGATTCACCGCAGCGTCGGTGCTCACGTTTGCGGCGATGCAGGCCGTTCTCCTACATCGCATCGCGGTCTTCGAGGAGTCGGGCTTTGCCATCACGACGGTTGCGCTGTGGGCGGCCGTCGCGGGGCTTCTCAGCTTGCCGGGGAGGTATGCGGCGCCGCTGGTGTCGGGACGGGTCAGGCCGGTGCGGCTGAACGCGGCGGCCAATGCCGCCCTCGCAGTTGCAGTCGCCCTCGCCATCGCCGCGACCGCGCCATGGCGGATGATGGGCCACTTCGTCGTCTTCGGCGTCGCCTTCGGCGCGCTGCTTCCGTTGCGCGCGGTCGTCATGGGGAGCTGGTATTCGGGTCCCGGCTACGGCAGCGTCATGGGCTTGCAGTGGTCGATCATCGCGACATCGGCGGCGCTCGGGCCCCTCGCCGTCGGCGTGGGGCGCGACGCCACCGGCTCCTACGGGATTCCCCTCGCGTTCGTTGCCGGCGGCCTGCTCGCTGCGGCCGCTCTCGGGATGCTCGCGGAGGCCCCGCGCTCCTAATCTGGCTCCGCCGTACCCGGTGAGGAGGCGTCGTGGAGAAACAGCGCGTTGAGGTCGAGGGCCACTCGATGGCCTATGTCGAGACCGGTGAAGGTGATCCCATCGTCTTCCTCCACGGGAACCCGACCTCGTCCTTCCTGTGGCGCAACGTCATCCCGCACCTGGCCCTCTCCGGGCGCTGTCTCGCTCCCGATCTCATCGGGATGGGTGACAGCGACAAGCTCGCCGGGTCCGGCCCCGACCGGTACCGCTTCGTGGAGCATCGGGCGTTCGTCGACGGGTTCCTCGACGCCGTCGCGGCCACGAGCGACGTCACGTTCGTCGTCCACGACTGGGGGTCCGCCCTCGGTTTCGACTGGGCCAACCGGCACCGCGACGCGGTGAAGGGCCTCGTCTACATGGAGGCCATCGTGACCCCTGTGACGTGGGCTGACTGGCCCGAGGCCGCGACGTCGATCTTCCAAGCGATGCGATCCGACGGCGGCGAGAGCATCGTCCTCGACAAGAATGTCTTCGTCGAGCGAATCCTCCCCGCCTCGGTCTTGCGCGATCTCACCGAGGAGGAGATGGCCGTCTACCGAGCTCCGTATCTCGAGCCCGGTGAGGCTCGGCGCCCGACCTTGACGTGGCCGCGAGAGATCCCGATCGAGGGTGAGCCCGAGGACACGAACGACATCGTCGCCTCGTACTCGGAGTGGCTGGCAACGAGCGACGTGCCGAAGCTCTTCATCAACGCGGAGCCGGGCTCGATCCTCGTTGGCCGTCAGCGCGAGGTCTGCCGGGGATGGCCGAACCAGACGGAGGTGACGGTTCCCGGTATCCACTTCATCCAGGAGGACTCTCCCGACGAGATCGGCACCGCCGTCGCCGGATGGTACGCAGGCCTGGGTTGAGCGGCGGTACGCTCCCGCCACCGGGAAGGGAGCGAGAGATGATCGAGAACGCCATCCGAGCGGCCAAGCTCGACCTGGACTTCTACAACGCCGTGGAGCACGACGAGTCGCTCACGAGCCAGGCCGGCGCCGTCGTCGTGATCGTCAGCGTCCTCAGCGCGCTCGGTCTCGCCTTCGTCAGCGATCGGTTCTTCGCAGTGCTCATCCTCAGCGTCCTCGGCGGCCTCGTCGGCTGGTGGGCCTTCTCGGCGATCACCGCGTTCATCGGCAGCCGGTTCTTCGATGGTGACACCAACACGGGGGAGATGCTGCGGGTCCTCGGTTTCGCCCAGGCCCCGCGCGCCATCGGGATCGTCCCCTTCCTGGGGTGGGTGGCGCTGATCTGGTCGCTCGTGGCCTCTGTCGTCGCCGTTCGGGAAGGGCAGGACTTCACGACCGGAAGGGCCATAGCCACCGTCGCCATCGGTTGGCTCGTCCTCGCGATCCTCAGCAGCATCTGGTGGGCGATCATCACCTGAGCTCGCGAAATCCCCGGTTGGGATGCGGTCGGGGGGTACGGTGCTGGGGCTCGAGCGAGGAGGCCCGTTGCCCAGCCCGAAGAGGAAGCGCAGACGACGGATGCGGCACTTCGCTACACGCCTCGACAGCGCGGCGCCGGAGCGGCCCGAGCCCGCACGCCCCCGGGCGACCCCGCCCCCGGTGCACGTGCTCCCCCCCGGGGAGACCCGCTACCAGCGCAACTCGGCGAGCCTGCCGAGGGGTATCGAGGGCTTCAAGGGTCTGGGCATCGAGCCGGAGATCATGGTCGACCTCAGCGAGGTGGCCGTCGAAGCCGACTAGGTCGACGGCCCCGTGTCCAGGATGTTGCGGGCCGGGCGAGGGTCATCGTCGATCGGCTCGAGCGTGATCCACACCCGCGGGTAGTCGCTCCGGCGCACACCGACCCACAGCTGCACGTCCTCGGCGCTGCGGAACGTTCCCGCCGACACGTGGACCGGACCCTCCGACAGCCACAGCTCGTAGACGAAGCCGTCGGGCGCGCGGTCGAGGCCGGACACGTCGAGTTGCATGCGTGTGCCCGAAGCCTCGTTCCAGCCGCGAGCGATCGCACTCGCTCCCGGAGCGGCGTCGGTTCCGGCGAGCGCGACCTCCCAGTCGGGCGCGGCGGGACGGGCGGCGACGATGGCGGCCACGGCGACGACGGCGAGGACGACGGCCGCCGCGGCGACCATGGCCGGCCAGCTGCGCCACGCCGGTCTCGGCGCCTCGACTGGGGCCGACACGGCGTCGGCCACGGCGTCTTCGAGGGCAGCCTCCGGTTCGAGCCAGAGCGCCTCCTCGTCGAGCGCCGCACCCGCGTTCGCGAGCGTTCGCTCGAGCGCCTCTCGGGCCGCGGCGAGGTCGGCGTCGGTCGGTGGAGGAGCGCCGGGCCCGCCGTCGCGACTCATGCGGTCACCTCCTCGAGATGCGAGAGGAGATCGGCGAGGCGGCGGTAGGCGCGGTAGGAGCGCGACTTCACCGTCCCCACCGGGATGCCGAGGCGCACCGCCGCCTCGTCGTGGGTGAGTCCTTCGAAATGGGTGGCGAGGAGCACGTTTCGCTCGTCGTCCGGCAGCTGCTCGAGGGCCCGTCGCACCTCCCACACGGCCCACGTCCCTTCGAACGTCGTCGGGAGCACGGCGATGTCGCGGTCGCCGAGTTCCTCGCTCTGGTGCCGCCGCTCCCTCCTGTAGACGTCGACGGCTGCCCTCCGTGCGATGGTGTACAGCCACGGGCCCAGTTCGCGCCCCGCGTCGAACCGGTCCGCGGCTCTCCACGCCTGGAGGAAGGTCTGCTGGACGGCGTCCTCGGCGAGGGCCCGATTCCGCAGGACGCGGTAGGCGACGGCGAAGATGGGTCGCGAGTACGCCCGGTAGACGTCGCGCATGGCGGAGGCGTCACCGGCAACGAACCGGGCGTTGAGTGGATCGCTCATCGTTGCGCCACGGCTCCCATCACCGCTGGTCGTGGGAGCGGCGATGCCCCCTCTGTCGACCCGCACCAGGATATCGCGCGGAACGACCTCCGCCCGTGGCAGTGTCGTCGCATCGATGGCGTGCATCCCCCGGCTCATTGCAGTGAGGGATACGCCGCGACCCGCCCGATGGTTCACGGCGCATGGTCCCGTGGCGTCCCAACGCCGGCGCACCGGTCTCGGGTCATCCCTCGCGCAGGATCCAGGGACGTGCCTTGCCGAGGAGCCGGTCCACACCATCGGGACCCCAGGTGCCCGCGGGGTACTCGAGCACCGGCAGGTCGAGGTCGAGGACGGGGGTGTGGAGGCTCCACGAGGCTTCGACCTCGTCCGCTCGCACGAACAGCGTCTGGTCGCCCTCCATGACGTCGAGGAGGAGCGTCTCGTAGGCGTCGGGGAGCGAGTGGTAGGCCTCGTCGTAGCCGAAGTGAAGCGGCTGCTCCTGGAGGCGGAGGGGGTCCCCTGGCGCCTTGACGTCGAATCGCAGCTCGAAGCCCTCGTCGGGCTGGAGAATGAGGATGAGGACGTTCTGGTGGGCTTCGCAGTCGTCCTGGACCCCGTGGAAGAGACATACCGGCGGGCGTCGGAACGTGACGGCGATCTGGGTCGTCTTGCGCGGGAGCCGCTTGCCGGTGCGGAGGTAGAACGGCACACCTTCCCATCGCCAGTTGTTCACGGCGAGGCGCATCGCGACGAACGTGGCCGCGGTCGAGCCGGCGGCAACCTCGGGGTCGTCCCGGTACCCGGGCACGTCCTCGCCGGCGATCGTTCCCGCGGTGTACTGGCCGAGCACGACGTCCCCGGCGGCGATGGTGCCGACCGAGCGCAACAGTTGCACCTTCTCCGTACGGATGGCGTCGTCGTCGAAGCTGTGGGGCGCCTCCATCCCGATGAGGCTCAGCAACTGGCTCAGGTGGTTCTGCACCATGTCGCGGATGACGCCGGCCGAGTCGTAATAGCCGGCCCTTCCCTCGGTGCCGAGATCTTCGGCGACGGTGATCTCGACCGACTCGACCCGGTCTCGGCCCCATGCCGACTCGAAGAGGAGGTTGGCGAACCGGAAGGCGAGGAGATTCTGCACCGTCTCCTTCCCGAGGTAGTGGTCGATGCGGTACACCTGGGACTCGTCGAAGTGGGCATGGACGAGCGCGTTGAGCTCGTTCGCGCTCTGGAGGTCGCGCCCGAACGGCTTCTCGACGACGAGTCGGGTCCAGCCGGGGCCGGTCGCCAGGCCCGCCTCGCCGAGCTGGGCGATGACCCCGGGGAACACACGCGGTGGCAAGGCGAGGTACAGGATTCGGTTGCCGGGGAGGCCGAGGTCGCGCTCGATTCCCTCGATGCGGTCCCGCAGACCGCCCAGGTCGCTCGTGCCCTCGGGAGAGGCGTGGTAGAAGACGCGGTCGTCGCTCCAGTCGGTGAGGTCTGCGCCGGCATCGTCGAGCGCCTTGCGAGCCCAGCGGCGGAAGTCGCCGTCTCCGATCTCGCTGCGGGAGACGCCGAGCATCGAGAGGTTGGCGCCGACGTCGTTCTCGGTCGTGACTCGGGCCAGCGCGGGGAGGAGCTTGCGGCGGGTGAGGTCGCCGGTCGCCCCGAAGACGACGAACAGATGGGGCTCGGCGGCCGCCATCTCAGTCCACCCGCCTGACGGCGTGACCGCCGAACCGGTTGCGCATCGCGGACAGCAGCCGGTCGGAGAACTCGACCTCGTCTCGCGACCCGATGCGGCGCATGAGCGAGAGCCCGATGATGGGTGCAGCGACGTCGAGGTCGATCGACTCGAACACCGTCCAGCGGCCCTCGCCGGAATCGGGGACGTACGGGGCGACGCCGGCCATCTGCGGGTTCTCCTCGAGGGCGGTGGTCGTGAGGTCGAGGAGCCAGGAGCGAACGACCGATCCGTGCTGCCAGATCCGTGCGACGCCGGCGAGGTCGAGGTCGAACTCGTCCTTGGCCGCGAGGATGGCGAAGCCTTCGGCATAGGCCTGCATGAGCCCGTACTCGATGCCGTTGTGGATCATCTTGACGAAGTGGCCGGCACCCGTCGGGCCCACCCTGCCCCAGCCGGTGTCCGGCGACGGGGCCAGGGCCTCGAAGATCGGCCGCATCCGCTCGACGGGTTCTTCGTCACCGCCGACCATCATGGAGTAGCCCTCGGTGCGGCCCCAGATGCCTCCGCTCGTTCCGCAGTCGACGAGGTGGTGTCCGGTGGCGGCGCATGTCTTCGCCCGGCGGAGGGTGTCGCGGTAGTACGAGTTGCCCCCGTCGATGATCGTGTCGCCGGGCTCGAGGGAGGGGAGGAGGGCCTCCATCGTGCGGTCGACCGGCGCACCGTGCGGCACCATGATCCAGACGTGGCGGGGTGCCGCCAGCTGCCCGGCGAGATCCTCGACCGAGCTCGAGCCTCGAGCCCCGCCCGCGACGACGCGGGCCACGGCCTCGGGATCGAGGTCGAACCCGACGACGTCGTGGCCCGCCTCGACGAGGCGTTCCGTCATGTTGGCGCCCATCTTGCCGAGGCCAATCATGCCGAGTTCCATCATCGCTCCAGACTCCGGGCTGAGGCCGGCCACGTTAGGGCGCCGGGCGGCGTGTGCCGGCAGCGGCGGGCGCATGGGTGGGGGACTGGCAGTATGGAGGACATGCCGACGGCCGAGCACCAGCGCCTCCGGTCCGGGGACGAATGGCAGACGTGGGGGCCGTACCTCGCGGAACGAGCGTGGGGCACCGTGAGAGAGGACTACAGCGAGAGCGGCGACGTCTGGGGATCGTTCCCCCACGACCACGCCCGGGCGCGCGCCTACCGGTGGAACGAGGACGGTCTGCTGGGTATCTGTGACGATCGCCAGTACCTCGCCACCGCAGTCGCAGTCTGGAACGGTCGGGACCCGATCATCAAGGAGCGGCTCTTCGGCCTCACCGGTCCCGAAGGCAACCACGGCGAAGACGTCAAGGAGGTCTACTGGCACCTCGATGCCACCCCGACCCACAGTCTCCTGCGAGCACGCTACCGCTACCCCCTCGCCGAGTTCCCCTATGCCTCGCTGGTGGAGGAGAGTGCGGCGCGCACGACCGCTGACCCCGAGTACGAGCTCACCGACACCGGCGTCTTCGAGGCGAGCCGGTTCGTCGACGTCGATGTGACCTACGCCAAGGAAGGGCCCGAGGACGTCGTCATGGAGATCACCGTCACCAACCGCTCCGGAGGCGACGCACCGCTGTGGCTGCTTCCGACGCTGTGGTTCCGCAACACGTGGTCGTGGGGGTATTCCCGCGGGCCGATGGGCGAGGTCGACGAGCGGCCGTTTCTCGTCGCCGCTCCAGGGGGGGCCACGGCGTGGCATCCCGTCCTCGGCGAGTACTCGTGGCGGGTGCCCGACGAAGCCGACATGTGGTTCACCCGCAACGACACGAACCCCTGGGTCTTCGGCGGCGATCCCGAGCGGGGATGCAAGGACGCGTTCCATCTCCGCCTCATCGGGGGTGAGGACGCGACGCTCGACGGCGGCGGCACGAAGGCCGCGGCTGTGATGCACCGCAGGCTGGCACCGGGAGAGACGTGGGTGAGCCACCTCCGCCTCGCCCGCGATGGTCCCGACCTCGGCGACGCCGCAAACGTCGTCGCGGCCCGCCGCGCCGAAGCGGACGAGTACTGGGCCGCCGCCCGGCCCGAGGGGATGGACGTCGAGGCGCGGGCGATCCATCGCGCCGCCATGGCCGGACTCATCTGGACGAAGCAGCTGTACGCCTTCGACGTTGCGCAGTGGCTGGACGGCGACCCCGCCGGTCCGGGGGCCGCTGCGTCGCGCCGCCCCTTCCGCAACATCGGGTGGCGCCACCTCAACAACTTCGACGTTCTCTCGATGCCCGACGCATGGGAATACCCCTGGTACGCCTCGTGGGATCTCGCCTTCCACGCCGTCGCCTTCGCCGGGTTCGACCCGGGCTTCGCCAAGTCGAACCTGCGCCTGCTCACCCGCGAGTGGTACCAGCATCCCAACGGCCAGCTGCCGGCGTACGAGTGGGACTTCGGCAACGTCAACCCGCCCGTCCTCGCCTGGGCGGCGCGACGGGTCCATGCGCTCGACCGAGCGGTCACCGGCACTGACGACGACGTGTTTCTGGAATCGGTCTTCCACAAGCTGCTGCTCGACTTCACGTGGTGGGTCAACCGCAAGGACGCGGACGGCAACAACGTCTTCCAGGGCGGGTTCCTCGGTCTCGACAACATCTCGCTGTTCGACCGCTCCTCCGGCGTTCCAGCCGGCGGCCACGTCGACCAGTCCGACGCCACCGCATGGATGGGCTTCTACACACTGGGGATGCTCCGGATCGCGCTCGAGCTCGCCCACCGCCGCCCGGCGTACCAGGACCTCGCCACGAAGTTCCACGAGCACTTCCTCTCGATCGCCGCCGCCACCAACGATCCCCGCTCCGGGTTGTGGGATGCCGATGCGGGCTTCTTCTTCGACGTCCTACACCTCCCCGATGGGACCATCGAGCCGCTCCGGGTCCGGTCTCTCGTCGGGCTCATCCCGCTCCTCGCCGTCGAGGTCGTCTCCGCAGAGGTGCTCGCGGCGGTCCCGGAGTTCGTCGACCGGGTGGCGTGGTACGCCCGCTACCGGCCCGGCTTGCAGCGTTCGGTGACCCGCAGCGATCGCGGGATCCTGTTGTCGTTGCTCGACGAGGCGCAGCTGCGATCCGTCCTCCGCTACCTGCTCGATCCCGATGAGTTCCTCTCACCGTTCGGCATCAGGTCGCTGTCGAAGGCTCACGCCGCCGAGCCATACCGGCTCACGGTCGGGGAAGCGTCGTTCGCCATCGGCTACGAGCCCGGTGAGGCGCTGACCCCCATCCTCGGCGGTAACTCGAACTGGCGGGGCCCGGTCTGGGTGCCGCTCAACTACCTCATCATCGAGGCCATCCGCGAGTACGCCGCCTTCCACGGGTCGGCGTTCACCGTCGAGCACCCGGTCGGCTCGGGGCGGTTGGCGACGCTCGACGAAGTCGCCGACGACCTGGCGCACCGGCTGACGTCGCTCTACCGGGTCGACGCCGAGGACCGGTTGCCGTTCCTCGGGGACCGGGCCGCACCCGGAGTCGATCCGGGGTGGCGCGAGCCGACGTTCTACGAGTATTTCCATGCCGACACCGGCGCCGGGCTGGGTGCATCCCACCAGACCGGCTGGACGGCGCTCATCGGCACCCTCATGGCCGAGCTGGCGGCGCGTGCTCAGAGGTACTGACCGGGCGTGCCCTGTGGGGACGTCTCGAGCCGACCCTGCTGGATGTGGTGGAGCTGGGACTGGGCGGCGAGCTGCTGGCTCATCACCGCCGCCTGGATCCCGTTGAAGAGACCCTCGAGCCAACCGACGAGTTGAGCCTGCGCGATGCGGAGCTCCGACGCCGATGGGGCACCGTCGTCGTGGAGCGGCAAGAACATCTGCGACAGCTCCTCACGCAGGTCGTCGGAGAGCACGCTGCACAGCTCGTCGAGCGTCAGCCGGTAGATGTCGCGCAGTCGCTCCCTGCCGGCTTCGTCCGATGGTGCGGCCTGGGCCTCGGCGAGCATCGCCTTGGCCATCGAAGCGATGCGCATGAGCTTGGCGGGCTCGGTGACGAACTCGCCGACGGGGCCCGGGTCACGGGCGATGGCATGAGGCGTCTCGACGGTGCGCTCGGGGTCTGGGGAGTCTTCCATGCACTCCAAGGTAGCGGGTCGGCGCGTTGGCGCAGGCGACGGGTTCGCCCCAACGGCGGCGGGCGATGAGGGCTCGGGTCGACGAAGCGCCGTGTCGGGCGCGCTCAGGGAGCGGAGCGGGTGAACCCTCCGGCTGGCGCCATGAACACCGCCCCCATGCCTGCGAGCTGTTGCCGGGCGTCGTCGCTCGGGCTCCCGTAGACGACCATGCGAGTCGGTTCGAGCGCCGCCATGAATCGCGGAGCGAACTTGGCGCCGAAGTTGCCCAAGTGGACCATCGTCGCGGCCGAGTCCGCGTACCGTTCCCAGATGTGACAGGTCGTTCCCTCGTCGTCGATCGACCACTCGTAGTCGAGGGTGCCCGGTTCGTCGGCCTCCGTTGCCGCGACCATCTCGGCCAGGAGATCCTTGAGGTTGTCGAGCTCGCCCGGCTTGATCGCGAGCTCGAGCAGCCACGCAACCTGATCAGTCATGCGTCCCCGCTTTCCGTCGTCGGCGCACCCGCCCGGCGCGCGTCGGTCGATCACCTTAGCGACGGCGGCGAGTCCCGATCGTGACGGCCTCGGGCCGTCGCCACCGACTCGTTCTAGGGACAACGCTTCAGACGCGTGCCGGCCGTGAGCCGGGCCCGCCGCCGGCTACAGCGGCAGCCGGCGCCTCGAGGAGATGACCCCGGTGTCGAACCCGCCGAGGTGGAGCTTCCCGGAGAAGCGGGCATGCTCGATCTTGAGGCAGCGATCCTGAACGACCTCGAGACCGGCGTCGATCGCCATCCGCGCCGCCTCGTCGTGGCGCAACCCGAGCTGGAACCAGACCACCTTGGCGCCGATGGCGATCGCTTCCTCGACGACGCCAGGGATCGCCTCCTCCCGGCGGAAGATGTCGACGATGTCGGGCACCTCGGGGAGGTCGGCGAGGGTCGGGTAGCACGTGAGCCCGAGAACCTCGTCGTACGCCGGGTTCACGGGGTACGCCCGCAGCGACGTCCGCACCAGGTAGCTGGCCACGAAGTTGGAGGAGCGGATCGGGTTCGCCGAGACGCCCACGAGCGCGGCCGACGACGCGGTGCGGATGATCCGGAGGCGATCGCGGGGGCTGGCCTCTGGCACCGCCGCCGTCATGTCCCCGCCTCTAGCGCCCGGTCCAGGTCCCACAGGATGTCGTCGACGTCTTCGATGCCGACCGAGATCCGGATCATGTCGTCGCCGACGCCCATCTCGGCCCGCTCGGCCACCGGCACCTGCTGGTGGGTGGTCGAGGCGGGGTGGATCACGAGGGTCTTCGCATCCCCGACGTTGGCGAGGTGTGAGGCGAGCTCGACGTTCTCGATGAACGCGACCCCGGCGTCGTAGCCTCCGGCGAGCCCGAAGGTGAAGATGGCACCGGGCCCCTCGGGGGTGTAGCGCCGGGCGAGCTCCGTCCACTCGTTGTCCGCGAAGATGGGGTACCGGATCCACGCCACCCCAGGGTGCTGGCGGAGGAACGTTGCGACCCTCGCCGCATTCTCGACGTGGCGTGCCATCCGCAGCGGCAGCGTCTCGAGCCCGATGAGGAGCAGGAACGCGTTGAACGGCGACAGCGATGCCCCGACGTCGCGCAACAACTCGACCCGGGCACGGGTGAGGAACGCGTACTCGCGGAAGTTCTCCCAGAACTGGAGGTCGTGGTAGGCAGGGGAGGGCTCGACGAGCATCGGGAAGTTGCCGTTGTCGTATGGGAACGTTCCGGCCTCGACGATGACCCCGGCGATGACGGCGCCGTGACCGCCGATGAACTTCGTCGCAGAATGCACGACGATGTCGGCGCCGTGCTCGATGGGCCGGCACAGGTACGGGGTGGCGAACGTGTTGTCCACGATGAGCGGGATGCCGTGGGTGTGGGCCATGTTGGCAAACCGGGCGATGTCGAGGACGTCGCAGCCCGGGTTGCCGATCGTCTCTGCGTACAGCGCCTTCGTCCGCTCGCTGATGGACTTGTCGACCTGGTCGGGGTCGGAGAAGTCGACGAACGTCACATCGATCCCCATGCGGCGCAGCGTGACGTCGAACTGGGTGTACGTCCCCCCGTAGAGCGCCGTCGAGGCCACGATCTCGTCGCCCTTCTGGGCGAGGGTGAGCGCCGAGATGAGCTGGGCGGCCTGGCCCGACGACGTCGCCACCGCCCCGAGGCCACCTTCCAGGGAGGCCATCCGCTCCTCGAACGCCGCCGTCGTCGGGTTGCCGATGCGGGTGTAGATGTTGCCGTAGGTCTGAAGAGCGAAGAGGTCGGCGGCGTGTTGGGCGTCCTCGAAGACGAACGACGTGGTGGCGTAGATCGGCATGGCCCGCGCCCCGGTCTCGGGGTCTGGTCGCTGGCCGGCATGGATCGCCCGGGTGTCGAATCCGAACTCGTGCTCGGTGGTCATCTTCGTCACAGCTCCCGTCGCGACGGCGGCGGTGTGGCCACCACGCTAGGCGAGCGGGCAGGCTCGTTGGACGGCATGGGCTCGTCGGCTCACCGCCGGCCTTAGCCCCGCTGGCGCGCCCGTTCCCGCTCGGCCGGCTTCGCGGCGTCCTCGGTCCCTGGCTGCGGTCGGGCGGTGGCCGCCCAGACAGCGGCGAGGGCGCCGGCGCCTCCGAGGGCGACGAGGGCGACGAGCAGCCACGGCACCAGCCCCGTGCCGGCCCCGTCGCCGGTTGCCGGGGCGGCCCCGATCGTCGTCGGCGGGGGCGTCGTCCCGTCCGGTGTGATCGCGATCGTCGTCGGCGTCGCGGTCACCGGCGGGGTGACGGTGGGATCCTCCGGTCGTGGCGGTGGCAACGTGACGGGCCCGGCCGCTTCGTCCTCGGCGACGATCTCGTATCCGGCGCCGTCGACGACGACGAGAACGCGCTCGGCGATCGCGAGCGCCTCGGCGACATCCGCTCTGCCGGTCGCGAGGGCGAAGTACGCGTCCGACAGGTACGGCACACGACGGATCTCCATCGCGGACTCGTCGAACGCGGTGTCCGTCCACAGTCCATCGACGAGGACGAATGCCCGGCTTCCGGTCACCCGCACGGCGTTGCGCGACTCGGCGCTGATCTCCGACGGCGCCTGGGCCGAGGTGAGCGCCTCGGCGGCCGACGAGAAGGTCACGGCATCTTCTCCGGATCGGCCGTAGTCGAACGCGCCGGCTGCCGCCTGCTCGGTCGCCATCCGCTGCACATCGTCGATGGTCAGCGGCCGCGGCTCGGTGACGAGGAAGGACGTGTACGGCGTCACGATGCCGAACCGGCTCGCGATCTCGATGATCTCGGCGATGATCTCCTCGTTGGCCCCGTTGAGCCTGATGTCCTTGAGGAGAGAGCCGACCTTGCGGGTTGCCCACAGCCTCGGAAGGAATTCCGCGCCGCCGGACGTCCGGAAGCGCACGTCGTCGTAGGTGAACGTCGCCGGCTCCCCGTTGACGAGCCCGCGCAGAGTGATCTCGGCGGGACCACCTTCGTCGTAGCGGCCGACGACGGCCAGCTGTTCCCCGGAGAAGAGGTCGCCCGGCTCGCGGGGATGGAGGTCGCGGACGGTGACGCCGTCGATCTCGATCTCGACGCCGGTGAGCACCGGGGTCTTCACCTTGGCGTAGAAGCCGGAGACGACCTCATCGATTCGCTCGCCCGGCACGACGTAGCTCGTCGTGCCGTGGTGGTTCTCTGCGAGCGAGTCGAGGAGGACGGTGTCGACGTCGAAGCCGACGCCGAAGGCGAAGACCGACATGTTGTCGGGAGCGGAGTCGAGGACGTTGTCGATGATCCGGTCCGGGTCCTGGACCCCTTCGGTGGGGAGACCGTCGGTGAGGAAGATGACGTACGCCGGCCGCTCGTCGTCCGCCAGCTCGACGGCCTCGAGGAGGGCGCGGTTGATGTCGGTCGACCCGCTCGCCGCCTGGGTATCGAGCCATTCGGCGGCGTCGTCGGCCTCTACGGCAGGACGGAGGCTCCGGGCGTAGCTGCGGAGGCTGCTCGAGAACGTGACGACGTTGAACCGGTCGTCCTCACCGAGGTTGTCGAGGACGAACCGGGCGGCCTCGAGCGCCTGGGCGAACTTCTCGCCCTCCATCGAGCCGGAGCGATCGAGAACGATGACGACGTCCTTTGCCACCGTTTCCGCATCGGCGTCGAGGCCGGGGGCGACGAGGAGGAGGAAGTAGCCGTCCTCGCCCCGGTCGCGGAAGGAGAGGACGTCGACTCCGACACCCTCTCCGGATGTCGAGTAGTAGAGGACGAAGTCGGTGTCCGGGTCGGCGTCACGCTCCTCGAAGCTGGCGACGAACCGGCGGTCGCCCTTCCGGTCGATGTCGATGTCGTGGGTGGCCGAGTAGACGGCGCGCAGCGGCGAGGTCGTCGAGGCGCGCACGGTCATCGCCAGGTGCTCGATCGGCACGGCGCGGCTCAGCTCCGAGCCGAGAGGATGGGCAAGGCGGACGAGCCCCGACTCGGCGGTGAGGATCTCGACGTACTCGATCTCCACCGTCCGTGTGCCGCCGGGAGGGATCGGGAACACCGAGAGCTGGACGAGGCCGCCGTCGATCCATTGCAGCAGCGCCGGATCACGGAGGCTCGTGACGATGTCGCGGTAGATCTCCTCGGCCTTCTCAGCGGTGAGGAGCTCGCCGGAGACCGGCTCGTTGTCGATCCACAACGCGAGGTCGGTGACGGCCGCGCCGGGAGGTGTCGGCAGGTAGACGAAGCCCTCGGCGATCCCGCCGCCTCCGTTGCGCAGCACCTGGGTGATGTGTGTTGTGGCGACTTGGGTCTCGATCGACACGTCGACGGTGTAGCGCTCGACGATGACGGGGGAGTCGTGGCGAACGATCGGGCAGAGGTCGATACAGGGCGGAGACGGCTCGACGACCTGTGCCGTGGCGGGTGATGCGCCGGCGAGCATGGCGAACGTGGCGAGAACAACGCTGAGGCGTTTCACGGCTCGGTCCTTTCCGTCGTCCGACGCTGGGACGTCCCGGGGGCGCCTGCAGGTTCCCGGGGCGGGCGATGCGTCGGAGGACGGAGCCGTCAGGCCGTGGCGCGAATGATGGCGCTCACGACGTCGGGACCGAGCTCGTGGGTCACCTCGACTTCGAGGTCCCCGAACCCGGCCGTCGCCAGTCCGTCGATGTACTCGTCGCGGGTCAGCGCCCCGGCGATGCAGCCGGTCCAGCTCGCCATGTCCGCCTTCTCGTCCTCGGAGAAGGGGCGGGTCGTGACGACGTCGGTGACGGCGAAACGGCCGCCGGGCCTGAGGACCCGGTGGGCCTCCTCGAACACCCGGGGCTTGTCGGTCGACAGGTTGATGACGCAGTTGGAGATGATGACGTCCACCTCACCGTCGCCGAGCGGGATGTCCTCGATGTCGCCCTTGAGGAACTCGACGTTCTCGATGCCGGCCTTCGCCTGGTTACGGCGGGCGAGCTCGAGCATCTCGTCGGTCATGTCGATGCCGTAGACCTTCCCGGCGGGCCCCACGCGGCGCGCCGAGAGGAAGACATCGAGTCCACCTCCGGAGCCGAGGTCGAGCACCGTCTCACCCTCGCGAAGCCGGGCGACGGCGGTCGGGTTGCCGCAACCGAGCGACGCCATCGTGGCCGTGTCCGGGAGCTTCTCGTCGGCGAGCGCGTCGTAGACGTCGGTTCCGAACCCGGGCCCGGTCTCGACCGGGCCGCAGCAGCTCGTCGCGTCGGTGTCGATGATGGACAGCGCTGCGGAGGCATAACGCTCCCGCACCGCTCGTTTCGTGGCCTTGTCGCTCATGTCGCTGCTCCGGTGTCCGGCACGCTCATCGTATCGATGTACATCGATACGATGAGTATATCGACAGCTTTCGATATGAGTCAAGCCGCCAGGGAATGAGGCTTTGGCCTCTACACATGTCGGGACGCCTCGCATCACAGTGGCTATGGGAAAGGAGGCCGGATGGATCTTCGCGGGGCCATCCTCATCGACGTTTCCGCCCAGGACAGCGTCTCGTTCGAGACCGACTTCCTCGAGGGCCTCGGCCATCCTGTCCTCGTCTGCCACGGCCCGCCGCACGCCGAGCTGTGCCCGATCCTCGCCAGGGCTTCTTTGGGCCGGGCTTGCGACAAGGTGGACGAGGCTCACGGCGTGATCTTCGAGCTCGACCTCGACCGCCCCCAGCATCGGGCCATCCTGCGCCGGTATCGGGAGATCATGCCCGAGGACGTGCCGATCCGCGCCGTGGTGCGTGAAGGCCAGGCGGAGCGATACGCGGACATCCTCGCCGAGGTGTCGGTGTGGGAGCACGCGCCGACGGCGGCAGATCTCGACGGTTTCGCGGCCGAGGTCGAGGCCTACGACCGGCTCGTGCCCTAACGGGCGATCCCCGGGCCGCCGCGTCCCGGTCACGCCCAGTCGTCGAGCACCGGCTCGATCTCGTCGCGTCGCTCGCCGCGCAGCAGCGACGCCATCCCTTTGAAGAAGGCGGGGAGGATGACCCGGGTGAACCGCTTCCAGTCGAAGACGGCGAGGAACGGGAGCGTGGCGAAGGGGACCCATCCGAGGAGCTCCGTTTCGAAGATCATGAGCCACAGGAACCACGCGTAGACATAGCCGAGCAGGAGCATCGCCGGAGACGGGTTCTTCAGCACCTGGGTGGCGCCGCCGAGCGTGAGGCCGAGCACGGGCACCGTCCACCACGGCATGTAGCCGCCGAGCGCCATGCCGATCATGAGGCCGACTCCGAGGATCGTGTCGACGCGGAGGTCCCAGGCGTGGAGCCGGGTCGGTGTCGGGGTCGAGCGCGCCAGCCTCCCGTCGAAGAAGTCGGTGACCCATGCCACGGAGATGAGCACGGCCGCCCAGTCGAGCGAGCCGGCGGCGACGACGCCCGCGATCACCGCGGCGACGACGAGGCGGGAGCCGGTGAGCACGTCGGCGGCCAGTGCCCTCTGCATGACGGTAGTGAAGCAGACCCTCGTTCGATCGAGGCCCATTCCAGGCGCGTCGCCGTCTCTCAGGCAATTCTCATGTGCTGCTCAGCCAGGCTTCATCGACGCGCAAGATGATGATCGAGGTGTCCACCCGTTGGCCTCACCAGGGGAGTTGAGCATGAACCGGGTCCGGCCCCCTGCCGCCCGGAGGCGGCCGACGGTACCCGCCGGGCGGCCGACCCTCACCCGGCATGGCATCCTTGCGTGCATGAACGAGAGGCAAAGAACCCATCTCCGGGTGGCGCGGTGGTGAGCAGCGTGCTCGTCGTCGAGGACGACCGCGCCGTGCGCGACGCGATCGAGCGCGCCCTCGCCTTCGAGGGTTACGACGTCGCGGTGGCGCGGGACGGGGCAGAGGCGCTCGCCACCGTGGCCGAGTCGGAACCCGACGCGATCGTCATGGACGTTGCGATGCCACACGTCGACGGTCTCGAGGCGTGCCGGCGGCTGCGAGCCCGGGGGCTCACCACCCCCATTCTCATGCTCACTGCCCGCCACGAGATCACCGACAGGGTGGCGGGCCTCGATGCCGGCGCCGACGACTACCTCATCAAGCCGTTCGCGCTCGAGGAGCTTCTCGCCCGGCTGAGAGCGTTGCTGCGCCGAGCCGCAGGCGAGACCTCGGACACGTTCCGCCTCGGCGACCTCGTCATGGACGCCGGGGCGCGCACGGTGCACCGGGGCGAACGCGACGTCGAGCTGACGAAGACCGAATTCGATCTGGTCGAGCTGCTGTTGCGCAACGCCGGCATCGTCCTCACCCGTGAGCAGATCTACGAGCGAATCTGGGGTTACGACTTCGGGACGACGTCGAACTCGCTCGACGTCTACATCGGCTACATCCGCCGCAAGCTCGAAGCCGGCGGCGAGGAGCGCCTCGTTCACACCGTGCGCGGGGTCGGCTACGTGGCACGCACGCCGTGAAGTTGCGGACGCGCATCGCCCTCGTCGCGGCCGCGGCAGTGGCCGCCGCCGTCGCCGTGACATCGGTCCTCGCCTTCTCCTCGGCGCGCCGTGAGCTCATCGAGGAGATCGACGAGTCGCTCGTCGAGCGGGCCGGTGCCCTGCAGCGCTTCCCGCTCGCTGCGTTCCAGATCGAGCGCGGCTTGGGAAGGGGGAGAAGCCCGACGAACCCCTTCGGGCGCCCCGGTGTCGGCTTCGACGCCCTCTACATCCAGATCGTCGCCGGCGACGGGGACCGGCTCATTCCCGTCGGCCAGGAGGTCGCTCTGCCCGTCGCCGATGCCGACACCGCCGTTCGCGACGGCGCCGCGATCTCCGCACTGCGAACCGTCGAGGTCGATGGCCTCCGGCTCCGGATGGCCACCGTCCCCATCAGTGCCGGTGCGCTACAGGTCGCCCGCTCCCTCGAGGAGGCGGACCAGACGCTGCGAGAGCTCGCCATCGCGCAGTGGATCACCGGGATCGCAGGCATCCTCGTTGCCGCCGCGCTGGGTCTCGTCGTCGCCCGGAGCGCCCTGCGACCGGTCAAAGAGCTCACCGACGCTGCGGAACACGTGGCGGAGACCCAGGAGCTGGCGGCGCGCATCGACGTCGACCGGAGCGACGAGATCGGGAGGCTGGCGGCGAGCTTCAACGCCATGCTCACCGCGCTCGAGGACGCCAAGGCCCAGCAGCACCGTCTCGTCCGCGACGCCAGCCACGAGCTGCGGACCCCGTTGACGGCGGTGCGCACCAACATCGAGCTTCTCGCCCGCGCCGGCACCATCGCCGACGCCGACAGGAGCGACATCATCGCCGACCTGACCACGGAGGTCGAGGAGCTCAGCGCCCTCGTCGACGAGCTCGTCCAGCTCGCCACCGACCGGGGCGCAGATGAGCCGTTCACGCCGGATCTGCGCCTCGACGAGGTCGTCGAGGACGTCGTCACCCGGTTCAGGCGGCGAACCGGCCGTGCCATCGTCCTCGACGCCGCCGAGGCGCGGGTCCAAGGGAGGAGGGGCCAGATCGAGCGGGCGGTGGGCAATCTCATCGACAACGCGCACAAGTGGAGCCCTGATGGGTCCCCGATCGAAGTGGGCGTCAGCGGCGGACGGGTGGTCGTCTCCGATTCGGGCCCGGGGGTGGAGCCGGGGCACCGCGACCGGATCTTCGACCGCTTCTACCGAGCCCCCGGGGCTGACGGGAAGCCCGGGTCGGGGCTCGGTCTCGCGATCGTCAAGCAGATCGTCGAGGATCACGGCGGATCGGTCTTCGTCGGCGACGCCGCCGGAGGCGGGGCCGTCGTCGGTTTCGAGATCCCGGCATTCTCAGCGGATTCTTAGCTGCGGCTCACGGACGGCTCACATCGGGGCCTCATTCTGAGGGTGATGAAGACAGCGAGCCAGGTCTCGCACCCGCTACGAAAGGAGCACCCGATGCGCAAGATCGTCGCAGCCCTCGCTGCGGCAGCCGTGCTCGTCGCCGGCGCGTTCACCGCGACGGTGGTCGTCGGTGGAGCCGCCTCGGCCCAGGACGAGCCGGACGAGTCCGCCTCCCTCGAGGCGCCGGAGCGCCCGCACCGAGGCGCCGTCCTCGGCGTGGTCCTCGACGATCTCGTCGGCGAGGGTGTGATCACGAGCGACCAGGCAGCGCAGATCACCGCCGCCGTCGAGGAGAGAGCCGCGGAGCTGCGTGAGGAGTTCGGAGACCGGCCCTTGCGCCGCGGGCCCGGTGTCCGGCGCGGATTCGGCCCCGGCATGGCCGGGATGCTCGAAGACGGCGTCATCGATGCCGGTGAGCTCGCCGAGCTGCCGGAGGACCATCCGTTCAACGACCCTGACGGGCCGGCCGCCGCCTATCTCGACGACGGCGAGCTGACCGTCGACGAGCTCCGCAAGCTCCACGCCGAGCTGTGCGAGCAGCGCGGTGCCGCCCGCGGTGCGGAGGCCGCCCTCACGGCCTGATCTCTCCCTCCCACCCGCACCGCCGCACGCGTGCCCGCCGTCCTCCCAGCGGCGGGCACGCCCGCGTCCGGGAACCCGGTGCCGGGCCGACGACGTCCCACCGGCAGCGGCAGGGGAGAACGAAGCGTGCGACGAGGCCTCGGCGTCCTCATCACGTCGATGGTCGTTGCGGGTGCGACCCTCTTCCACGCGGGACCGGCCAACGCCTGCAGTTGCGCGAGGCCCGACCTCGATCGGGCCCTCGAAGGCGCCGCCGCAGTGTTCGTGGGGACCGCGGTGGGGCGGTACGAGATCGGCTACGCCGAAGGCGAGGAGGACGGCCCCTGGCAGGCCCCGGTTCGCTGGCAGTTCGAGGTCGACATGGTGATGGTCGGCGACGTACCCGAGCTCGTCGAGGTGGGCACCGGCTACGGTGACGCCGACTGCGGGGTCGACTTCGCGAGGACCGGCAGGGTAGGGATCGTCGCCTCGCGCGATGGCGTGGGGCTCACGACGAGCTCGTGCAGCGGCGTGTGGTCTCCCGATGTGCTCGAGGCCGCGACGGGACCCGGCTCGCCACCGGCCGCAGTACCGGACCAGGCCGATCCGGCCTCGGGCGTCCCGTCGTGGTTCCTTCCCGCGCTCGGCGCACTCGTTGCGATCGGGCTCACGATGATCGCGGTGGGCCGACGGCGCCGCCTGCCGCAACGGGACGGCTGGCGCGCGGGGGACGGCTCAACCGGCTGAGCTCGCCCGGGCCAGGATCCACACGTCCCCGACGTTCGTCCCGGTCGGTCCCGTGACGAGGGCTGCGCCGACCGACGCCAGCACGGGTGCCGAGTCGTTGTCGGCGAGAGCGGCGTCGGGTCCGAGGCCGAGCTCGCGGGCCGTCTCCGCCGTGGTCCCGTCGACGACCGCACCCGCCGCTCCGGTCGGGCCGTCGATCCCGTCCGTTCCCGCGGCGAGGAAGGCGATTCGAGGGGTCCCCTCCAGCGCCAGTGCCGCGGCGAGCGCCGCCTCCTGGTTCCGGCCCCCCGAGCCGGTGCCGCGCACCGCCACGGTCGTCTCCCCGAAGAGGACGAGGACGTCGAGATCGGGGCTCGACACGAACTGCTCCACCGCCCATCGCGCCGCGTCCCGTGCTTCACCGACGACGGGTTCGGGATGGACCTCCACGCCGAGGCCCATCGACCGGGCGCTCGCTGCTGCGGCTGCGGCCGCCGTCGACCCGGCGGCGACGATCTCGTAGTCGAGCCGCTCCGGTTTCACGCGATGCCCGGCCGCAGGGTCCCGGGTGAGGCCGAGCGGCGGGTCGACCCCGAATCGGCGGAGGATCGGAACCGGGTCGATCTCCGGCGGCGGCACGGTGGGGCCAGATCCGATCACCGTGGGGTCGTCGTCGACGACGTCGGAGATCGCCAGCGTCGTGACGGCGGCAGGTGCCACGGCCGCCGCCAGTCCGCCGCCTTTGATCGCGGAGAGGGAGCGACGCACCGCGTTGAGCTCGTGGATCGATGCGCCGGCGGTGAGCAGATCCCTGGTCACCGCGGCCATGGCGGCAACCGTCACCCCGGGGCGTGGCACCTCGACGAGCGCCGATGTCCCTCCGGACAGCAGGTAGAGCAAGCGGTCGCCTTCACCGAGCCGGGCGGCGAGGGCGAGGACGGCTTCACCGGCGCGGATGCTGCGGTCACCCGGCACCGGGTGGTCGGCGACGAGGAGCCGGGCCCCGTCTGGGACGTCGTCGACGTGGTCGCTGACGACGAGCATCGGAGCGTCGCCGCTGAAGCTCGCCGCGGCGCGTGCCATCCCCGGCGCCGCCTTCCCGGTGGCGACGACGGCTGCGTAGACGGCATCGCCGCGCCGACGAAGCGCCGCGGGCAGGACCCGTTCCGGCGCGACGGCGGCGACGGCGGCATCGAAGAGCGCGGTGAGGAGCCGTCGCGTAGGGCGGTCGTCCATGACGCCGCACGGTACTCAGGCCGCAGCGTCGTAGCCTGCGGGGATGGCGCGGCCCCCCGAGCCCTGGATCGAGCGGTTGATCCGCGAGGCCGCCGAGGCGGGCGAATTCGACGACGTCGAAGGCATGGGCGCACCAATCCCCGACATCGACGCCCCCTACGACGCGGCATGGTGGGCGCGACGCTGGATCAGGCGAAACCGCGACCTCGACGCGGCGTCCGCAGTGGCGGCCTCGGTGCAGAGGGCGCTCCCGCGCGTCATGGCCGGTCGCGACGAGCCTGGGGTCGCCGCCGGGCTCGAGGCCCTCAACGCGCGGATCGCCGCAGTGAACGAGTCGGTGCCGGCGCCGGCGCGGCTGGAGCCGCTTCCCGTCTCCGAGCTCCTCGACGGATGGCGTCGGCGGAGGACTCGAGGGTCATGACGCTGCGCGGCGGCGACCCGCGCCCTCAGCGCCCGATGGCATCGAGCATGCGGTACCACCGGGCGGCGAAGGGGAGGAACCACGGCTCGGACCGGTAGTAGGGCCGGGTCGGGTGGGGGATCTCCTCGAAGGGGCTCCGGTCGAGCTCACCCGTCATGCGGCGCCCCGCCTCGGTGCCGAGGTACGTCCCGATCCCGACCCCGTGGCCGCCGTAGCCGAGGGCGTACCACATGCCGTCGATCCGCCCGATGTGGGGCATCAGATCGAAGGTCACGCCGAGGTTCCCCGACCACGAATGGGTGATGGCGACCTCGGCGAGCTCCGGGAAGATGTCGACGGTGGTGGCGCCGAGGATTTGGGCGCTCTCTACGAGGTCGAGGTCGGTGGAGAGGTCGTTGCGACCCCCCATGAGGATCCGGTCGTCCGGAGTCCTCCGGAAGTAGTTGAGAAACCGCCGCGCCGTCCACAGCATCCGGTTCCAGGGGATGAGCCGCTCGGCGTCGGCTGCGGGGAGCGGCTCGGTGACGACGATGTAGCTGCCCACCGGCACGACGCCCTTGCGCAGCCGGGGCACCGGGCGGACTCCGGTGTACCCGTTGGTGGCGAGCAGGACCTCCCGGGTCGCCACCTTGCCGAGTGGGGTGAGCACCTGGTACCCGGTCGTGTGCCGTGAGATCGCCTGTGCCGGCGCCTCCTCGACGATCATCGCCCCCGCTCTCTCCGCGGCAGCCGCCAGACCCGTGACGTAGCGGGCGGGATGGAGGCCGGCGCCGACCCGGTCGACGAGGGCGCAATGGAACACGGCGCTGTCGACGACCGACCGGACGTCCTCGGGGCCGACGACGTCGGTCTCGAAGCCGAGCGCGTCCGCCATCCACGCCGATTCGTGCTCGAACCCGTCGAGGTCCGCAGGGCGATAGCCCAGCTCGGCGGCACCGTTTCTCACGAATGCGCAGTCGATCGACGCTGCCGCGACGATCTCCTCGACGAGGTCGATCGACCGCAGGGACGCGTCCCACAGCTCCCGACCGAGCGTGGCCCCGTACCTCTTGAAGACCTTCTTCGTCGCGGCCTTCAGCCCGTAGTTGACCATCCCGCCGCTGACGGTGCTCGCTCCCGCCCCGACGGTTCCGGCGTCGATGACGACGGTGGCGCAACCAGCGGCGGCGATGACGCGGGCAGCGTTGAGGCCGGTGATCCCGGCGCCGACGACGACGACGTCGGCCTCGCCAGGGAGGTCGCGGCGCCCCGTGCGTGGGGCAACGCCTGCGTCATCCGTCCAGAAGGGTGTCGTGCTCAGCATGCCGCGAGCTTAGGGAGCCCCGATCCGCCCCCGGCGCCTGCGGCCGCGCCCCGGCCGGTGGAGCAGCGAGGCGTAGAAGGCCCGCACCTCGTCGGCGGGCCACCGGTGGTCGCGGCGCACCGCCGCGGCTCCGGCGCGTGCTGCGGCGACGGTGCCGCCCCCGGCGAAGACGCGATCGAGGGCTGCGGCGAGGGCGTCGGCGTCGCCCGGCGGCACCAGCACCGTTCCCGGCAGGTCCGCTGCGAGCCGCCTCGTGCCGGGGAGATCGGATGCAACGACGGGGATTCCCATGGCGAGGTACTCGATGAGCTTGGTGGGCATGGAATGCCGGTAGTTCGGCAGGTCGAGCAGCGGCGCCACCCCGACCCGGCACCGGGTGATGAGCTCGAGGGCGGCGGCTCGGTCGAGGTAGCCGTGCATCGTGAGGCGAACGCCGGCGGTGTCCGCTGCGGTCCTCAGGCGCGCCTCGAGGTCGGGCCGGCACCTACCGGCGAGGTGGAGCTCGACCCGGGTGGCCATGGCGGCGACGGCGTCGAGGAGGACGAGTGCTCCCCGCGCCTCGGTGACGTCGCCGAGGTACACGACGGCGTTGCCACCGTCACCCGGCTCGGGGAGCGGCGCTTCCTCGAGGAGGTTGGGGAACACGGGGTGCTCGCCGCCGAGGCTCGACGCGTAGCCGACTTCGGCGAGGGTCAGCGGCACCGTCGACGCGGCGATACGAAGGAGCGTCCTCGCCGCGGCGGCGAGGACGCGTCGGACGGGGTCGGGGACGCCGGGTCGGGTGCGGAGCTGTGCGACGAGATCCTCGTGCACGTCGTACGCCACGCGACGCCCAATGAGCGCGGCGATCACGGTTGCCGGCAGCAGCTCCGGGTCGTGGACCGAGGCGACGTCGTAGCGACCCCGCAGGACGAGGAGCGACGCTCGGGCGCTGCGGGCCCAGCGGCGTCCCCGCAACGGCGTCCACACGAACCCGGCGGTGCTCGTCGGCCCGGGGTCGGGGGCGGCGTAGCTGATCGCCCACTCACCGGCGAGGCTCTCGATGTGCTTGTAGCGGATCCTCGGGTCGTCGGGGGGATGCACCGACGTGACGACGAGGAGCCGGTTCACGCCTCAGAGGCTCACGACGTTGTCCCGGGCGAGCCCGGCCCGGCGGTACGCGCCTCTGGCGTCGAAGACGACGGGGACCTCGGCGGCGAGGCGCTCGAGGTCGATCGCGTCGTGATCGGTGAGCAGGGCGGCGAGGGCGAACCCGTCGTAGGGGCCGTCGGGCTCTATCACTGGGTAGCCCCGGCTCTCGATCCTGGCCGCTCCCACGACCGGGTCGAGCACCGAGATGCGGGCCCCTCGCTTCGCCAGCGCCTCGAGGACCGCGAGCGATGCCGATTCCCGATCGTCGGCGACGTTGGGCTTGTAGGCGATGCCGACCCCGAGGATGGGGGTCCCGTACACCGCCAGACCGCGCTCGTTCAGCGCGTCGGCGATCCGGCTCGCGGTGTAGTCGGGCATCTTCGTGTTCACCTGTTCGGCGAGATCGATGAACCGGGTGGCGAAGTTCGCCTCCCGGGCCCGCCACGAGAGGAACTGGGGGTCGAGGGGGATGCAATGGCCCCCGACTCCCGGCCCCGGGTAGAACGGCTGGAAGCCGAAGGGCTTGGTGGCGGCGGCGTCGACGACCTCCCAGATGTCGATGTCGAGCTCGGCGGCGAGCTGGGCCATCTCGTTGACGAGGCCGATGTTGACCGCCCGGTAGGTGTTCTCGAGGAGCTTCGCCATCTCGGCCACCCTCGTGGAGCTCACCCGGTGGACGTCGGGGACGATCCGGGAGTAGGCGGCCGCGGCGACCTCGGTCGAGAGCGCCGTGACGCCGCCGACGACCTTGGGGATGTCACCGGTGGTCGGCTTGTCGCCGGGGGAGACCCTCTCCGGAGAGAATGCGACGAACACATCGACGTCGACCGTGAGCCCAGCCGCCGCGACCGCGGGGACGATGAGGTCCTCCGTGGTCCCCGGATACGTCGTCGACTCGAGCGAGACGAGCATCCCCGGCCGGGCCACGTCGGTGACCGTCGCCGCCGCGGCCCGGATGTGGGAGAGGTCGGGCTCACGGTTGCGACCGAGGGGGCTGGGGACGCAGATGAAGATGGCGTCCGTGGTGGCGAGGCGGGCCGGGTCCGCGGTCACCTCGAGGCCGTGTTCGAGCGCCCATTGCAGCTCGGAGTCGGTGACATCGTCGATCGGCGACCGGCCCCGCCGCAGCGACTCCACCCGCTCGGTGGAGACGTCGTAGCCGACGGCGGACAGCCCGGTGCGCGCCATCGTCACCGCCAGCGGCAGCCCGACGTAGCCGAGGCCGATGACGCCGCCGGTCCAGGTCTGGGTGGAGAAGTGTCGAGCGCGTTCGTGCATGTGATGCTCAGGGAGAAGCCGGGGGGAGTGTACCGCTCAGCCGCCGAGGTCCCGCAGCGCCCTGGCGAGGAACGACGCCATCTCGGCGCGGGTCACGAACCGATCCGGGCAGTAACGGTCGTTCGCCGGCGGGTTGCAGCCGAGGGTCACGCCTGCAGCGGCGATGCGGTCGATGTCGTTTTCGAAGATCGAGGAATCGTCGTCGACGAACCGGTCGGTGCTCAGGCCGGCGGAGAGCGCGAACGCCCGTACCAGGAACGCGGCCATCTGCCCTCGGGTCACCGACGATGCGGGGCAGTAGCGGTCGTTGACCGGTGGGTTGCAGCCCCGGGTGATCTTCCGGGCGCCGATGCTGTTGATCGCTCCCTCGTGGGTGAGCCCGTTGTCGTCGACGAAGTAGTCCTCGGACACGGCGGGGAGGTCGAGGGCGCGCGCCATGAACGCCGCCATGTCCTCGCGCTCCATGAAATCGTCGGGGCAGTACCGGTCGGGACCGGCGTCGCAGGGGAGGGTGACCCCGCGGGCGGCGAGGTACTCGATGTCGGGCTTGTGGATCGTCGCGTCGATGTCGATGTACGGGGGAGGAGCGCCGAATGAGACGTCGAAGTACCGGGACTTCAGGCCGAACGTCGACTTGACCCAGTCGCCGCTTCTTGTGACGACCGTTGTGACGCTCGCGGCGGTGCCGGTGAATTCGACGGTCTTGGCGCTCTGCGACGGGTAGCGGTCGATGACCCTGGCCGACGTCAGCGAATCGAGCCCGAGCGCAGATGCCACCGATCCCGCCGTCACCGTGACGCTCCACGACCCGTTGCCGTTCGCCACTTCGGGGAGCAACGCCCAGTGGTCGTCGACGCTGATGAGATAGGGGAGCTGGGTCCCCGGCCACACGTCGCTGTTGTTCTCGGTGGCGCCGCCGGAGGAACTGGAGTAGAAGCCGGCAACGATGCCCTGCTGGCTCTCCGGTGTCCCCGGATGGGTCATCACGATCCCGGCCGTGACCTCGACGGCGTCGATCCACTCGTCCCAGCCGTGGCCCCAGCCGACGTAGCGCTGGTCGACGGCGGTGTCGCGGATGTGACACCACGCCCGGCAAGCGTTGTTCCCCGGCTCGGGACGGGCGAGCTGCTTGGCGCGTGCGTAGGAACGGGCCGCAATGGCCTGGGCCCGGAGCGCCTCCGCGCCGGCGTTGGTCGCGGTGCCCCAGTAGTACGGCATCTCGGAGATGCCGAGGACGTAGTCCTCGAGGTCGATGACGAGGGAGACGTCGACCGGACCCGTCGGCGGCGGGTCGGCGCCGGGCGGCCCCGGAGCCCGCACGACGATCGAGCCCCTGCCGTACTGACAGGGCCGGTCGGTGGACGGAGACGCGTTCCAATCGGCGAGGGTGCAGCCGGCGATCTCCACCTTCCGAGTCGGCTGGTCGGCATCGCCGTCCCAGGCGAGGTCGATGTCGCACGAGCCCGGTCCGAGGTCCGCCACGACCCCTCCGCCGGGGTTCTCGTGGACGACGTCGCAGGTCGCGGTGTCCTCGATCCAGGTGATGGCGAGCCGGTCGTCGACGGCGAGCTCGCGAGCCTCGCCGTCCCTGGTCGCGGTGAGCGCGGCCGTCGGACCGGGCGGGGTTGCGTAGCCCACCTTCCTCGCGATCAGGGTGATCGCGGTCACATCGGTCTCGAGGTTGACCCACAGCGGCCCGACGGGGTCCCCGACCGCGTCGAGCGTGGTGAGCGACACGCCCTGGTAGTACTGGGCGAGGATCTCCTCGGCGGTGGAGCCGTCGACCTTCGCCATGCCGTACGCCCCGTACTGGCTCAGTCCGACGCCATGGCCCCAGCCGGAGCCCTCGAACACGACGACGTCCTCCTGCTGGGCGGCGGCGAACGGCGCGGCACCGACGACGAAGGTGCCGGCGAGTGTCGCCGTGGCGAGCATTGCGGCGGTCCGGCGGCGGACTGCGCCGAGCATCCCCTTCATGCCCAGGTACATCGGCAGCCATCTTCGCCCACTTGACGGGCTATCAGGAGTCAATGACCGGGTTCGGGTCGTTCGCTCACCCGTCGAGGAGGCCGGCCGCCCGCTCGAGGAAGGACGCCATCTCGTCGCGCATGACCGATGCCGAGGGGCAGAACCGGTCGTTGAGCGGCGGGTTGCAGCCCCGGGTGACACCCGCAAAGGCCAGCCTCTCGATGTCCTGTTCGAACACGGACCCGTCGTCGTCGACGAATCGATCGCCATCCCCGGCTTCGGTGAGCCCGAGCGCCCGCACGAGCATCGCGGCGAGTTCCGACCGGGTCATGACCCGGTCGGGGCAGTAGCGGTCGTTGTCGGGCGGGTTGCAGCCTCTGGCGATCCCGGCCGACGCCAGCCTGTTGATGTCGCCCTGGAAGATCGACTCGGCGTCGTCGATGAAGTGATCGGTGGCGCCCTCGCCGGGTCTGCCGAGGAGGCGGATGACGAACGCCGCCATCTCGCCGCGGGTCACCGCGCGGTCCGGGCAATACTCGTCGCCGTACGGCGGGTTGCATCCCATCGTGATGCCACGAGCGGCGATCGCCTCGATGTCCGCCTCGTGCACGTTGCCGTCGTCGTCGCGGAACGTCCCGTCGTGACCGTACGGCTCGGCGTCGGACGAGCAAGACCAGCTGGGGGCGACGAACCAGCCGTCGAGGTCTGCGTACACCGGCTGGTTCCCGAGGAAGGCTCTCATCGTGCCGCCGGCATCGAGGACCTGGAGGTCGGGGCGCCCCTCGCCGTCGAAATCAGCGAAGCCCATTGCGGCGAGCGGACCCAGGTCGCCGACGTCGTGGCTCTCGGCGACTGCCGAGTACCCCGAGGCGGCGAGCAGGATGTGGAGCCGGGCCGAGTCGCCGTGTTCGAGGGCATGGAGGTCGGACACGCCGTCGAGGTCGCGATCGGCGAGCGTGAAGCCCCACCCGTGGGGCGTTGTTTCGCCGAGCCCGGTGGCCGACGTCGCCGGCCCGGAGGCAAAGTCGGGGCCGAGGCGCACGTCGAGTGATGTCGCCGGTCCGGTACGGACGACGAACAGGTCGGCGATCCGGTCGCCGTTGTGGTCTCCGACGAGGTAGACGTCCCCGGGGGCGGCGGCGAGGTCGGTCACGTACGAGACGCTCGTGGAGAAGTCGTCCGCTTTCGAGTAGATCGTCGCTGTGACGAGTCCCCCTTCGTCCCCGACGAGCCAGAGGTCGTTCCTCCCGGTGCGGTGGTGGTCGCCGAAGAGCACCGTCTTGCCGGCGAGGCTGGCGCCGGCGGCATGATCCCGGCGCACGCTGCACCAGGCGTGGCGGTCGCCGGCCCGCGAGTAGTCGACGATCGCCCCCCACGGGTTCTGGGTGACCTGGACGACGTCGACGGCTCCGTCGCCGCTCGCCTCGGCGATCGCGTACCGGGAACCGGGGCCGGGGTCGCCGAACGGCGTCGACGTGTTCTGCACCTCGAAGGTGAACCCCGCAGGCGCGGAGCTGACCGGCTGGTCCGGCGGGATGGCGCCGTAGCCGGGCGTCCGCTCCGGGCCCATCCAGGCGAAATGCATCGTGTCCTTCGAGTCGTTCCAGTACCCGCCCCAGCAGAAGCCGGCGTCGACCCAAGCGTCGACGAACCACTGGGGCATGTTCGTGATGAGCACGTTGTCCCTGCGCAGCGGGTTGTTGCGGGCGTTGATGTCCACCGCGGTGCCCAGGGCGTGGTACGACAGGCTGTAGCGATTCGAGATCGTCCGGGCGGCGAATCCGTAGGTGTCGATGGAGCGGACGCCGTAGTAGCGGCCTGCCGCCTCTTCGGAGGCGAGGTTCGCGGCAACGAGCTCGAATGCGGGCAGCGCTCGCTGGTGGACCTTGATCCGCTCCCCGTTGCTCATCGGGACATCCCACCAGACGAGCTGGCTGCGGATCGAGCCGATCGTCCTGCCGAAGAAGTCGCCCGCCGGCCCCCGGACGGGCTCGGAATCGGGCAGCCACCCCTTTCGGGACGCCTGCGGCTTGGAGGTCGACGGGTACCCGCATCCCGAGGACTCGGTGAACGTGGGCGTCGCGCCGTCCTGGGCGGTGTTGGCGCCGGCGGTGGGGGTGGCAACGGTGAGCGCGGCGCAGAGCGCGAGGACGGTTGCCGCGATCGTCCGCCGGCGTGGTCTCTGCGCTTCTGCGCTGGTCACGCGGAGCGTCCTTTCACCGTGCGCCGTTGCTCTGGATGGAGTTGCCGGCGCCGGTCTCCGCGGGCGACGGCGCAGCTCCATCATGAGCAAGGATCGGCGTCATGCCAATGGGCCTTGAGACGTGTTTGGGGAGGGCGTTCGGCCCGGGCATGGACCCGGTCCGGGATCAGACGGTGAGCAGTGACCGAACCGCCTCTGCGGCGGCTTCGAGTCGGGTTCGCAGCTCACGGACGGAGGCGGTGATCTCGGCCGCGACCGCCTCCCCGGCGACCTCGTGCATCAGGGCCCCGAGCGCGTCCGCCGAAACCGCGTCGCTTCGGATCACGAGGCGCTCGAGCCCCAACGAAGCGGCGAAGTCCCGCACCTTCGGCCGGTACTCGACGGCGACGAACGGAGTGCCACAGCCGGCCGCGAGAACGGCGGCGTGCAGCCTCTCGGCGACGACGAGGTCGGCTGAGGCCAGCAGCCGCAGCGCCGCGGCGACGTCGTCGTAGCCGGCGACGTAGGCTGCTTCCGGTTGCCCGGCGGCGCGCATCATCTCGAAGATGTGCCGGTCGTCACCGGGGAAGCACGACAGGAACGACACGTCCCGATCCTCGGCGCGCGCCCGGCGAACCACGGCGGCCATCGCATCGAACACGGCCCGATCGTCGCCTCCCCACAGCTCGCCGGCGGTCCATGCGGGGCTGACGACGATCCGGCCGGGGACGCGGTCGACATCCGCCGGTGGTGCCACCGCCAGCGCGACGTCCCCGACGACGGCCGCCTCTCCTCGGTAGCCCCACTCGCGCAGCGTCTCCAAAGACCGGGGTCCGCGGAGCCCGACGAAGCCGCATGTCTCGAGGAAGTCGACCCAGTCGTCCGGCGCCTCGGCGCCTCCCCAGAACACCGGGTCGGCGACCCCGGTGCCGAAGGTGACGCGCTCGCGCCTCGGGCTGTCCCTCCGCTGGAGCCAGTCGAGGTACAGCCTGCGGTTGATGAGCGTTCCCCCACCGAGCATGAGGGCGCTCGGGTGCTCGATGTCGGGTGCGATGTCGGCCCACGGCATGAGGGCGCGCACCCCCTCCAGCATCGCCTCGTCGCCCATGTTCTCCTTGCCCACCCAGCCCACGTAGCTCACCTTCGGCCGGTCCGCCGTCGGTTGCGGTGGCGGAGCCGTCTCCCAGGCCACGCCGCCTGCGCGGTAGGGCCGGCGGCGGATCCTGCTCGTGGCGAACCGCGCCAAGGCGGCCGCGGCGTCGCGTGGCCCGCCGCGCAGCACGTCTTCGTAGAGGAGCGTCCGATCGCCGGTCACCGCCGGCACCCGTTCCGGTGGCCGATCGCCCTTCGCCGCCGACGGCAGCGCCACGAGCGCATCCGGGAGCCACTCCTTCCTCACCGCCTGCTCCAGGGACCGCCACCACGTGTGCGGCTCGGACGTCCCCCGACGGAGCATCGCCCAATCCCTCGTCCGGGTGAGGGCGAACACGGGGGCATCCGTGTTCCAGGCTGCGTCCACGGCGACGACGTCCGGCTGGTGGAGGTGGCGGACCGGCCCGTCGGGGGTGCGGATCTGGTACCCGCAACGGACGATGCCCGCCCGCGGTCTCCGGTCGAGGCGGCGGACGGCCCGCCCGAGGAGACGGTGGTCGACCGCGGCCCACCCGTGGAGGATGGCGAGGTACTCACCCCTCGCAGCGGTGATCGCGGCCGCGAACGCCTCGCCCTCCGTGGCGCCCCGGGCGGCGGTGACCCGGGGATCACCCGCGGCGAGCTCGAAGAACCGCTCGAGTGTCTCGTCGGCGGCGTGGGTGGGGACGACGAGCTCGAAATCGGTGTGGCTCTGACGGAGCAGTTGGTCCCACAGCTCCTCGATGCGGATCCCGGCAACCGGCGTGACCACCCACGAGACCTTGGGGACCTCGTAGATGAAGCCACGCCTCGGCTCGCGGTAGAAGCGGTGGGGGATCTTCGACGCGATGAGCCCGGCATTGCGCCGGCGCGCCGCGGACCGCCACCCGGTGCCCGCACCCTCGTCGGCGTGAGCCTGGTGGTGGACGACGGCGGCGTTGTCGGGGACGAACACGAGCCCGGCGTTGAAGAGCCGCCACCCGAGTTCCGTGTCCTCGCCGCCCCATCGCGTGAAGTCCTCCGAGAAGCCGCCGGCGTCGAGGAAGCGGTCGCGTCGGACTGAGAAGTTGCTCGACACGAGCGCCCGGAAGGCTTCGTCGCCGAGCCGGAGACCCGCGGTGCGCCGGTAGAACCGCCTGCGGAAGTCGTCGGGGGCGCCGGAGTCCCCGTCTCCGCCGTGGCGGTCGACGGTACGGGCGGCGAGCGACGCGGTGCCGGCTTCGATCTCGCCCGGCTCGATCCCGCGTTCGTCGATGTGGAGTCGGGACCCGATGACGACGACGTTGTCGGCCCGGCGATGCCAGCCGAGGTGGCGGCGGACGAGGTCCGGTGCCGGGATGCAGTCGGCGTCGACGAACACGAGCACCTCGTCGGCGGCGTGGGCGGCGCCGAGGTTGCGGGCCTGGCCGGCGCCGTAGCCGTCGTGCTCCCGGCGCACCAGCGTCACGTCGAGCTTGGCTTCGAAGGCTGCCGCCACTTCGGCGACGTCCTCGTCGGAGCCGTCGTCGGCAACGACGACGGTCATCTCCCCATCGTGATCCTGGGCGACCAGCCCGGCGAGGGTGCGTTCCAGCTCGAGGACCCGGTTGTAGACCGGGACGACGACGGTGACCGACGGCACCGGCCGCAAGGGAAGCTGCTCGAGGCCGCGATGGTCGTTCTCGGCCGGTGCGAACCACACGATGTCGGGTCGGGTCATGGCAGGGTGGCCGTCCAGTCCGAGACGTTGGCCCGGTACGACTCGGCACCGAGGTCGGCGCGGAGCACCCCATCGAGCTCGTCGATCGTGGCCCCCGGATGGACGGCGAGCACGAGCGATCGCACGGCGTCGACGTCGGCGGAGGCGTAGACGTAGCGCCGCGCCGATCGCACGGCCCGTTCGAGATGGGGTGAGCCGGCGTCGCACACGGCGACGGCCTCCATCGTCCTCGGGGCGAGACGCTCGACGACGTCGGCGACGTCCCACACCTCCCGTGTCGGCAGCTCTTCCTCCAGGCCGATCTCGCCGATCACGGTGAGCCGCTGCACCTCGACATCGGCATCGATGCGCGCTGCGATCGCGCTGCGTCGCGGCGGCTGAGGTCGCTCTGTCGTGGCAGCGCTGCCGGCGAGCACCGCGACGAGTCGGTCCACCCGGTGGTCGTAGGTGTGCGCGGCGAGGGCGTGGCGGTGCCCGGCGGACGCGACGCGCTCGAGCGCGGGGAGATCGGCGAGGAGCCGCTGCACCTGGGATGCGACGTCGTCCTCGAGGACGACGTAGTGCTCCCCGGGGGCGAAGAGGACGTCGGTACCGGGGAGGTCGTCGGTGAGCAGCACCGCTCCGGACCCGACGGCTTCGAACACCCGCATCGTGATCGGGTAGTGGCGGGTGCCGCCCTCGTTGAGCACGATGCGGGCGTCGGCGTAGATCGCCGCCATCGTCGCCGCGTCGACGTCCGACTCGAACGTGACTCGGCCGGGGCCGAGGGCCTGCTCGACGTCGTGGACGAGCTGCTGGCGCCTGGCGTAGGTGCCTCCGGAGCGCCGCAGCTGCCCGCCGACCATCGCTGCGTCGTGCCGCCGCGCCGCGAACGGGATCGAGGCGTCGACGAGCTCGGGGGGAACCCCGAACGGGAACCGGTGCACCGGCACGCCGAACCGGTGGGCGAGATGCCAGCTGTGGGCGAGGAGGACGGCGTCCACCCCGTACCGATCGACGAGGCGGAGATTCGTCATGAGGTGGTGGTCGCCGTGGTGGACCCACATCGCAACCGGGACCCGGGGCTTGCGCCCTGTGATCTCCAAGGCCGGATACGGGCCTTCGACGAAGACGACGGCGTCGGTTCCGGGTGCGAGCTCCCCCCAGTCGAGCCCGCCGGTGCGGAGGTCGACCGTGATCCCCGCCCGGTGCAGGGCCGATTCGAGGTACCGCCCCGGGTTGGAGTCGGTCTTGCGGTAGCACAGCGCAATCCGTAGACCGCGATGCCTGCCCGGCTCGGGGATGGCAGCGGGCACCCGGAAGCCGTCGAGGGGCAAGCCGGCTCCGCCCGGCGACACGCTGGCACCGGGGCGATGGGGGGCGACGTGGACGAGGTCGCGGTCGCCGGCGTCCGACCACTGCGGCGGACGCGCCACGAGTGCGGCGCCGGCCGCCGCCGCAGTCGCCACCGGCACCGCGGCCGCCGTCGTCGGGTAGAACAGCTCGGCTCCGGTGGCCCTTGCCGCCCGGGCGAGGCGGGCGGCGTGGACGACCCGCCGCGCCCATGCCGGCTGTGCTCGGCGCATGACCTTGCCGGCGAGACCCCACCCTGCCGGATGCCGGGACGGAACGTAGGTGATCGCGATCCCGTCGACCTCGCCGGGCCCGCCCGAACCTGAGGCGACGACGCTCACCTCGTGGCCGACCCTCCTCACGCTTCTCGCCAGGGCGCGGGCGCGCTTGTCGTGGTGGTACCGGTTGAGGGAGACGAGGCAGACCCGCATGGGCCCGGAATGGTACCCGCGGCCTCCGCTGCGGCCGCAGAGCCGGGTAGCCTGCCCGCCGGTCGGTCGAGGCCCTCATGTGAAGATCTGCATGTTCGTCAAGAACTCGTTCGAGTACGACGCCCGCGTCACGAGAGAGGCGGGCTCGCTCGTGCGATCCGGGCACGAGGTGACGGTCGTGGCGTTGCTCGTCCCCAAGGTGACCGCGGAGCGCGAGACGACGGCCGACGGCGTCGACGTCGTGCGGGTGCCCCGATCGAGCTTCGGGGTTCCGGCGCTCAATCGGGTCGCAGCCCGCTACGCCGGGACGATCGAAGCCCGGCACGCCCGGCTGACCGGCGATCCCTACGACGCCTCGCGGGCTCGCCGCCTCGGTCGTGTCGGCGCACCGCCGACGGCGACACCGGGAGACGAGGAGATCGCGGCGTCACCGGCGGAGGCAGCGGGACGGCCGACCCGGCTCACGAGGGGATGGGCTGTGATCACGACGCCGGCACTTCGTGCCGTGGCCCACGTCGCGAGGTTTGCGTTCCGCACCGCCAAACGACTGCTCGGGAGGCAGGGGAGCCGGCTGCAGCAGTGGGCCATCGACCGGAGGATGATGGCGGTGGGCGTCGACCTCGGCGCCGACGTCTACCACTGCCACGACCTCAACACCCTGGCGGTCGGGGTGGC
Organism: uncultured Acidimicrobiaceae bacterium; assembly: GCA_947259365.1. Classification (GTDB taxonomy): domain Bacteria; phylum Actinomycetota; class Acidimicrobiia; order Spongiisociales; family UBA5794; genus CAMYMC01. The sequence goes on along the minus strand of CAMYMC010000015.1, from coordinate 87,847 downwards.
GTGCAAGCGGCGCACCGGCGCCCGCCTCGTCTACGACAGCCACGAGCTGCAGACCGAGCGCAACCGGATGACCCCCGAGGCGAGGAGGCGGGCGGTCGCGGCCGAGGGCCGGGGCCTCGCCACCGTCGATGCGATGATCGTCGCCAGCCCGGCGTGGATCGGCTGGAACGAGCGTCTCTACGGTGCGCTCCCCGACCCGACGATCGCGGTGTTGAACGTTCCCGAGCTGACCGAGGTGGAGCCGCTCGACCTCAGGGCGGCGATCGGGATCCCTGAGGGGCCGAGCCTGCTCGTCTACCAGGGGTCGATCCAGGAGAACCGGGGCATCGAGCCGGCGATCGATGCCGTCACCCGCCTCGACGACGCGGTGCTCGTCATCATCGGCTACGGATATCACCGCCCGGCGCTCGAGGATCTCGTGGCTTCACGCGGGCTCGGCGACCGGGTGCGCTTCTTCGGCCCCGTGCCCCACGACGAGCTGCTCGCCTACACCGCGTCTGCCGACATCGGGCTGTGCAACATCGTGAACTCGTCGGTGAGCTACCACACGTCGCTGCCGAACAAGCTCTTCGAGTACATCATGGCCGGGGTGCCGGTCATCGGCTCCGACTCGCCCGAGATCGGCCGCGTCGTCACCGAGACCGGTACCGGTGAGGTGTGCGACCCCGACGACGGGGCTGCGATCGCGGAGGCGGCGAAGCGGATCCTCGAGGATCCGTCCCGCTACGGCTCCGCGCTGGCGGCGGCGCGGCGCCGGTATCACTGGGAAGTGGAGGAGCGCGAACTCCTCGAGCTCTACGACGGGCTGGGAGCGCGCTGAGCCGGCCTAGGTGCCGATCTCGAGCGCTCTGGCGAAGAACGTCGCCATCTCCGCACGAGTCAGCGTCCTCGTCGGGCAGAACTCGCTGCCGTCCGGGGGATTGCAGCCGACAGTGATGCCGTGGTTGCGCAGCTTGTTGATCGAATCCTGGAACGGGGACGCGTCGTCGTCGACGAAGAAGTCTGTCCCGTCGGGGTTCGTGTACCCGAAGGTGCGCACGAGCATCTCGGCCATCTCCTCACGCAGCAGCGGGGCGTCCGGGCAGTACTCGGTCTCGGTGCAGCCGAACGCGATGCCCTCGGCGGTGAGGGCATTGATGTCGCCCTCGAAGATGTTGTCGCCGTCGTCGGTGAAGTAGTCCTCGCCGACGGGGGGGAGCTCGAGGAGCCGGCGCAAGAACGCGGTGAGCTCGCCGCGGGTGAGCGAACGCGTCGGGCAGTACTTGTCGTTGGCCGGCGGGTTGCATCCCCTGGTGATGCCGAGGTCGGCGATGAGGTCGATGTTGGCGGCGTGGACGGAGAGGTCGTCGTCCCAGAAATGGCCCTCCCATTCCGCCGGCAGCGGCTCGTCGATGCGGAGGGCGGCGTCGGCGGCCGGGGTCGGGTTGACGACGCCGCCGCCGGGGTCGTGGAGCTCGAAGTGGACGTGGGAGCCTGTGTTCTCGGCGTTGCCGCTGTCGCCGACGTAGCCGATGAGCTGGCCGGCACGCACGTGGACGCCGCTCGTGATGCCGGGGGCGAAGCCCCAGCCCTGGCCGTCGTCGGTGCCGGGCGTGTCGTTGTTGAGGTGGATGTACCAGGACTCCCACCCGTCGTCGTGGCGGAGGGCCATCGCGCAGCATTTGCCGCCTTGTTCGTCGTGCATCCAGCCGACCGTGCCGTCGGCGACCGCGACCACCGGCACCATCTTGTCGGCCATGATGTCGACGCCCTGGTGGGTGCGTCCGCCTCCTCGGGGCGCGCCGAACGTGTCCGAGTAGGAGTTGTCGCCGACGACCGGGAAGATCATCGAGTAGACGGCGGCTTCTGCCGGCGCCGCCGGCATCGCCGCGAGTGCGGATGCGGCCGCCAGCGCGGCGACGCCGACCCGCAGGGTCCTCGTGCCCATTCCGCCCATTCGCACAGGGAGGTTATCGGCATCGAGCCGTGGTTTCTTGACTGGGCCCGGGTGCCTGGTCCTTACCGGCGACCAGGAGGGCGCTTTAGTCGATTCCGACGTCGACGAAGCGCGGCACGATCTCGACGAACAGCCTGCCGGCGGGGATCCGGAGCGAGGTGCCATCACGTGAGATGAGCCGGTAGCCGTCCTCCTGGGCGGCGCGTCTCCATTCCCCGTCGACGGCGACGCCTCCGTGGAAGAGGAAGAAGCGCCCGAAGCCGATGACGTCGAAGGTGGGCACGTCGGCGCCGGCGCCGTCGGTGTACCCGGCGGATCGCTGCGCGACCTGGAGGACGAGGACGGTGTCGGTCTCGAGGGGCTCCGGGTTCGAGTTGACGTCCGCGTAGACGAGGAAGGGCTCTCCGTTCACCGACCGTACGTACCGGGTGCCGTTCCACGTCCACGTCACGTCGTTGACGGCCGAGAAGGGGATGCCCACGCTCTCGTGGCTCTCTCCGGAGAGGTCGCCGCTGCCGAATGGGAACGGCGTCGTGCGGGGCGGCCCTGCGGTGGCGAAGTTCGCGATGAGGGGGATCGAGGCGACGAGGTTGTGGGGGGCCGGTCGCTCCAGGACCTGGAAGAGGTCGGGGGCGTCGTCGATCGACACGTCGACGATCCCGGCCGCGGCGACCTCGCGCCTGACGAAGTCCTGGCCGCCCGTCGACACGAGCACTGGCTCGAAGGCGGCGAGAAGGTCGGCGTCGACGGGGCGGAGCGAGCGGACGGGTCCGACGACGGTCGGTCTGGCGCTGAGGTAGATGGCCGTGAGCCGGGTGAGGCCGCCCTCGACCGGGACCTCGAAGACGATCTCGGCGGCGTCGATGCCGACCTGGGGCCGGGCCGCAGCGACGTTGTCGATCTTCACCGCGATGGGCTGGAACCCGCCGAACACGTCGATCGGGGTCGAGGCACCGGGGCCGGGATCTGTGTCTGGCGGCGTCGTCCCATCGGGCACGATCGTGGTGGTCGTGCCGAGCGGCCCACCGGCGCCGGTCGTGGCCGTCAGCGGCGGGTCGCCGTCACCTCCGAGGGCGAACGCGAGGACGACCACGACGAGGACGAGCGCCGCCCCGGCACCGGCGGTGATCCACCAGTTGTCGCGACTGGGCGGCCACCAGTCTCGCGGGGACCGGGGTTGGGGAGGCGGCGCGCTCATCCTCGTGGTGTCGTCGCCTGGGGCGAAGGGATCTGGGCGATCCTGGTCCATCCGTCTCTCGCTTTGGGAGCGCCGACGATGCTAGGTGCATATCCGACGGACGACTCTGCGCGGTGTGGGTAGCCTTCTGCAGGCGTCGCGATCAGGCTTCCGACATGACCCGTACAAACGGCGAGAGCAACGATCCGCACCGAGAAGAGGAGCTCGCGCGGGCGAAACAGAACCTGCGCCAGCTTCAGGCGCAAGTCGATCGGCTCACGGACCAGAACTCACGACTGCAGGCACGGGTCCGGAAGCTCGAGGGCGATCGGGAAGTTCTCCGGGAGCGGCTGGACCAGTCGAGGAAGGCTGCACGGCGTCGTGGTGGTGCGCGATGGCGCCGGCTTCCCCGCCGGGACACATGGCCACCCCCGCCTGCGCAGCCCGGACGCGAGAACGGGCCCGTCCCGTCGCCAGGGGCCGCGGGAGTGCGGTTTCGCTCTGCAAGCGGTGAGACGGTCGCGATTCCGCACATCGAGGCGCCCGCCGGGCCCGTCGCGAGGCCGGACCTTCGTGTGGCCACGATTCTCGACGCGTTTTCCGACCACGGGTTTCGATACGAGTTCACCCCCATCCGGCTGACGAGGGAAGGGTGGCGCGACCAAGTCGAGGAAGGTGATCCGGCCTTTCTGCTGGTCGAGAGTTGCTTCGACGGGAACGGCGGCGAGTGGCGCAACCGGATCGCGGGATTCGGAGACCCGCGACCGGAGCTTGTCGCGATCGTGGAGTGGTTCCGCAGCCGGGGCTTGCGCACGATCTTCTGGAACAAGGAGGATCCCGCGAACTTCGACTGGTTCGAGGCAGTCGTGCCGCTCTTCGACACGGTGTTCACCGTCGACTCAGACTGCATCCCTCGATATCGCGCGCTGCTCGATCACAACCGGATTGGGGTCCTCCCCTTTGCGGCACAGCCTGTGCTCCACCACGCGCCGGCCGATGAGGCGGAGCGAAGCCTGCCGGTGGGCTTTGCGGGCAGCTACTACGCGGAGAAGCATCCGGCGCGACGCGAGCAGATGGACTGGCTACTCGGCACCGCCCGTGACTTCGGGCTCGACATATTCGACCGCATGGCCGGGGATGATCCGCGGTTCGCCTGGCCGGAAGCGTTCAGATCGCACATCCGGGCATCGCTCGATTATCTGCAGACGATCGAGATGTACCGTCGCTACAAGGTCTTTCTCAACGTCAATACCGTGACCGGGTCGCCGACGATGTGTGCCCGCCGGATCTTCGAGCTCGCGGCCTGCGGCACACCGATCGTCAGCACGCGGGCACGAGCCATCACGGAGATGGTCCCCGAAGGTCTCGTCACGACCGTCGACTCGGCGGACGAAGCACGGCAGGCGATCTCGGGGCTGCTGAGCGGGGAGCGTGCCCCCGCCAGAGCGTCGTGGCTGGACGAGCACACGTACCGCGCCCGGTTGGACGTGATCATCGGATCGTGAGGCACGGTGGGGTTGCACGAGACCGCTAGCGGTCGATCCAACGCTGGACGATACGGCCGATCCTGGGTCCAGCACCGCCATCCCATAACGGTGGCGGCCCGTGAGTCGTTTGGCTGGGGGGTTCGGAGATCGCGGCCGCGACCGCTTTGTCCAGGTCCTCTGGCTCAGTTAGTCGGTTGGTTCCATGCGTTATCGTCACAGCGCGTTCCGTGTTCGGGCGCACGGTGATGCAGGGGATGCCGAGGACCGTCGTCTCTTCTTGCACGCCGCCCGAATCAGTGATCACAGCCGTGGCGTCCGCCACGAGTGACATGAAGTCGAGGTAGCCGAGCGGTTCGGTGACATCAATCGAGGACCAATCAGTGAGCCCGAGTGCGGTGAGCTTTGCCCGGCCCCGTGGATGGAGGGGTATCACGAGGTGGAGGTCGTTGGCAACGCGTACGAGGCTGTTCACGATCTCGGTCGCTCGCTGCGGGTCGTCGACGTTTCCAGGACGATGCAGCGTCACGACGGCGTAGCGCTCCGGTAAGCCAAGCTCTCGCCCAATCGGCCTTCCGACGAAGCGATCGCGCATGAGGAGGAGGGTGTCGATCATCGGGTTGCCGACGAAATGGATCGAGTCGGCGCTGGCTCCCTCTTTCGCGAGGTTCGCGATGGCATCTGTCGTCGTCACGAAGTGGATGTCGGCCAGGGCATCCGTGACCACGCGATTGATCTCTTCCGGCATGGACCGATCGAAGGAGCGCAAGCCTGCTTCGACGTGGCCCGAAGCGAGGCCGGCTTTGGATGCGACGAGTGCCGCCGCCATTGTGGAGTTCACGTCGCCGTAGACCAGGGTGAGTGTTGGCGCGGTGTCGGCCAGCACGCCTTCGAGCGCTGTGAGGAGTGCGGCCGTTTGCACGGCCTGCGTTCCCGATCCTACGCCCAGATAGCGATCGGGCTCCGGAAGCGCGAGCTCGTCAAAGAAGACTCGAGACAAGGCCTCGTCGTAGTGCTGGCCTGTGTGGATCAGCACTTGTTCGATTCCAGCAGTCCCCAAGGCCGCCACCACCGGTGCAGCCTTCATGAAGTTCGGTCGCGCTCCCACTACGTGGGCGACGTCGGGACCGCCGCGAGCGGGCTTCATGAGTCGTCGAGGACGAGGTCCAGCCAGGCTTCGGTCACGAGCGGCTCGTCGTAGCGCCGCCGGACCTCATCCTGCGCATCAGCGCGTACGGCATCGAAATGATCTATCGGCGAACTCCATTCCAGAATGCGCGCGGCCATCTCCTCGGGTGTCGACACGATCCACCGGTCGTCGTAGATCGTGTTCGCGCCCGGCCAGTCGCGGACTATCGGGATCGCTCCCGACGCCATACCTTCCGCGGGCGCGAGATGAAAGCTCTCGTCGTCGCTCGTGGACAGCACGAAGCCGATCTTGCGAAGCCATGCACCCACGTCCGGGCCGAACACGTCGAACGTCACGGCTCCATGAACATCGGGCTCGGCGATCGTTCGGAACGCGGCGGCGTAGTGGGACGCCTCTTCCGACTTCTCCCAGATCCATGGATAGTCCCATGGCAGCTTCGTCTTCACGAACATCGAGTAGCGACGATCACGCTGCCTCAGCATTCGCAGCACGGCCAGAGCGAGGTCGAACCGCTTGCGCGCCGGTGCAACGCCGATGAAGCCCAGGTTGAATCGGGACCCAGGCAGCTTGGCCCTGTCTAGCTGGGCAACGTCCACGAAGTTGGGAATGACCTGCACCTTCTCGGCGGGCCAACCGGTGTGCTCGAGTATGAGCTGCTCGTAGTACGGACTAACGGCAACGACCGTATCTACTGCATCGATGTCGACCTTTCGCCAGTACCCCGAGTACAGCTCGAACCTGTGAAGGCGAACGATCAGCTTCTGGCCGTCTTGTTTGTATTCCGATGCGAATGCGGCGTTGGGTCCGCACCATTCGGCGATGACGACATCAGCGACATCCATCAGCTCAAGTGTTCGAGATTCGTCGTGGACGTGGAGCGCCTCCCACTCATCTACGGCCACCGACAAACGCTGATCGCTCTGGAGCCGGGTCAAGATCCGGTTGAAGAACTTGAGGTCGTGGCTGATCACCGTGACCCGTCTCTGCCTTGCGAGCCCGGGTTGCGAGACTGGTTGAGGGTGTAGTCGGTCCAAGACCGCCGCCATCGCGGCGCTTCCAGAGTCGACCGTAAACGCTTCGGCGATCTCGACACATCGCGCTTGCGTATTGAGATACCTCTCGGGTCGCGCCAGTACCGTCCGAATCACCTTCGCAATGTCTTCTGCTGTCTCGACGAACAGCGGGTAGTCGAATCCAAAGAGCTGCTCATGGACGAGGCTTCGGTTGAGGATGGGTGGCACACCCGCCGCGCAGTATTCCAGGAGCTTTGTGGACAACTCGAGGCTGGTGTCGAGAGAATGATGTCTCCAGCTCAGCCCGAAGTCGTGGTTCGCTAGCTCCGCCAGGGCCTGGAGTCTCGGCATCCCGCCGAGCCAGGCCACGCCCTCGGACTCATCGAGGGCCGACCGCATCGCGTGGTGAAAGCCGGGATGGTCGGGCTCGTTGTGGATCTTGTGACCGATCATCGTCAGCTCCGCGTCGATGCCGGAGACAGCGAGTTGCTGTGGCAGCCGAGTCATGTCGAGAGTGTTCCAGGCCCAAGCGAACTTGCCGGCATAGACGAGTCGCACGTGGTCGACCGTCGGAGCTTGCTTCGGCCTGACCGAGGGCGGTGACGGAATGATCGGTGCGAGCAGGTGGCAGCGGCCCGCGGTGCCGGGGATCGTCTGTTCGAGAAAGGTGCGGAGTTCTTCGGTCTGGCAGAGGAACGCCTCCGCCACCTCTGCGATTCGCGTGAGCTCGGCCACCGACTCTGGTCCCAACGAGGCGGCCGTCTGCGGGATGTCCGTGAGGTAGATCCAGAGTCGCCGGGCGAGGATCGGTTCCTTCGCAAGGCGAATGGCCAATCGATAACCTCGGATCAGCGCTACGTCGAACCCGGACAGACGCTCGTTGTCGCCGATCATGAGCTGGGCGACCTGGTGCGGGCTGAGTGTGTTGCGCAGATCCGGGTACAAGTCCTCCCCAAAGGCATCGACCACGTCGATGTTGGCATGGGAGACGAGCGGAGCGGTGAGTCGGTCGTTCTCGATCGGTGCTTTCAAGAGCAACGTCACCGAGGCCCTTTCTATGGCTGCCAGCGCCAGTGTCACCGACTGGGTCCACACCGACGACCCGTCGATCGTGTTCATGTTGGTGTCCCCGTAGACCAGGATCTTGAGATCAACGTCAGCCATTGTTCGCTCCCGAGCGGGCTCGCAGAGCCGGTACGCTGAAGGCACGCGACCAGGCTCGCTCAAGCCAGTGTGCTGCGGACTCACCGGGTTGGGAGCCGACGAGTTCAGCGCTCAGCATCACGAGTTCTCCCGCTTGTCCGAAAGACCAGCGGCCGCTGGTCTCGTTGCCCACGCCGGCGACCAGTGTTGGACTCATTGCCACCGCCAGCCGGAGGTCGCTCACGGTGTCCCGGTGTAGTCCGGCCGATTGCGCAGCGCGAACGAGCAACAGAGATCCACGCGGCCCAACTGCCTCGAGCACTTCGGACGACGGGGCATCGGCGCTGACGATTCTCGACACCACCCCACCTGCTTCGAGGGCTCGCATCACGGTGCCGACATCAGCGCTGTCGCTAGCTCCGACGACGAGCACAGCTTTCGCAGGTCGGACCTCACTCAGCACCAACGTTCGCGTCACAGAGAGGGTCTGCTCTGGGGACCCAGCCTCGATGATCGCTGTTACGGGCGGGAACCCAACAGGTGCGTGAGAGTCCGTGAGTTCGGCGAGCGTCTGCTCTTCCGCCAGGATCGAGAACCGGTCGAGAATGGTCGCCAGCGATCTGGTCTGCTCGGCAACCGCTTGATTCCGGAGCTCCTCCAGGTCCGCACTGTTGACTTCCGATGCCGCCACAGAAGTCGAGAAGCTGCGATCGAACCTGCCAATCGCGATGGCACCACAGGCCACCGCCTCCCGCATCGCGGTGGCCGGGACGTCTGTCGGGAGGATTGCGAACGCGACTCTTCTGAAGCTGTCTGCCAGTGCAATTGGGTCGTATAGGGCAGAGCTCGGCAGAGTTGTGAACGAACTCATGCGCAACATCGGGCCTCCGGAGAGGTCCGGCGCAGTGGCGCCGGTTTGAACGGAGGTCGACGTGTCGCTGGCCAACACGGTCGCAGTCAAACCGCTCGTTGCCCGGCCGACGGGGTTGAACCGCAACAGATCCACGCCGTGGGGGACGACAGGGAGGTCGGCGTCCGGTCCGCCGTCTTCGCTGACTGCGACAACGTCAGCGCGGTCGGCCAGATCGACCAACTGGGGGGCGCGGTACATGGCCGTGTCCCATCGAAAGACGACCGGGATGGCCAGGTGTTGGGCCCGGTCGACGAGCGAATGGAGCAACTGGTCATGCCGAAGGCCCACGCTTGTGCCGGCGCCGAACCAGGGGGATCCCTCCAATGCAGCCGACGAGTCCACGATGAGGATCGACGGCACAAACGCCTCGAGCTGCTGAAGCGCCGAGTTTGGATGGAGAACCGCCCACGTGCGCCTCTTTCGGGGTGCGGCGAACGCGCCGGTGACGGCGGCGATCCTGCTCGGAGGAGTTCCGGAGTCACGGCCAATCGGGTACCACAGCCGCCCACCTACTTCAGCCCATTCTCCGAACACGTCAGAAGAGGACGGAAGCGAAGGCTGCCCGGTCGTCGCCTGTGTCGCCAGAGACATGGCGGAGTCGGACCTCATCGGAGGCTTTGACGCGCTGCGGCCCGAGTCTCTGCGCAACCGCAGGAGGTCGAATGGCAAACTGAGCAGTCGCGGAAAGGGCTTTCTGAGCGAATCGGCGACGAGCCTCCCAAAGCGGTAGGACACCGAGGCGCGCAGATCCTTGAGCTTCCATTCGGCCTCGGCTCTTTCCACTTCTGCAGAGTCGAGCTGCTGCTCGAGCGTTCTGATCGTGCTCTCCAAGGACCCGCGTTCCCGCGCAGCCCGCTCACGTTCGGCGCGCATGACGCGGGCCTCGGTCTCGTTCACTTGATTACGGTGGATCGCGACTCCGCGGTCGAACGCGGCGTCGACTTCCACCCGGGCCCGGCGAGCCCCGAAGGATTCGATCTGGTACTCGTTCACGAGGCGGTTGAGGAGCTCGTCCGCCAGAGTACGACGAGTTGAGCTGCCGGCGTCGAGGTAACGATCCGGCACAAGCACATCGTCCGTGTGGATGACGACGGCTGCTGCTTTCAGGATGTCGTATTGAAGCGGCGTGATCGAGACGATTTGGAGTCGACGTTCTGCGAACCCGTCCAGCCCCGCAGCGAGTGACCCCATTGCGTCCGACGTCAGGACGATCACCATCCCGTCGGCGTTCGCAGCGTCCCATCGCTCCAAGGCCGAGGTCAGGCTGTCGGCGATGCCGCGCTCATCGCCGATCACACACACCAAGAACCTCGGTGCGGTGGCGTCCGTCTCAGCGTCGGCCCACGCGACCGGGCCAGCATACCTGCGAAGGTCGATCTGGCCCTTGCTGATGTCTTCGAATACCGTTGCAGCACCGAGGGATGCCAGGACGTCGGAAAGCCTCACGTCTCGCCCCTTCGGAACACGTGGAACGCATTCGGATTCCCTCTGAAGGCGTATGGGATTCTGTCGGCGAGCGCGAATCCGAACGCGCTCAGCACCGACGAGTAGCGCTGCGGGCTTCTCTGCACGATGTACGTGCCAAGCTGCATCGTCGTGTCCTCCGTATGGTCGGTGATCACGAGCAGGCCGGTCAAACGCGTCAAACTGGCGAGTTGCCGCACCGATCGCTCCCATTCGGCTTCGTCAAGGATGTGGAAGAGGACGTCGACGGCGATCACGACATCGAAGAAGTGATCCCATGCGAATCGCTCGATCGCTGAGCGTCGATACCGAGCAAGGCGCGGCTTTGGCACGTGCGCTAGTGCGGTCGCACTGGGATCGAAGCCCACGACCCGGTGCCCGCATTCTGCGAGCCTTTCGCTGAAGAATCCCTTGCCACAGCCAGCGTCGAGAACGTCCAGCGGCGCGTGCGGGTCGCTCGAAGGCCCAATGATCTGCAACAGGTGGCCCAGCCGGTGGAAGTAGAAGGCCGTGTTGTCGGCCTCGCTCATGCCCCAGTCCCCGCCCGATACGAAATCCCCCCAGTCGGCATGCCGCTGCTCCCAGAAGGCGGAGGATTGGGAAGTTGTCAGCAACGAAACACCTCGCAATGTCTCATGGCGCGCGCTGTCGTGACCGGCGGTCCTTGGGACAGCAGCGTAGCCAAGGGTCTTGACGGTGCGGATACGGACGGGCGGATGCAGGGTTCCGATCCCGTCGGCTCATCTCTTGGCTTTCTGGGGCTTCTTCACCGAGGCCTGATACGCCGCCACAACCTCACCAGCGTCACCCAGCTGACGGACTTCTGCTTCGTGGAGCCACATCACTCGGTCGCAGAACTCGGTCACCACGGGCAACGCGTGGGATACAAACACGATCGTTCCTGCACGGGCCAATAAGTCTTCCATCGCCTCTCTGCTCTTGGCCCTGAAACTCTCATCGCCGACGGCCAGCACCTCATCAAGGAGGAGGATGTTGGGTTCGAGGGCCATGGCCACCGAGAACGCGAGCCGGGCGAACATCCCTGATGAGTACGTTTTCACGGGCCTGTCGATGGCATCCCAGAGTTCTGCATAGGACACGATGGTGTCGAACTTCTCGTCGACCTCGCGCTTGCGTAGACCTGCAGCAAGGCCGCCCAGGAGGACGTTTCGCCGACCGGAGAGCTCCGGGTTGAACCCGACTCCAAGCTGCAGCAGGGTCGAGGTACGCCCGTATACGTTGACTGTGCCCGAATCAGGCTTCAGCGTCTTCGCGAGGACTTTGAGGAGGGTGCTCTTGCCGGCACCGTTGCGTCCAATGATCCCGAACGCCTCGCCTCGCATGACCTCGACGCTCACGCCGCTCAGAGCTAGCACTGTCTCCCGCTGTTTGTGGCGCAGCTGAGCGATCGACCTTCGCAACGTCGGTTTGCGGTCAACCGTGGGGCGAAAGCTGACAGTGATGTCCCTGGCGACGATTGCAGGACGTCGCGTCATATGTACCGCGTCATCCTTCCCTCGTTGCGGACGAAGAGTCCCACGCCAAACAGGAAGAGCAACACGGACCATGTCGAGGCCACGACGACGTCACCTCCGGTCAGGGTCTGGCCCATGAGAGCGTGGCGATACACAGCGAGGATCGGGAACAGTGGGTTCCATTCCAGAACTTGCTGGATACCCGGCCGGGCGTTCTCGAGAAACGTGACGGGCCATATGACCGGCGAGACGTACAGCCAAAGGCGCAGCACGTAGGGTACAAGGTTGTTGAGGTCGCGGAAGGGCACCGCCAGCCGCGCGACAAGAGCTCCGAGGCCGAAGCTGAACAGGGTATGGAGGAGGAATGCGGGAAGAAGCCACCAGACCGTGCTCCCGGGCCAGACGCCGTCGATCGGACCCACGATCAGGTAGTAGATGCCCAGAGAGGCCACGAACCCGACGGCGCTTTCGATCAGCGCGGAACCAGGAAGCACGAGTCGCGGGAAGGGGAGGTTGGCAAGAAGCCGGGCGTTCTGGATGATGCTGTTCACCGCCCCCACCATGACGGATCGCGTGTAGTAGAAGGCGAACATGCCCGCGAGCAGGTAGGCGATGTAGTTCTCTTCTCCGCGCTGGATATCCAGGATCACGCCGAACACCAGGGCGTAGATTCCGCCGAGCAGGAGCGGGTTGATGACCCACCAGATCAGCCCAAGCGTCGTGGAAGCGTTCCGCGCCTTGACATTGCCGAGAGCCAAGTGAAATGCGAACTCCCGGCGATTCCAGAGGTGTCGGACGTACGCTCGCACCCCGGATATGGCGCGGCGAAGAGGCACGGTGGAGGTGGTCATGGGGTCGCGGGGATTGTAGGCGGACAGTTCACCTTTCAGGCCGACTTGCTCCAGGGGGCCTGGCCTCGCAGCCGGATCACGAGTTCCTTGGAGCGGGTGGCTCGGAATCGGAGGCGTTCGTGGGTTTCCTCGTGCGGAACGCGAATTGTCCGCAGTACTGAAGCTTGCGGTTGTTCACCAGCGCCGGTCGACGCCCCGTGTCGGCTCCCCAGGCGGTGATCTCCTGATTCAGCGGCGACTCTTCCGCGAAGAACCGGCTGTACTCCGCCGGTCGGCCCAGATACGACCTCTTCGTGAGTGTGATGCCGTCGATCCCGGGTCGGAGTTCCTCCAGCTGAAGGCCAGCTTCTGCGACGAGCACCTTGAACCCGTATGGCGTGTAGGACCACAGGCTGAGCGTGTGATACGGCTCCAAGTTGGAGGTGCTGCCGACGAAGACGGCACCGGGCTTCAAGACGCGGGAAACCTCTCGAAGCACCGCGCGTGGGTATCTGACGTGCTCCAGGACCTGCGTTGAGTAGACACAATCGAACGACTCATCCCGAAATGGCAGCCGCACTCCGTCGTAGGTGACGACGCGCCCATCGAGCCTGTTTCGGGCGTCGACTTCGGGTGAGCTCTGGAGATCCACCCCGACCCAGGACATGTCGCGGCGCGCCCGGAAGATCCGCCGAGACGCTCCTGCGCCGCATCCCAGGTCCAGAACGAGTGCACCGGATGGTCCGTTTGCAGCGAACTCCTCCCCGTAGTGCGTCGAGCTGACCTGGCGCGAATGGTCATTCGGTATCGCATCCTTCAGCAGGTCGAAGAGAGATGTCATCACATCGTCCGGTCTGTCAGCGGAGCAGGATCTGGCTACAACTTAGGCATTCGCAATCGAAAGAGCCCCGTACGATCCGAGCAGGGCTGCCGTGGCGACGAGCCACTGCTCGCAGCTCGCCGAGCTTGGAGGCGCCTCCAGGCTGTCATGCGTATCAACCGAGGCGCGGCCACGCCGAAGGCCGGCGTCCCTGCCCGCGTCGCTGAGGTCGAGGAGCAACTCGCGCCGACGGCTCCGAGGCGTTCGGCGCTCAGCCGAGGGTCATCCCCGCCTGGATCTCCTCGACGACGGAGCTGAGGGATTCCCGCCAGGGCGGCAAGGGTTGGATGCCGATTCCGGCCCGGCGCGAGGAGCCCAAGACCGAGTAGGCGGGACGGCGCGCGGGCGTCGCGTATTCGAAGGTCGGGCACGGGAGACCCGATCGGGGCTCTGCCCTGCGAGCGCCGCGGCTTCGGAGGCGAGCTCGAGTCCCGGCAGTCATTTCAACCTCGTCATCGATGCGAATGTTGCGGTCGGCGACGACGAGGTCGGCATCCTTCCCCACCTCGATCGTCCCGCTCGTGGTGTCGCGGTGGCAGACGTACGCTGCGCCGAGCGTCGCCGCCTCGATCGCGTCGTCCCACGACAGCGCCTGATCGGGGCCGAGGGGAGGGACGTCCGGCTCTGCGGGATGGGTCCTCGTCACCGCCACGTGGAGGATCTCGAACGGGTTCGGCGTCGAGACCGACCAGTCGGAGCCGATGGCGAGCCGGGCTCCGGCACGGCGGAGATCGCCGAACGGGTACTGGCGCGCCGACCGCTCCGGGCCGAGGAAGGGAACGGTGAGGTCGCGCTGGTAGCCGTCCTCGTGGGCCCACAACGGCTGGATGTTGGCGACGGCGCCCAGCGCAGCGAACCGGGGCACGTCTGCGGGGTCGACGAGCTGGAGGTGGGCGAGGTGGTGGCGGCCGGTCGACTCCCCGTTCGCCTCGCAAGCCGCGGCGAGCGCGTCGAGGGCCATCCTGACCGCCCGGTCCCCGAGCGCGTGGAAGTGGACCTGGAAGCCGAGCCGGTCGAGCGCGCTCACCGCGTCGCCGAGGACCGGCTCCTTGACGAAGGTGAGGCCGGTCGGATGGTCGGCGGGCTCCGGACGCCGGACGTACGGATCGAGCACGGCTGCGGTGAAGTTCTCGCAGACGCCGTCGATCATGATCTTCACCGTCCTGGCCGCGTACCGCCCGCGCGTCGCGCGTCGCGCCGCGAGCTCGTCGACCTGGTCGAGGCCTCGGGAGCGATCCCACCACAGCGCCCCGGTGACGGCCGCGAGGAGGTCGCCCCGGCCCGCCACGGCCAAGTACGCGTCGTGGTCGGCGGGCTCCACCCAGGCGTCCTGCCAGGCCGTCACTCCGAGCGAGAACAGGTACGCCTGGGCGCGGAGGATCCCGGCCTCGATCTCGGCGCCGGTCACCGCCGGGATGAGCCGCTCGACGAGGTCGACCGCCCCCTCGTGGAGGGTGCCGACGGGTCGGCCGGCGTGGTCCCGCTCGATGCGGCCGTCGAAGGGGTCCGGTGTCGCCGCGTCGATTCCCGCCATCTCGAGGGCGACGGTGTTGACCCACGCCCCGTGGCCGTCCCGGTTCATGAGGAACGCCGGCCTGTCCGCGACGACGGCATCGAGCTCTGCGGCGGTCGCGATCCCACCGGGGAAGGCATCCATGCCCCACCCCGAGCCGATGATCCACGGCTCGCCCTGATGGCGGGCTGCGTAGTCGGCGACGGCGTCGACGAGTGCTCCTCGGTCGTCTATGTGGTGGAGATGGCACCGGCCCAGCTCGACGCCCGCGTGCGACGGGTGGGCATGGGCGTCCTGGAACCCGGGGAAGACGCTCGCTCCGCCGGCGTCGATCAGCTCGGCCGCGCGTGCGGCGCGCAGGACGTCGGGCGACGGGCCGACGGCTGCGATCCGCCCATCCGAGACGGCGACCGCATTCGCGTCTGCAGGGAGCCCGGGTCCCTCCAGCGAGGCGTTGACGACGACGAGGTCCACCGGCCCAGGCTATCGAGCCCGCTTCCTCCGGTGCGCGTCTCGGGCCCGCAGGGCCCGGGCCGTCACCGGGGACGCGTGACGATCGACTCGGAGTTGGCGAGGAACCAGTCGTAGGTCGCGGCGATGCCTTCGCGCAGACCGATCGACGGTGACCAGCCGAGCGCCTCGATGCGGGAGATGTCGAGGAGCTTGCGTGGCGTGCCGTCCGGCATGTCGGGATCGAACTCCAGCTCTCCTTCCCAGCCGACGATCTCCGCGATGAGCTCCGCGAGCTCGCGAATGGAGATGTCCTTGCCGGTCCCCACGTTGAGGTGCTGCTCGCCGGAGTAGCGCTCGAGAGCGAAGATCGTCGCCTCGGCGAGATCGTCGACGTGGAGGAACTCTCGGCGGGGACGGCCGGTTCCCCACACCGGCACGGTGGCTGCGCTCGTCGCCCTGGCATTGTGGATCTTGTGGAGGAGCGCAGGTAGCACGTGGGACGTCTCCAGGTCGAAGTTGTCCTCGGGCCCGTAGAGGTTCGTCGGCATGAGCGAGATCGCATCCATCCCGTACTGGCGCCGGTACATCTTGGCGAGCTCCAGCGCGGCGATCTTGGCGATGGCGTAGCCCTCGTTGGTCGGCTCGAGAGGGCCGGTGAGCAGCTGGTCCTCGCCCATGGGCTGGTGCGCCCCGCGGGGGTAGATGCACGACGAGCCCAAGACGACGGTCTTGGCGACGCCGTTCGCCCTCGCCGCTTCGAGGCAGTTGGCGGCGATCATGAGGTTGTCGTAGAGGAACTGACCCTGAGCGGACCGGTTGGCATGGATGCCTCCGACCCGGGCAGCCGCGAGGATGAGCACGTCGGGGCGCTCCGATCGGACGAACGCCTCGGTGACATCCTGGCGGCGCAGATCCACTTCGGCCGACGTGGCCGTGATGAGGCCGCCGATCGGCTCGCCGGCGAGTCGGCGGACGATCGCTGAGCCGACGAGGCCACGGTGACCCGCGACCCACACGGTCCTGCCGGCGATCGGGAACGACGGCTCAGCCATCGTCAAGACCCCGTCTGTGTGGCGAAGGGCCCAATGGGTGCGAGCCGGTGTTGGTGTCGTGAGCGATCGTCCACCCCCTGTCGGGACACGGTCGCGATTCTTGCAGCCCGCCGAACCGTAGCGTCCCGATCCGCATCTCCGGGCTCCCGGCCCCGCGGTGAGGAGGCGGGGCGCATCGTGGGTCTCCAGCTACGCTCGCCGGCGATGGCGGGGAGCAACGGCATCAGCGTCGGCATCGCACCGCCGGTCGATTCCACCTGGTGGAGCAACCGGGCCCGCCAGCACGACTACCTCTCGATGGTGGCCGATGCGGGGCTCGACCACCTCTTCATCGCCGACCACGTCGCGTTCCGCGGCGGAACGGGCGCTGACGGTCTGATCCAGGCAACAACGCTGCTCGCGCTCCAGCCAGGGCTCGGTGTCGAGGTCGGCGTGTACCTGCTCGCGTTGCGTCATCCGGTGCTGGTGGCACGACAGCTGGCGACCCTCGCCGAGCACGCGCCGGGCCGTCTCGTGCTCGGCGTGGGCGTCGGCGGCGAAGACAGGCGGGAGTTCGAGGTCTGCGAGGTGGATCCGGGGACGCGGGGGAGGCGCACCAACGAGGCCCTCGCCGTGTTGCGGCCCCTCCTCGCCGGCGAGACCGTCGACCACCGGGGTGAGTTCTTCGAGCTCCGGCGGGCCCGGGTGCTTCCGGCGCCCGATCCTCCGATCCCGATCGTGGTCGGGGGGCGCTCCCACGCCGCCCTGCGCCGCACCGCGCGTCACGGTGACGGCTGGCTCGCCGCGTGGACGACCGCGGAGCGCTTCGCCGACGCCGTTTCCGAGATCGCCGAACTCGCCGCGGGGGTCGGACGCGACGAGGTCGACTGGCGGCACGGATACCAGGGCTGGATCGGGATCGGCGCCGACGCAGAGAGTCGTCTCGCCGGGATGATGGAGGGCTTCTACCAGGTGCCGTTCGATCAGTTCTCCCGCCACGCCCCGTGCGGGGAGCCGGAGGAGATCGCTGCCCACTTCGCCCCGTTCGTCGAGGCCGGAGCCCGCCATTTCAACTTCGTGCCGGTCGCGGAGACCCTCGAAGCCTCGATCGCCGGCCTCGCCGAAGTTGCCGGTCGCCTCCGTTCGCTCTGAGCCTCACGCCAGCGTCAGCGTTGCATCCTGCGGCGTGAGTCGCGCCGTCGACGTGGCCTGGGCGAACGCGTCTCTCTCGACGGAGACGTCCGTGTTCGCACAGCCGCCGGCGGCATGGCTCTGGTAGTTGACGGTCGCCGTCTCGACCGGATGACTCGTCCCATCGCTCGTCACCACCTGCAGCTTCGACCACCGCGCCACGACCATCGGATGGTCGCAGCGGGCGAAGACCTCCGACCACACCATGAACCCGGCCAGCCGGTCGCCGCCTCCGTGGAGATCGCGCACGACCGACGTCTCGCCGGTGGCGACGTCTGTGACCGATCCCCGCCACCACCCGGGCCGGCCCGGTGTCTTCTCGATGGTGAGCCGGTAACGGGTGGCCGGCTGCCAGGAGTAATCGCGCGTGTTCGGGTCGCCCGGCGTCGATGCGAGCGCGGAGGCGGTGCCGTCGAGGATGCCCCCACCACGGCGGGCGTCGGCGTACCCGCCCCAGTTGACGGCGCGTCGGGCGGGGAACCGGGGATTCCACTGCAGCCCGAGGTGGGCGCCACCCAGCTCGGAGCTCGCATCCCGGAAGCTGGCCTGGAGCGCCCAGAAGTAGAGCTCGGAGACCGGCGGCACCCAGTCGACGGCGAGCTCGACGGAGGCGGCGACGTACGTCCCCGGGGGGACGATCCACCGCAGGTGGAGCGAGGAGGCGCCGTTGGCCGAGGTCGGCCGGCCGGTCGTCCGCCCCCGGACACGGCTGCCACCGGTCGCGAAGATGCCTCGGATCCAGGCGAGCAGCCGTTGCAGCGGGTTCATCGCGGCATCCTCCCACGAGCGGCGCCCCGGCCGGTATGACCGGGGCGCTCGACTTCGCTCGTCGCTGCCGGGATCAGTTCTTGATCGCGGTCAGCGCGTCCTGGTAGTTGATCTCGAAGTCGCCGGTGTCGGCGATGAACTCGAGGTTGGCGAAGGTCTCGTCCGACGGATAGATGGACTCGTCCTCGATGATCTCGGGATCGATGAACTCCGCCGAGGCTGAGTTCGGGCTCGCGTAGAAGTTCCAGTTCGTCAGCGCGGCACCGTTCTCGGCGTCGAGGAGGAAGTCGATGAACGTGTGCGCCGTGCACACGTGCTCTGCGGTCCTCGGGATCGCCATCGTGTCGACCCAGGCGACGCCTCCTTCCTGCGGGATGAAGTAGCCGAAGTCCTCGTAGGCGTCGTAGTCGTCGGTCGAGATGCCGTCGTATGAGCCGAGGAACCCGCCGTTCCACCCGTGGGCGACCATCGTCTCCCCCTCGACGAGGTTGTCGTCGAACGTGGTCGAGTCGAAGAGCTTGATCGAGTCCTTGACGCCCCTGATGAGCTCGACCGCCTCGTCGAGCTCGGCCTGGCTCGTCGTGTTGAGCGAGTAGCCGAGGTACTTGAGGGCGGCGCCAAGCGTTTCTCGCGAATCGTCGAGCAGCGAGATCTCGCCGGCATACGAGGGATCCGGCTCGAAGATCACCGACCACGAGGGGGTGAAGTCCTCGCCGAGGGCCTCGTAGGCGAACCCGATGCCTGTCGTTCCCCACTGGTACGGCACCGAGTAGGCGCCGTCGGGGTCGAACGGGAGCCCGGTGAAGGTCGGGTCGAGGTTGCCCAGGTTGGTGATCGCCGAGTCGTTCAGGTCGATCAACAGACCCTCTTCGGCCATGATCGTGACCATGTAGTCCGAGGGGACGATGAGGTCGTAGACCGCACCGCCGGCGTCGACCTGGGCGAGCATCGACTCGTTGGAGTCGTAGAACGTCTCGATGACCTCGACGCCGTACTCGCCTTCGAAAGCGTCGATGAGCTCCGGGTCGATGTATTCCGTCCAGTTGTAGAAGCTCAGGTCACCGTCGACCTGGCCCGGGGTGCAGGCGTCAGCGGCGGCCTGAAGTGGATCCGCCGGGGCCGCCGTCGTCGCCGGCGCCGCCGTCGTGGCCGGGGCCGCCGATGTCGCCGCGGTCGTCGCCGTGTCGTCGTCGCCGCATGCGGTCGCG
This sequence comes from uncultured Acidimicrobiaceae bacterium, assembly GCA_947259365.1. Lineage (GTDB taxonomy): Bacteria > Actinomycetota > Acidimicrobiia > Spongiisociales > UBA5794 > CAMYMC01. Next base: position 68,218 of record CAMYMC010000015.1, on the reverse strand, counting down.
ATGAGCGCGAGCACCCCAAGCAGTGCGAGCAGTCGTTTCATGTGCTGATTCCTCCTTGACCGATCAGCGGCGGCGCTGCAGGAGCAGCGAGCCGAAGACCAGCACCATGGACGCTACCAACATGAGGGTCGATACCGCGTTGATCTCCGGCGTGACCTGTCGCTTGATGAGCCCGAACACGAACACCGGCAGGGTAGAGGTGCCGGGGCCCTGGACGAACTGGGTGATGACGACGTCGTCGAGCGAGAGCGTGAACGCCAGCAACGCCCCCCCGAGGACGCCCGGCATGATGAGGGGCAGGGTCACCCGACGAAAGGCCTGCCACCGGCTCGCGTAGAGGTCGGCGGCCGCCTCCTCGAGCGTGGCGTCCATCTGGGCGATGCGGGCGCGCACGACGATGGACACGAACGAGATGTTGAACGCGACGTGGCTGAGGATGATCGTGTTGAGGCCGCGGTTCAGGTCGACCGTCGCGAAGAAGATGAGCAGCATGACCGCCATCGTGACGTCCGGGATGATGACCGGCAGGTAGAGCAGCGCATCGAAGGTGCGCTTGCCGAGCCAGCGGCGGTATCGCTCGAGGGCCAGCGCCGCCGCCGTCCCGAGGACCGTGGCGACGATCGTCGAAACGATCGCGACCACGACCGATGTGCGGAGCGCCTTCATCAACGGCTCGTTGGCGAACATCACGCGGTACCAGTCGAGCGAGAAGCCCTCCCAGATCGTGACGAAGCGACCCGCGTTGAACGAGAAGAACATGAGGATGAAGATCGGGAGGTAGAAGAACGCGTAGACGGCCCATGCGTTGAGGGCGAGAACGCGCTGTACGAGGGGTCGGCGGCCACCGGGAAGCGACCGTGCAGCGGCGCGGCGAGTCGTCAAAACGTCCTCCCCCCGCTGCGGAAGTACACCGTGGTGGCGATGAGCATCACGATGAGGATCGCCATCGAGACCGCGGAGCCCACCGGCCAGTTCCGGGCGGCGAGGAACTGCCCCACGATGTAGTTGCCGAGGAGCGTCGTCTTCGCTCCGCCCAGGATGTCCGGCGTGACGTACGCACCGAGCGACGGGATGAACACGAGGATCGAGCCGGCGATGATCCCGGGCCGGGTCAACGGCAGCGTCACCCGCCGGAAGGCCTTCCACCCCGAAGCGTAGAGGTCGCGGGCCGCCTCGACGAGGCTCCAGTCGACCCGCTCGATGGCGGCGTACAGCGGCAGCACCATGAACGGCAGGAACCCGTAGAGGAGCCCCAGGAACACTGCAGGGGCGGAGAAGAGCATCGACCCCCACAGCCCCAGCCCCTCGCCGAGCCTGGTGACGAGCCCGTCCGAGTCGAGGAGCACCCGCCATGCATAGGTGCGGACCAGGAAGTTCGTCCAGAAGGGGATCATGACGAGGAGCAGCAGCATGTTGCGGACCCGCTCCCGTCGCGTCGCGATGTAGTAGGCGAAGGGGTACGCCACGAGGAGGCAGAGCACGGTGTTGAGCAGCGCCAGCCACGTCGACCGCCATGCGATCTGGAGCACGGTCGAGTCCAGCAGCTTGGCGACGGCGTCCAGGTTCCAGTCGGCCAGCTCTGGCTTGCCCGTGCGGGAGCGGCTGGCGAACGAGTAGACACCGACGAAGACGAGCGGAATGGCGAAGAGGACGATCAGGTAGACGTACGACGGCAGTGCGAGCAGCAGGCCGCGCCGCCGATTGGCTCTCTCCGACGCAGCCTCGAGCCGCGGGGTGCCGACCGGCGTGCTCACTCCGCCAGCGCCTCTGCGGATTGGGCGCTGAAGGCGGCGATGACCTCGTGACCCGGCTCGAAGCGCTGCTGGCGGGGGGCGTTCTCGACCCTGGCGTCGACGTGGGCGAAGCCGAAGTCGATCTCGTAGTACAGCGAGTCTCCGTAATAGAGCCTGCGGTGCACCGTTCCGGTCAGGGTGTTCATGCCGGGGGCAACGTCCCCGGCACGGAGGTAGAGGTGGATCTTCTCCGGTCGCAGCGTCAGGGTGACCTCGGTGCCCACGGGGTCGTGGGTGACCGCCCTCACGAGCTGACCGCCGGCGAGCCGGACGACGCCGCTCTCCTCGACGCGTCCGCTGAGGAAGTTCGTCTCGCCGATGAAATCGGCGACGAATCGGTTGGCCGGGCGCTCGTAGATCTCCTCGGACCGGCCCACCTGGAGGAGCTTGCCCTCGTTCATGACGCCGATCCGGTCCGACATCGTCAGCGCCTCCTCCTGGTCGTGGGTGACGTAGACGAAGGTGATGCCGACCTCCTTCTGGATGTCCTTCAGCTCGAGCTGCATCGCCTGGCGCAGCTTGAGGTCGAGGGCTCCCAGAGGCTCGTCGAGGAGGAGGACCTTGGGTCGATTGACGAGCGCCCGCGCCAGGGCGACCCGCTGCTGCTGGCCGCCGGAGAGCTGTTTCGGTCGCCGGTCCGCCATCCCGGTGAGCCTGACGAGGTCGATGGCGTCGTGGACCCGCTCGGTGATCTCGGTCGCCGGGACTTTCCGCATCGCGAGGCCAAAGCCGACGTTCTCGGCGACGGTCATGTGGGGGAAGAGCGCATAGGACTGAAACACCGTGTTCACCGGGCGATGGTTGGGCGGCTTGAGCCCCATCGCCTCGCCGAAGATGTCGATGCGCCCCTCGGTGGGGAACTCGAGGCCGGCAACCATCCGCAGCGTCGTCGTCTTGCCGCAGCCCGACGGACCCAGCAGCGAGAAGAACTCCCCGTCGGAGATCTCGAGATCGACGTCGTCGACGGCGACGACCTCGTCGAACCGCTTCGTCACGGAGTGGATGCCGACGGCGATGGCCGTCATCTCAGGGCGGGCCCAGGTCGATGACGAGCGTCTGGAGATCGGTGAATTCCTCGATCGCGCCCCGACCCCAGCCGGTGTCGGTGCCGGCGGCGCCTCCGAACGGCTGGAACGTCTCCCAGAAGTCGGTCGAGTCGTTGACGACGACCGTGCCGGAGCGGATCCGGTCCGCGTACCAGAACGCTCGCCGGAGGCTCGTCGTGAACACGGCGGCCTGGAGCCCGAGCCTCGTCCGATTGGCGACGCCGACGGCGTCCTCGTCGTCATGTGCCGTGAGGATCGGGAGGACCGGCCCGAACGACTCCTCCTGGGACACCGCGGAGTCCTCGGGAACCCCGTCGATGACCGTGAACTCGTAGTACAGGTCGGTGGGGAAGCCGCCGGCCCTGCTGCCCCCGGTGAGGATCTCGGCGCCTCGGTCCGCTGCGTCCGCGAGGTGACGGTCCATCTTGGCTGCCGTCGGCTCGTTGTTCATCGGCCCCATGTTCGTTGCCTCGTCGAAGGGGTCGCCGAGCCTCACGTCCTGGGCGGCCTGCAGTGCCCGGTCGACGAACTCGTCGTGGACGGCTTCGGTCACGATGACCCGCTCCGTGGCGCAGCACACCTGGCCGGCGTTGTAATAGGCGCCGTAGACGGCGGCGCTGGCCGCTGCCGAGACGTTGGCGTCGTCGGTGACGATGGTAGGGCCGTTCCCCGACATCTCCATGATCGAGCGCTTGATGCCCATCTGGGAGATGATCCGGGCCCCGGTGGCGGATGATCCCGTGAAACCGATCGCGTCGATGCCGGGATGCGTCACGAGGGCCTCTCCGATCTCGGGCCCTCCGGGGATGATCGAGATGAGACCCTTGGGGACGCCCGCTTCGTCGAACGCCTTGGCGAGCTCGAGGAGCGCCCACGACGTGAACACGGGCGGCTTGACGATGACGGCGTTGCCCGCGGCGAGGCCGGGGCCGACGTACTCGAGGGGTATCGTCACGGGGAAGTTCCACGGCGTGATCGCCGCCCACACCCCGACGGGGCGGCGGAAGGTGAACATCCGCTTGTTCCGGTCGGTGGTGGGGATGTTCTCCCCGGAGAGTCGCTTGACGTCCTCGGCGGCGTTGATGAAGTACTGGTTGGCCTCCTCGATGTCGTCGAGGGACTCTGCGTGATACGGCTTGCCCTGCTCGAGGGTCTGGATGCGGGCGACTTCGGGCACGAGGTCCTCGACGGCGGAGGCGATCCGGTGGCACAGGTCTGCTCGCTCGAAGGCCGACCAGAACCGGAACTCGTCCTGGGCGGCGCGGGCGACGGCGACGGCCCCATCGATGTCGTGTCTCGAGGCGAGGGGCACGTTGGCGATGTGATCGCCGGTTGCCGGGCTGAGGAGCTCGTGGTGCGAGCCGCCGGTGCCCTCGGTCCATTCGCCAGCGAGGTAGAGAGCGAGGTCTTCGGCCATGCACATCTCCCTTCGTGGAGCGGGTGTTGGCGACTCGAAACGTTACCCCGCCGCTCTCCAGGGCGACAGCTCGCGGGACTCCGGCCCGGCGGTAGCCTCGCTTCTGCAACGGCCCGGGCGTCCGACCAGACTGCATCCTGATGACGTCGAGTCCGCCAACCTCCGATCTCCCTCACCGTGTGGTGCGGCGCGAGCCAGCACACGCCGGCTCGGCGTGGCCGAGCGAGGCCGTCGCGGGCATCGCCCGGCTGTTGCCGCCGGCCGGGCCCGGGAGCGCCGTGGGCCCGATCCTCGTCGGATCCGGCTGCGGCCCTCAGTTGCGAGGTCTCAGCCGGCGGACGGTCCGCCGACGGCCTCCCGCTCCCGATCGGCCCGGAGGGTGCCGATGAGGGAGGCCACCGGCCGCGCTGTGCTCGTCGCCGGGGTGTGGGAACCGGGGCGCGGCCCGATGATCGAGATCGAGAACCCGGCGACGGCCCTCGTGGTCGCCGAGTTCCGGACGGCCGACGAGGAGCAAGTGGACCGGGCGGTGACGGCTGCAACTGCGGCGGGCGCGGGGTGGAGGGCCACTGCCCAAGGCGAGCGCAGCGAGGCCCTGCGCCGGATCGCTGCCGACCTCGACTCGCACCGAGACGAGCTCGCCGCGCTGCTCACCGTCGAGACGGGCCGGCCCATCGCCCGCAACGGCCTCTACGTCGACTTCGCCGCGTCCGTGTTCCGTCAATACGCAGAGCTCGCGAGGCTCCGGGGAGGGCGGGTCGTGCCGTCCAACGAGCCGAACCAACTCTCCCTGGTGCTGCGCGTTCCCTACGGCGTCGTCGGCTGCCTCGTGCCCTGGAACTACCCGCTGCTGCTCCTCGCGTTCAAGGCGGCGCCGGCCCTCGCCACCGGGAACACGCTCGTCGTCAAGGGGGCGGCGGAGACGACGGAGACGACGCTGCGCCTCGGCGAGATCCTCGCCGCCCATACCCCACCCGGCGTGGTCGGCGTCGTCGCCGGCGGCGCCGACACCGGCGGGCACCTCGTCGCCCACCCGGGAGTGGATCTCGTGGCATTCACCGGCTCGACGCGAGCCGGCAAGGCGATCGGGGCGGCGTGTGCCGAGGCATCGAAGCCGGCCCACCTCGAGCTCGGTGGGAAGGACCCCGCCCTCGTCTTCGCCGACGCCGACGTCGAGGCCGCGGCGCAGGGGGTGGCGTGGGCCGCGTTCTTGAACGCCGGCCAGGTCTGCACGTCGACCGAGCGTGCCTACGTGCATCGGTTCCTCTACGACGCTTTTGTCGAGCGCTGTGCCCTCATCGCCCGGTCGCTGCGCGTGGGCGATCCGATGGAGGAGACGACCGACGTCGGACCGATGCGGACCGAGGCGGGGAGACGGCGCGTTCTCGACCAGCTCGACGCGGCGATGTCGGCCGGGGCCAGCATCGTGGCGGGAGGCGGGACACCCGCGGTCCCCGGCTACTACCTCGAGCCGACCGTCGCCGTCGGCGTCGACCACTCGATGGCCCTCATGACGGAGGAGACGTTCGGACCTGTGCTGCCGATCATGGCATTCGACACCGAGGACGAGGCTTTCGCTCTGGCTGCGGACACGCCCTATGGTCTCGGCGCGAGCTTGTACACCACGGATCCCCGGCTGGTCCAACGCGGCTACGAGGAGCTCCGGGTCGGTACGGTGTGGGTCAACGACCCCGTCGTCGACAACCAGGCCGGGCCCTTCGGGGGAATGCGGGCTTCCGGCAATGCACGGGAGCTCGGCGTCGAGGGACTCGATGCCTTCACGGACGTGAAACACGTCCATTGGAACCTGGACCTCCAGGCGAAGCCGTGGTGGTACACCTTCAAGGAGTGAGTGCGATGGGACTGCAAGGTCAGGAGACGGCGGACTGGTTTGCCCGGGCGAGAACCTCGCTCGTTGCCGGGGTGTCCAGCGGCTTCCGCTACTGGGGTGACGACGACACCCTCGTCATCGACCGTGGTGAGGGGGCCTACGTCTACGACATGGACGGCAACCGTTACGTCGACTATCAGATGGGCTTCGGGCCGGTGATCCTCGGCCACGGCGATGCGGCCGTCGCTTCTGCCGTCGCCGAGGCAGCGAAGGCCGGTACGACGTTCGCGATGACCCAGGCTCGGGAGGTCGAGGCCGCTGAGAAGGTCCGTGACGCCGTCGGCTACGTGGACGCGTTGCGGTTCACGAACACCGGCACCGAGGCGACGATGCACGCCATCCGGCTGGCGAGGGCGTACACCGGGCGGGAGCTCATCGTGAAGTACGAGGGCTGCTATCACGGTGCCCACGACTACGTGCTGTTCTCGACGGCGAGCGCCCCGGTGGATCATCTCGGCGCCCGACGCTCCCCGGTCCCGTGGCAGCAGTCGTCCGGGATTCCCGGGGCGATCCGCGGACTCGTGAGGACCATCCCGTTCAACGACGCCGACGCGCTCGAGCGGCTGTTCCGCAGCGAGGGCCACGCCATCGCCGCGCTCATCGCCGAGCCGATGATGGGGAACTGCTTCGGGATCATGCCCCTGCCCGGGTACCTCGAGGACGTGCGGAGGTTGTGCGACGAGCACGGTGTCCTGCTCATCTTCGACGAGGTCAAGACCGGCTTCCGGATCGCGTTCGGCGGCGCCGAGGAGGTGTTCGGGGTGAGCGCGGACATCGGCACGTTCGCCAAGTCCATGGGCAACGGGTTCCCGGTGGCCGCCATCGGGGGGAAGGCCGACGTCATGGCCGCGTGGGCAGAAGGCGGCGTCATGCAGGCGGGCACCTATTCGGGGAACGGGGTCGCCGCCGCCGCCGCCAATGCGACGCTCGACGCGCTCGCCTCGGGCGAGCCCCACCGGCACATGGACGAGATCGGGGGAGCGCTCATGGAGGGGCTGGCCCGCATTTGCGACGAGTTCTCGGTGCCGGCACACGTCATCGGGCATCCCACGATGTTCTCGGTGTTCTTCGGCGAGGAGCCGCCTCGCGATCTGCGCGATACGGCCCGCCACGACTCCGCGCTCTACGGGCGCGTGGCTGCGGAGATGATCCGCAGAGGCGTCATGCCCGTCGACGATGCGCTCGAGCCCTGGTTCCTGTGTGCCGCCCATTCCGTTGAGGACGTCGCCATGTCGCTCGAGGCGTTCGCCGACGGCTTGAAGGCGGCGCTGGGCTGAGGCCCTTGCGGGAGGTCACCGGTCCTCGGCCACGGCTGCGCCGAGGCTGCGTAGGTAGGTGCGGTCCGTCTCGAATGCCAGCTCGGGGAGGGCGTCGAGCGGGAAGTACGCCGCCTCCGCTGCATCGTCTCCGGCTCTCAAGGAACCTCCGGTCACGGCTCCGGCGAACCAGATGCCCACGGTGAGCTTCGCCGGGTCGTGGAAGTTCGACGCGACGAAGACGGGCTTGCCGATGTCCGCGAAGAGGCCGGTCTCCTCCTCGAGCTCACGGGCGGCGGCGGTGCGGACGTCCTCGCCGTAATCGACGTAGCCGGCAGGGATCGACCACTTGCCCGGTCTAGTAGCACCCGGCGCCCGCTTCACCAACAAGAGGCGGCCCTCGTCGTCGAAGACGACGACTGCGGCTCCGACGCCGGGGTTGCGGAAGTGGACGAACTCGCATCTGGGGCAGGCCATCCGAGCCGAACCGGCGACCTCGCGGACTTCCAGGCCGGCGCCGCACCACGGGCAGTACGTGTACTCGCCGTCCCAGAAACCATCGTCGCCGGCGCCGGGACGCGGCGCATGGTCGTGGCTGTGTCCGTCCATGGGAGGTCCGAGCTTACGTCGGCCGAGCGGCCCCGATTCCTCAGGTGACGCCTGCGAGGTGCCGATACGACGAGGAGGGTCTGAGGTCCTGTAGGCATGGCGATGTACGAGACACCCCTCGATGTCCCGGTGGTCGATCTACCGGAGCCGGGATCCGCGATGTATCGCGGGTTCTTCGACGCAGCGCGTGAATCGCTGCTGATCCTCGACGCCGCCCTCGACGTCGCCGCGTGCAACCAGTCGGCCGAGCTGCTCTTCGCCGTGCCCGGAGGTGTCTCCATCGGATCGCCGTTCCTCGACAGCGTCGACGATTCCGACACCGCAGCCGTGGGCGCCATGCTCGCCGACATCGTCGCCGGGAGGCCTCACGTCGACGACGCCCACGCCGAGCTGAGGCGGTTCCACGGCGGGGTGTTCCCCGCCGAGATCTCGGCTTCCCGGTTCTTCGTCGATGGCGCTGCGCACATCGCCCTCGTCGTGCGCGATCGCAGCATGGAGGAGCGGAATCTGCGCCGGTTGCACAAGGAGCAGGACCTGTACCGGACGCTGTTCGCCAACGCCCCCGTTCCTCTGCGCGAGGAAGACTTCAGCGACGTCGGGGCCTGGTTCGCGCGCCTGCGTGCCCAGGGCGTCAGCGAGCTCGGGGAGCACATCGATGCGAACCGGGATGACTTCATCTCGGCGATCATGTCGATCCGCACCACCCGGGTGAACCCGGCATACGTCAGGATGATGAAGGCCGACAGCGAGGCCGAGTTGCTCACCGGGTTCCAGTCGAGCGAGTTCAGCCAGGGGACCCTCGACTCGTTCCGGCGGCAGTTCGTCCGCTTCTGGGATGGGGGGGACTACCACGAGGCGGAGTTCATCGGCTACGACCGGCAGGGAGAGCCGTTCGAATGCTTCCTCACCGTCAGTGCGCAGCGCATCAAGGGGGAGCTCGATCTGTCCCGCGTCGTCGCAGCCTTCCTCGACCTCACCGAGATCAGGGCGAATCAGAGGAGCCTCGAGCGACTCATCGCCGACAAGGACCAGTTCATCGCATCGGTCAGCCACGAGCTTCGCACCCCCCTGGCCTCCGTGCTCGGGCTCAGCGACGAGCTCTACAACCACTGGGATCGATTCGCGGAGGCCGAGATCCGGCAGCTGCTCGGCATCATCGCCGACCAGGCCAGCGATCTCTCCAGCCTCGTCGAGGACCTCCTCGTCGCCGCGAAGGCTGAGATGGGCTCGCTGTCGGTCGTCGCCGAGCGGGTGCAGCTCGACAAGCTCGTGGCCGAGGCCGTCGGCGAGGTCGCCATCTCCGGTGCGCTCGACCGGGAGGTGCCGGTCTTCGGGTTCGCGGGGGCAGCGCATGCCGACCCGGTCCGGGTTCGCCAGATCGTGCGCAACCTCGTCACGAACGCGGCCCGCTACGGCGGCGACGAGATCCTCGTCGAGCTCGGGCGCGACCACCGCCCGTTCGTGCGCGTCATCGACGACGGGGAGGGCATCCCGCCCGAGGATCGTGAGCGGGTGTTCGACCCCTATCACCGCGCCGGCGGTTCGGATGCCAGGCTCGGTGCGCTGGGGCTGGGGCTGACGATCTCGCGTCAGCTCGCCAGGGTCATGAACGGCGAGCTCACCTACGACCACGTCGACGACCGCAGCATCTTCACGCTCATCCTGCCCTCGGCCCGATAAGACCCGGGTACCGAAAGGGGGGTTACCTCTACCATCGGGTCATGAGCGACACCACGACGCGATCGCGGCGCCGCGGGCGGCGGTGGGCGCAGCCGGGCGGGCGGGCGTCGGGTTGATGGCCCGGCGTGACGCGAAGCTCGTTCCGATCGCAGAGTTCGCCGAGCGCGACCGGGCAGAGGAGGCGTGGGCCCGCCTCGTCGAAGCGGACATCCCGGCAAGCGTCGTCTTCGATCCCTCCCCGCTCGGCGGTGTCGCCGTGACCCGTGTCAACGTGGCCAGCCGAGACGTGGCAGCGGCTCAGCTCCTCATCGCCGATCTCGTGGCGTGAAACGACTCCGGTCCCGGCGTGTGCCGGGACCGGAGTCGGGGACGGGTGCCGCTCGGGGAAGAACGTTGGAGGACCTCAGATCGGCAGCGGGTCGTGGTCGTGATCGTCGGCGTGATCGTGGCTCGCGGCGTCGTCGTGTCCGTGCTCGTCGGCGATGGAGCGACGCACCTCATCCATGTCGAGGGCCAGAACCTGATCGACGACGCTGCGCAGAGCCTGGTCGGGAAGGGCCCCGGGCTGGGAGAAGATGCCGATCTGGTCTCGGAAGATCATGAGGGTCGGAATGGACCGGATGTTGAAGGTCGCGGCCAGCTCGGGCTGGTCCTCGGTGTCGACCTTGGCGAACACGACCCCTGGGTATTCCTCGCTCACCTGCTCGTAGATCGGGCCGAACATGCGACACGGGCCGCACCACTCGGCCCAGAAGTCGATGAGCACGGTCTCGTTGCCGAGGATCGTCTCTTCGAACGTGTCCTTGGTGAGGGCTGCGGTTGCCATGGGGCTCCAGTCTTCAAGCTCGTGCGCGTTGCTTCGCGCTCCTGACCCACCCCACCCAACGCGCCGTGTCCCCGGTCCATTCCCGGCGATCGCGGATTCGTGAGGCATCGGAGCCCGACATACACTTCCCGGGTGGCACCGGGAACCCCCGTCGTGGAGCTGCGCGACGTCTCGGCGCGAATCGGCGTCACGACCATCGTCCGTGGCGTCGACTTCGCCGTCGAAGCGAACGAGGCGGTGGGTTTGTTCGGCGCGAACGGCGCCGGCAAGACGACGCTTCTCCGTCTCATCGCCACGCTCCTCCCACCGGCTGCGGGCACCGGCAAGGTGCTCGGCTCCGACCTCGTCGGTCCCGGGCGCTACCGGGTGCGGGCCCGGATCGGGCTCATCGGCCACGTTCCGTCGCTCTATCCGGAGCTCACGTTGCGGGAGAACCTCGAGTTCGTCGCGACGGTCGTCGGGTCGCCGGCGGGCTCGGTCGACGCCGCGCTCGCTTCCGTCGGGCTCGCCGGAGCCGCGACGCGCCGAGCCCGCGACTGTTCCTATGGCATGCAGCGGAGGGCGGAATTCGCCCGCGAGCTGATGCGGCGTCCTGCGCTGCTCCTCCTCGACGAGCCACACACCGCGCTCGACGACTCCGCCGTCGCCATCGTGGAGCACATCGTCTCCGCCACATGTGCGGCCGGAGGGGGTGCGGTGCTCGTGTCTCACGACCGGGGGCGGGTGGAGGCCCTCACCTCGCGCACCGTCGAGCTCGTCGGGGGGTCGATCCGGTGAGCCGTGAAGCGGGCGGTGGGTTTGCCCAGACGCTGGCGATTGCCAGACGCGACCTGCTGCGGGAGCAGAGGGTGGGGGAAGTGGCGTGGATCACGATCCCGTTCGGCGCGATCGCGGTGTTGCTCGTTCCGCTCGCCGTCGGGACCGATCTCCCGACGCTCACCCGCATCGGCCCCGGCCTCTACTGGGCCGTCGTGCTGCTCTTCGGCGTGTTCATCGCAGTGCGCAAGACCGCTGCGGAGACGCCGGCCCAACGCGATCTCATCTCCCTGCTCGGGCTCGATCCGGTCGCCGGTTTCTTCGGCCGCGCCGCCGCCAGCAGCATCTTGCTCCTCGGTTTCGAACTCGTTGTCGGGGCGGTCGCCGTGGCCCTCTACAACATCGACCTGGCGCGCTGGCCGTGGATGATCCTTGTCGTTCCTGGTGCCGCGATCGGGCTCGCGCTGTTGGGGACGCTGGCGGCGTCGATCACGGCGAACCTCAGCACCGGCCCCGCGCTCGTGCCGTTTCTCGTTGCCCCGCTCGCCGTTCCGCTGCTGCTCGCCGCCACCCAGGCCATGGACAGCTTGCGACCGGGCGACAGTATCCTCCCATGGGTGCTGCTCATGGTGGCGGCGGACCTGGCGCTCGCGATCGCCGGGGTGCTCACTGCAAGACCTCTCCAGGAGACGCGATGAACGCGAGTGGACACCGCATGGGCGGGGCCTCGTGGCTCGATCGGGCTGCTCTCGCCGCCGTCGCCGGCGCTCTCGCTCTCGCGTTCCTCACCCCGCCCGAGGCCACCCAGGGCAACGTCGCCAGGCTCTTCTACCTCCACGTCCCGTCGGTGTCGGTGGCCTACATGGCGTTCGCGCTCGCCCTCGTCGCCAGCGTTGGGTACCTCGTCTCCCGGAGGATGGCGTTCGATCATCTCGCGGTCGCCGCCGCCGAGGTGGGCGTCGTCTTCACCGGCTTCACGATCCTGGCCGGCATGATCTGGGCCAAGCCGACGTGGGGCGTGTACTGGACCTGGAGCGCCCGGCTCACGCTGACCGCGATCATGCTCTTCGTCTACATCGGCTATCTGGCGCTGCGCCGCGCGATCGAGGACCCGCAGGCGCGAGCGAGACGGGCAGCGATCTACGGCATCGTCTCCGTGGTGCAGATCCCCGTCGTGCACTTCTCCGTCGTGTGGTGGCGCGACATTCACCAACTCGGGACGGTGGCCAACCCCACCGGGATCCAGATGGACGGGATCCTCCTCGTTGCGTTCTTTGCTGGCCTCGTCGCCTTCACACTCGTGGCCGCGGCACTGGTCACGAGGAGGTACGCCCTCGCCGTGCTCGAGGCCGGAGTCCATGACGCCGCTGCTCGCGGTGCCGGGGCGCTGGCCGGGGACGCGGTCGAAGCGCCGCGGATCGGAGCCCGGGCCGGTGAGGAGCACGGATGAACGGCTGGGGCTGGGTGCTGTGGGGGTACGGTGTCGTCGCCGCCGCGTTGGCCCTCTACACCTGGACGCTGCTGACCCGGACACGAGCCGCCCGGCGCCGGCTCGACGAGCTGCGGTGACGTGAGCCGGTATTGGCGGTTCGTGGTTCCCGCGATGATCGTGCTCGCCGTCGTCGTGTTCCTGATCTTTCAGCTCTCCTCGAACCTCGTCTTCTTCAACACCCCGACCGAGCTCGTCGAGAGCCCCCCCGGAACCGACGCCCGACTCCGCCTCGGCGGTCAGGTGGCGGCGGGCACCGTCGTGACCGAGGACGGAGGCGTGAGGTTCCTGGTCACCGACGGTCGTCGATCCGTCCCGGTGGTGCACCGTGGTGCTCCCCAGCAGCTGTTCGCCGAGGGCCGCGGCGTCGTCGTCGAGGGGACGTACGACGGATCGGTGTTCCACTCGGACTCCATGCTCGTACGTCATGACGAGCAGTACCGGGTCGAGGACGTCGAGGACGGCGTGTACGTGAACCCGGGATCGCAACCATGATCGCCGTGGCCGGTTTCGCCGCGATCCTCGTTGCGCTCGGCGGCGCGGTGGTGCTGACGGTGCGTGCCGTCCTCGTTGCGCGCGATCCGGGGCGAAGCGTCCGAGAGCTCCGGGGCTCGGTGCTCGCCGTCGTCGTCGGAGCCGTCGCCGCGATGACGGCGCTCGAGCTCGGCATCCTCACCCACGACTTCTCGATCGACTACGTCGCGACGCACACATCGCGCTCTACTCCGACGCTGTTCCTCCTCGCCAGCGGCTGGGCGGCGCTCGAGGGCAGCATCGTGCTGTGGGGTCTCGTCCTCGCCGGTTTCACCTGGTGGGTGGCGCGCAGCGTCACCCAGGGCGACGGCCTCGGAGCCGGCGCCCTGGCCGTCATGGGCGCCGTCGCCGTCTTCTGGTTCGGTCTCATGGCGACGGCCGGGAATCCGTTCCGGATCTGCACCGAAGCTGCGGAGATCGGCTGCGCGGCGTCGAATTGGCTGCCGTTCGGATCTGCGATCGCACCGCTCGACGGCCCCGGCCCCAACCCGCTGCTCCAGAACCACATCCTCATGGCGGTGCATCCGCCGTTGCTCTACGTCGGCTACGTCGGGTTCACTGTTCCGTTCGCGTTCGCGATCTCGGCGATGGCGAGAGGCGAACGAGGCAAGGTGTGGCTCGACCGGACCCACCGCTGGGGCATCTTCGCCTGGAGCTTTCTCAGTCTCGGGATCCTCATGGGAGCGTGGTGGTCCTACGAAGTCCTCGGGTGGGGCGGCTACTGGGCTTGGGACCCCGTCGAGAACGCCGCATTCCTCCCCTGGCTCGTGGGGACGGCTTTCATCCACTCTGCGGTTGTGCAGCGTCGACGCGGGATGCTCCAAGCCTGGAACCTGGTGCTCGTGATCTCGACGTTCGCGCTGACGATCTTCGGCACGTTCCTCACGCGGTCAGGGACGATCGTGTCGGTCCACGCCTTCTCGCTCTCGCCGGTCGGGCCTGCCCTCCTCGTCTTCCTCGGCATCGTCGTCGTCGGCTCCTTCGGCCTCTTCGCCATGCGGAGCCATCTCGTCGCGTCGTCACCACGGCTGGAGTCGCTGGCGAGCCGTGAGGGCGCGTTCTTGTTCCAGAACCTCCTCTTCACGCTCTTCGGCTTCACCGTGCTCCTCGGCACGCTCTGGCCGCTCCTCGTCGAGGCGTTCCAGGGACGCGACGTCTCGGTGGGGCGACCCTTCTTCGACCGAGTGACGCTCCCGGTTGCCTTCGCCCTGCTGCTCGCCGTCGGCATCGGCCCGGTCACTCCGTACCGGGTGGCGAGGCGGGCGGTGCTGTGGGCCCGCCTCGACGTGCCGGTCCTCGCCGGCCTCGCCGCCGGCGTCGTCGCGGTGCTCGTCGGCGTCCGCTCGGTGCCGACCGTCGTCGTCGTCGTGCTCGCCTCGTTCGTCATCGCCGTCATCGTGAGGCACCTCGGATCTCAGGTCCGGGCCCGCATCGCCACCGGGGAGGGGCCGGCGACGGCGCTGGGGACCACCGTCACGGGTGACCCGGCTTATTGGGGTGGTCAACTCGCGCATATCGGCTTCGCCTTGCTCGCCGTCGGCATCGCCGCCAGCAGCGCACTCGCCGTGAGGACGGAAGTCACCCTCGACGTGGGCGACTCCGTCGTCGTCGACGACTACTGCATCGGTTACCTGGGGGCCTTCACCAGAGCCGAGCCGAGCCGCCAGGTCGAAGGTGCCGAGATCGTGCTCATGCGGGAGGACTGCTCCACGGAGATCGGGAGGATGTTCCCCCGGGTCAACCGATACCCGTTCTTCGCCCAGGGAGCCGTCGCCACCCCCGACGTCCGCACCGGCATCGTCGAAGACGTCTACCTCTCGCTCGCCGGGATCCGGGGGGAGACCCTCATCCTCGACGTCTTCGTCTTCCCGCTGATGTGGGTGCTGTGGCTCGGCGGGCTGCTCGTGTTCGGCGGCGGGATGTTCTCGTTCCTCGTCAAGCGGCGTTCCAGGATCCCGCGTGTCGAAGCCGCGCCGTCCCTCCTGGAGCGTGGATCATGACGCCGACGGCGCGCCGCATGCTGTCGTTCGGGGTCATGGCGGCCTTCCTCGCCGTCATCGTCATCGCGCTCGTCCCCGGCGACGGGCCTCAGACCGTGGACGATCGGGTCAGGGAGATCGCGTCGAACATCAAGTGTCCGGCCTGCAACGGAGCGTCGATCGCCGATGCCCAGTCCTCGGTGGCGAGGGACCTCCTCGGGGTCATTCGGGATCAGGTCGAAGCCGGTCTCAGCGATGCCGACATCTACGACTACTTCGTGGCTCGCTATTCGGAGGCTGCGTTGCTCTCCCCGCCGGGGCGCGGGTGGGGGCTGTGGCTGTGGGTGTTGCCGCTCGCCGCGTTGGCGCTCGGGGTCGCCGTCGTCCTCGGCAGACGACGCGGCGGGCCGGGCACTGCACCGTCGTCGGCGCACGCCGTCTCCGAGGCACTCGACGCGGTGACCCGCGACCTCGCAGATCTCGATGATCAGCTGCGGGTCGGTGAGCTCGACGAGTCGACGGTGCGCCGGCTGCGCGCCACCTATGAGGCGGAGGCGGCCGCGCTCGAGGCCCGGCTTGGCGATGCCGACGCGCCGAGCGGCGAATCCGCCGGCGCCACGACGGCGCGCAGCAACCGGCGGGTTGTGGCGGGCGCCGCCGTCCTGGGGGTCGCGATGATCGCCGTGGGCCTCTCGGTGGGGCTCGCGATCCGCGATCGCGAGCCCGGCGGCCCGATCACCGGTGACGTCGTGCAGTCGGCGGCCGCCGCCGGGGTCGTGAGCCTCGAGGACGTGACGAATGAGGAGATGGAGGCCGTGGTCGCCCAGTTCCCCGACAACGTCCCGATGCGGCGCGCCCTCGCCAGGCGGTACTTCTTCGCGGGGTCGCTCGACAGGGCCTTCGACCACTACATGGCCGTGCTCGATCGGGAGCGAGATGCCGAGGCGCTCGCCAACGTCGGTTGGATCACCTACCTCGGCTCCGACGAGGTCGAGATCGCCCTGAGCCTCGTCGAGCAGTCGCTCGCAGTCGAGCCCGAGAACCCCATGGCGTACTGGTTCCTCGCCAACATCCGCCTCGACGGTCTCGACGATCCCGCCGGGGCGATCGCGCCGCTCGAGCGGTTCCTCGCCTATCCCGACGTCCCCGACGAGTTGCGGCGGGAGGCGGAATCGCTTCTCAGCCGAGCGGAACAGGCCGCATGAGCGACGTCGTCGTCGGACACCGGCCTTCTTCGCGCTACGGGGTGTGGGTCTTCGCCGCCGTCGCTCTCGTTGCCGTCGTGCTCGGCATCGTCTTCTCCACCCGGTTCGGGCAGGATCCCGACCTCGTGGCATCGCCGCTCATCGGCCAGCCGGCGCCCGACCTCGAGCTTCCGTTCCTCGAGTCGGAGGGGACCCTGGATCTCGGCGACCTACGCGGAGACATCACGGTCGTGAACTTCTGGGCGTCGTGGTGCACCGGCTGTCGCATCGAGCACGCCGGGTTGCTGCGAGCCGCCGAGGCCTTCACCGATTTCGATGTTCGGTTCGTCGGCATCCTCCACCAGGACCAGCCCGGTCGCGGCATCCGCTTCCTCGACGAGCTCGGGCGTGGCGAGTTCCTCTACGTCGAGGACGTCGGGTCGCGGGCCGGCCTCGAGTACGGCGTGCTCGGGCTTCCGGAGACGTTCTTCATCGACGCCGACGGAATCATCGTCGGCAAGATCAGCGGCCCGGCGCCCGCCGACCTCCTCGTCGCAACCGTGCAGCGGCTGATCCTCGGCGAGGCGATCGGCACCATCAAGACGGGCGAGGTCGAGAACCGGGAGTGATCCCCGCCCGGGGTCGGCGCGCGTAGAGTCTGCGGATGGCCGAGCCCGCCGCGCCGAAGCAACGGGGGTAGGGGCGCCGGCCGCCGGGTGGCTGGGTGTGACGGCGCTCCTCGTCGCCTGCGGGCAGGCTCGCCGAGTTCCCCGAGCGTCACCGCTCCACCCGTGACGACGGTGGCCCCCGTCGTGTCCACCGCGACGTCGCCGCCGTCGCCGCCGGCGTCGCCGCCGACGGTCACGACGAGCCGGCCGTCGCCACCGGCTCCCCGCCCGAGCGTCGGTAGACCGGGGCTGCTGCTCATCGGCATCGGTGTTCACATCGAGCGCTTCGGCGCAGCGCCCAGCGGCCTCGTCCCCGACGCCGTCGCCGGGAGCCACCCACAGCGGCGCGCTACGACGACGCCCGGTTCTTCGCCCGGCACGTGTCGGATCTCGAGGCGGTCGCGGACATCGTGGAACGCCACGGTGGTGTCCTCACGATCCAGGCGCAGACCCCGTTCACGACGGCGGCGATCGAAGGCGGCGACCCGGTCCTTGCCGATCTCGCCGCTCGTGGGCACGAGATCGCGCTCCGTTTCCACGAAGAGATGGAACCCGACATGGCCGGGTGCCGAGACCTGGTGTGCGGTCATGAGCGAAGAGATCGAGCTCGTCCGCCGGGCGTCCGTGGTGGCGGAGAACCGGCATTGGAGCGGTGGCGACCTCTACGACGGGATCCTCGAGGCGGCGTCGTGCGCCGGCCTGTCCGTCTGCACGAACTGGAAGGACCCGAGGGTCCAGGCGGGTGACATCGCCGTGCTCGGCGTCCGTCCCTGGCGCCCCGCGTCGGGCCTCGCCCGCCACGACCCGGACGGGGCGATCGTGGACCTGCCGCTCGGCCTCAACGTCTTCCACTTCACCATTCACCCGGCTGAGGTCCGCGGCGACGGCGACTTCGCCATCCTCGACGAGTTCCCCACCCGCGCCCTCGATCCTGCCGTTGCCGCCGGCCGGTGGGCGACGTTCTCCCAGATGGCGGAGGCCTTCGTCGAATGGGAGGCCGGCCACCCCGGATTGGACCCGAGGCGCGGCCCGTGACGTATCAGGCCCTCGGGCGAGGTGCCGGGCGGACCACGAGCCCGTCGAGGAGGCGCTGTGACGCCGCGGCGACCTCACGGACGGCCTCACCGAACACCTCGGCGTTCGCTCTCGAAGGGTTCCGGTAGCCGGAGATCTTGCGCACGTACTGCAGCGCCGCCGCTTGGATCTCGTCCGGCGTGGCCGGGGACTCTAGGCCTCGCAACGTCTTGATCGATCTGCACATGACGATGACGCTACCGGGCGGCGGTAGCATCGCTTGCCGCATGCCGCCCTGCGGTGTCGCATCGCCAGTTCTGGAGAGCCCGTGTCGAAGCCATCCCCGCACCGCTTGCCGCGCGAGGTCCTGCCCCGTCACTACCGGTTGACGTTCGAGCCCGATCTCGACGCCGCCGCGTTCCGCGGCACGGCGGTCATCGACGTCACCCTCCGCGTCCCCACGGCCGAGGTCGTGCTCAACGCCGTCGAGCTCGACATCGGCGCGGTCGCCGCCGTCGGGCCGGGCGGCGAGCACCGGGACGCCGCCACGATCGCGCGCGACGATGCTGCGGAACGGGTGACCTTCGCCTTCTCCGAACCGCTCGAGGCCGGGGACTGGACCCTGGAGATCGGCTTCGCCGGGATCCTCAACGACGACCTGCGCGGCTTCTACCGCTCGACGTACACGGCCGCGGACGGCGCGGAGAAGGTCATCGCGACGACCCAGCTGGAGTCGACCGACGCCCGCCGCGCCTTCCCGTGCTGGGACGAGCCGGACATCAAAGCCACGTTCGGCATCACGCTCGTCGTCGACGAAGGGCTGAGTGCGGTATCCAACGCCCGGATCGTCTCCGAGGAGCCGGTCGGGGAGGGCAAGAGAGCGGTTCGTTTCGCCGACACGATGATCATGCCGACATACCTCGTGGCCCTCATCGTCGGTGAGCTGGAGGCGACGGATCCCGTCGACGTCTCGGGAGTGCCGCTGCGCGTCCTCCACGTTCCCGGCAAGGCGCACCTCTCCGGTTTCGCTCTCGACATCGGCGCATTCGCCCTCGAGTACTTCACCGAGTACTACGGGATCCCGTACCCGGGCGACAAGCTCGACATGATCGCGATCCCCGACTTCTCTTACGGGGCGATGGAGAACCTCGGCGCCATCACCTACCGGGAGACCGCGCTGCTCGTCGACCCGGAGACGTCGACCCAGGCGGAGCGGGCCCGCATCGCCGACGTCGTTGCCCACGAGATCGCCCACATGTGGTTCGGCGACCTCGTCACGATGAAGTGGTGGAACGGAGTGTGGCTCAACGAGGCGTTCGCCTCGTTCATGGAGACGAAGTGCGTCGAGGCGTACCGGCCGGACTGGAAGCGCTGGCTCGCCTTCGCCGGGGAGCGGGCGCACGCGATGGACCTCGACGCGCTCGCCTCGACACGGCCGATCGAGTTCCACGTCGAGTCGCCCTCGGAGGCGAACGAGATGTTCGACTCGTTGACCTATGCCAAGGGCCAGGCGGTGCTGAGGATGCTCGAGGTCTACCTCGGCGAAGAGGTGTTTCGCTCGGGCATCGCAACGTACCTCGCCGCCCACGCCTACGCGAACACGGAGACGGCCGACCTCTGGCATGCACTCGAGGCCGTGTCGGGTGAGCCGGTCGGCGACATCATGCAGGCGTGGATCACCCGCGGCGGCTTCCCCAGGTTGACGGTCGCCGGGGATGGCGACGCGTACCGTATCGAGCAGGAACAGTTCCGTTACCGGGGCCACGGCACCGGGCGCTGGAAGGTCCCCGTTCTCTACGACAGCGGCGACGGACCGTCACGCGTGCTCGTCTCCGCGGACGTGACCCGGCTCGAGGCCGGGCCCGGGGTTCTGCTCAACCGTCGCGGCCAGGGGTTCTACCGGGTGCGGTACGACGCGGACCTCTTCGACGGTGTCGTCTCCCGGCTCGCCGACCTCGTCGCGGACGAGCGCTACGCCTTCGTCTCCGATGCGTGGGCGAACGTGCTCGCCGGCAACCTCGACGGATTGAGCTTCATCTCCCTCTGTCGCCGCCTCGACAACGAGCTCGAGCCGGCGGTGTGGGAGTCGGCCCTGGGCGGGCTCTCCGAGCTCGACAGGGTTGTGGCGCCCGCGGCGCGGCCGTGGCTCCAGGGCGTCGTCCGCGATCTCGTCGGGCCCCTCGCCGACCGGCTCAGGTGGGAACCGGGCCCGGGCGAATCGGATCTCGACCGCCGGCTGCGAGGCCGGCTCATCAGCGCGAGGGGGGTCCTCGGCCGGGACGAGGAGACGGTGAAGCTCGCGTCCGACGTGTTCGAGGCGTGGCTGGTTCGCCGTGACGCCGTCGACGGGGAGGTGGGCGCTGCCGCCGTCGGCGTCGTGGCCGCGACGGGCGGAGCCGCCGAGTTCGAGCGGTTCGTCGAGCTCTACCACCACGCCGCAAGCCCGCAGGACGAGGTGAGGTTCCTGCGCGCCGCCGTGTCCGTCCCGGACCCAGACGCCGCCGCCCGGGCGCTCGAGATGGTGCTCGACGGCACCGTCCGGCGTCAGGACAGCCCGTGGGTCCTCGCCGGGCTCATCGGCCATCGCGACACGGGACCGGCTACTTGGGAGCTCGTCAAGCACCGCTGGGACGAGGTGATCGCGACGCCGCCGCCGCAGACGGTGCGCCGGGTCATCGACTACGTCCCGTATCGGTCGGAACCGGAGGTCGCCGCCGACATCGAGGCGTGGTTACAGGACCATCCCCTCCCCGGTGTCACGAAGTACGCGGCGCAGCAGATCGAGCGGATGCGGGTCCGGGTCGGGCTTCGCGAGCGCGAAGCGACCCGACTCGGTCCCGGCGTCTCGTCCTCGTGAGCTAGGGACGGCGGACCAGCTCGGCGACGAGGTGCACCTGGTGGCCGTGGCCGACGGCACCCATCCACAGCTCGTACGTCATCGTCGCCCCGACGACGTCGATGCGCCGCTCGACCGTGCGCACCTCCTTCGCGGTGGAGGTCGCCGCCACCGTGGTCCCGCCGAGTCGGATCGCGCCCCCTTCGATCGTGCCTTCCTGGACTTCGACGATGCCGCTCGGCTGGGCGAGGACGAGCTCGACACGGCCTGGGCCGGCGGCGCGGAAGTAGCCGGTCTCGGCGTGGAGGCCCTCCCCGGCATCGGGGTGATTGCCCCCTCGTTTCGTCCTCTGTGTGTACGACAGGAAGGGCCTCCCGACGTGTCCAATGACGATCTCCTCCTCGTACTCGAAGGGCTCGATCGTCGGATAGTCGCCGCGGCCCGTACCCCGCCAGGTGCCGACCAGGATGCCGAGCGCGGCGAGCTCCGGATGAAGCGCGGGGCTGTTCACCGCCGCCTCCTCGCCGAGCTGTCGTGTCCGGATGACTTCGCCCGCATCCCCCGACGGTACCAACGGATGGGTCCGCAGCGCCCCGGTCGGCGGCCTCGGTAGGCTCGCATCGTCGACGGGAGGAGCCCCGGTGAGCGGTCCCAGGGAGGTACGAGCGGCCCGAGGCGATGCGCTGTCGTGCAAGGGCTGGCAGCAGGAAGCGGCGCTTCGGATGTTGATGAACAACCTCGATCCCGAGGTTGCGGAGAAGCCGGAGGACCTCGTCGTCTACGGTGGAACCGGCCGGGCCGCCCGGTCCTGGGATGCGTTCGATGCCATCGTCGCCGCGCTGCGCGACCTCGAGGGCGACGAGACGCTCCTGGTCCAGTCGGGCAAGCCCGTCGGCGTGTTCCGCACCCACGAATGGGCACCCCGGGTGCTCATCGCCAACTCCCACCTCGTGCCGGAGTGGGCGACGTGGGAGGAGTTCCGCCGCCTCGAGGCCGAAGGGCTGACGATGTACGGCCAGATGACGGCGGGCTCGTGGATCTACATCGGGACCCAGGGCATCCTCCAGGGCACCTACGAGTGCTTCGCCGAGATCGCCCGGCGACGCTTCGGGGGCTCGCTGGAGGGGACGATCACGCTCACCGCCGGGCTCGGCGGCATGGGCGGCGCCCAGCCGCTGGCGATCACGATGAACGGCGGTGTCGCGCTCTGCGTCGAGGTCGATCCGCACCGCATCGAGCGCCGGCTCGAGACCCGGTACCTCGACGTCGTCGCCGACGACCTCGAGGACGCCGTCGCCCGATGCACCGAGGCGAAGGCCGCCGGTCGGGCGCTGTCGGTCGGTCTCGCTGCGAACGCCGCGGATGCGGTGCCCCGGCTCCTCGATCACGGCTTCGACGCCGACATCGTGACCGACCAGACGTCTGCGCACGACCCGCTGAGCTACGTTCCCAACGACTTGCCGCCGGAGGCGGCTGCCCGGCTTCGCATCGACCATCCGGACGAGTACGTGCGGCGGGCCCGCGCCGCCATGGCCGTGCATTGCGAGGCGATGGTCGGCTTCCTCGACCGCGGCGCCGAGGTCTTCGACTACGGCAACAGTCTCCGTACCGAGGCCCGCCTCGGTGGCTTCGAGCGCGCCTTCGACTACCCGGGCTTCCTCCCCGCCTACATCCGGCCGCTGTTCTGCGAGGGCAAGGGCCCGTTCCGCTGGGTGGCGCTGAGCGGCGATCCCGCTGACATCGCCGCCACCGACGCCGCCGTCCTCGAGACCTTCCCGGATGATGTCGCGCTGGAACGCTGGATCCGCCTCGCCTCGGAGCGGGTGGCGTACCAGGGTCTGCCCGCCCGCATCTGCTGGCTCGGCTACGGGGAGCGGGCCCGGCTCGGGCTCCGCCTCAACGAGATGGTCCGCAGCGGCGAGGTGTCCGCCCCGATCGTCATCGGTCGCGACCACCTCGACTCGGGGTCGGTCGCGTCGCCCTACCGGGAGACCGAGTCCATGGCCGACGGGAGCGATGCCATCGCCGACTGGCCGCTCCTCAACGCCCTCCTCAACACCGCCAGCGGCGCTTCGTGGGTGAGCCTCCACCACGGCGGGGGCGTCGGGATCGGCCGCTCGATCCACGCCGGCATGGTGTGTGTCGCCGACGGGACGGATCTCGCCGCCGACAAGCTCGAACGTGTCCTCACCTCCGATCCCGGCACCGGTGTCATGCGCCACGCCGACGCCGGGTACGAGCTCGCCATCGCGGTGGCAACCGACCGCGGTGTTCGGCTACCCCTGATCACCGGATGAGCGTCTGGTTCGCCGAGCAGGCCTGGGTCGACGGTGCGATCGTCTCCGGGGTGGCGATCACCGTCGACGACGGCGTCATCTCCGCGGTCGAGCCGGGAGAGCCGGCGGCGGGGGCGACCCGCCTCGACGGCGTCGTCCTCCCCGGCCTCGTCAACGCCCATTCCCACGCCTTCCATCGGGCGTTGCGGGGCCGCACCCACGTCGCCGGCGGGGACTTCTGGGCATGGCGGGACGAGATGTATCGCATCGCAGCGTCGATCGACCCGGGCACCCTGGGCAGGCTCGCCTCCGCCGTCTATGCCGAGATGGCCCTCGCCGGTATCACCTGTGTCGGCGAGTTCCATTATCTCCACCACTCCGAGGGTGGGGTCCCGTACACGGATCCGAACCTCACCGGACGGGTGCTCATCGACGCCGCCCGCACCGCCGGCATCCGCATCACCCTGCTCGACGCCGCCTACCTTCGCGGCGGGCTCGCCGGCGCGTCGCTCCACCCGGTGCAACGCCGCTTCGCCGACGCCGACATCGACGCCTGGGCCGGTCGCGTCGAGGCCCTCGCTGCCTCGCCGCCCGGCGATCATGCCCGGGTCGGGGTTGCCGCCCACAGCGTTCGGGCGCTCACCCCGGAGGAGATCGCCGCGGTCGCCGAGGTGGCCCGCCGTCACGGCGCGCCGCTGCACTTCCACCTCTCCGAGCAGCCCGAGGAGAACGCCGCATGTCTCGAGGTTCACGGCCGCACTCCGACCCGGGTGATGGCGGATGCCGGCGCGCTCGGGCCGGCATCGACCGCGGTCCACGCCACTCACGTCGCCGGGGAGGACGTTGCCCTCCTCGGTGAGTCGGGAACCGGGGTGTGCATGTGTCCGAGTACCGAGCGCGACCTCGGCGACGGCATCGGCCCGGCCGCCGGGCTCGTCCATGCCGGGTGCCCGCTCTCGCTGGGCACCGATGCCCACTCGGTCGTCGATCTGTTCGAGGAGGCGAGAGGCGTCGAGCTCGACGAGCGGCTCGTCAGCGGGCGTCGCGGCATCCACGACCCGGCGGCCCTCCTCACCGCGGCGACCGAGGGTGGTGCGACGGCGCTGGGTTGGGCCGGAGGGGCGATCCGTCCCGAGCTCCGGGCCGACTTCATCGCCGTGTCCCCCGATTCGGTGCGTCTCGCCGGGTGGCGGCCGGAGGACGGCGTCGCCGGGCTCGTGTTCGCGGCCGCCGCCGACGACGTGACCGACGTCATCGTCGGCGGCGACCGGGTGGTGGCTGGCGGGGTGCACCAGGGCATCGACGACGTCGCCGGATTGCTGGACGCAACGGTGGCGGCGGCGACGAGGATGGCGACGTGAGCGCCGATCTCGTCCTGACCGACCTCCACGTCGCCACCATGGCGCCCGGGGACGATCCGTACGGGTCGATGACCGACGCCGCCATCGCCGTCACCGGTGACCACGTGAGCTGGGTAGGCCCGGCTTCGGATGCACCCGACGCGGGCCGGGTCTCGTCGCTCGACGGGCGGTGGGTGACACCCGGGCTCGTCGACTGCCACACCCATCTCCTCTTCGGCGGCAACCGCGCCGGTGAGTTCGAGGAGCGCCTCACCGGCACCTCGTACGAGGAGATCGCCGGTCGCGGCGGAGGAATCGCCGCCACCGTCGCCGCCACCCGCGGCGCGGCCGACGAGGAGCTGCTCGCCGCAGCCACCACACGGGCCAGGTGGCTCGCCGCCTCCGGGGCGACGACGATCGAGGTGAAGTCCGGGTACGGGCTCGATGTCGCCACCGAGCTCCGGATGTTGCGCCTGGCGAGGCGGATCCCGGATTCGGTCCCGGTGACGGTCGTCACGACCCTGCTCGGGGCACACACGGTGCCGCCCGAGTTCCGCGACGATCGTGCCGGCTACGTGGACCTCGTCTGTGAGGAGATGATCCCTGCCGCGGCTGCGGAAGGCCTCGCCGACGCCGTCGACGTGTTCTGCGACACGGTCGGGTTCGATCTCGCCGAGACGGAGCGGGTCCTCGACACCGCGGTTGCCCACGGGCTGGCGGTGAAGGCCCATGCCGGTCAGCTCGATGACCTCGGCGGGGCGACGGCGGCTGCGGTGCGAGGTGCGCTCTCCGTCGACCACCTCGAGCACGTCGGCGAGCGAGGGATCGCGGCGATGGCGCAGGCCGGGACCGTCGCCGTGCTCCTTCCCGGGGCCTCATACCTGCTGGCCGAGGACGCGGTGCCCCCGGTCGGCGCCCTGCGCACCGCCGGTGTGCCGATCGCAGTCTCGACCGACCTCAACCCCGGCACCTCACCGCTCGCGACGCTCCCCCTCGCCTGCTCACTGGCGGTGAACCGTTTCGGTCTCACTCCCGCCGAAGCGGTTGCCGGCGTCACCCGCAACGCCGCTGCGGCGCTGGGCCTCGGCGACGTCGTCGGGGTCCTCGCCGAGGGGATGCGCGCCGATCTCGCCGTGTGGAACGTGGACGCGCCCGGCGAGCTCGCCTACTGGATCGGCGCACCGTTGTGCCACGCCACGATCCGCGGCACCGTTGCCCACGTCTGGGACTCCGAGGACGGCGAGGCCGACGAGGCGAAGCGATGACGGTGCGCGCCATCGCCCAGGTCGGTCATCCGGTCCTGCGCCGACCTGCCCGCGACGTCGAGCCGGACGAGCTGCACAGCCCTCGGGTCCAGCAACTCATCGACGACATGATCGCCACCAAGCGCGCCGCAGACGGCGCCGGCATCGCCGCCCCCCAGGTCCACGAGCCGCTGCGGATCGCCGTCGTCGAAGTCCGCGACAACAGGCGCTACCCGTACAAGCCCGACGCACCGCTCACCGTCGTCGTCAATCCCGTCCTGGAGCCGCTCGGCGACGAGACGTATCTCAACAACGAGGGATGCCTCTCCGTGCCGTCCCTGCGCGCCGACCTGCGGCGCCACGTCGGTGTGCGGGTGAGCGCCCTCGATCGGGACGGCACGCCGTTCGTCAAGGAGGTTCGCGGGCTCACCGCAGGCACCTATCAGCACGAGGTGGATCACCTCGACGGGCTCCTGTTCCTCGACCGGGTCGAGGACTCCCGCAGCTTCACGACCTGGGAGGAGTTCGAGCGGAGGCATCTCGCCGAGTTCACCAGGCGCATCGCGCCGCTCGGCATCGAGGAGGGAGCATGATCGACAGCGTCATCATCGATGGGGGCTCGCTCACCATCGAGCAGGTCGCCGCCGTCGCCGCTGGTTCGGCAACGGTGTCGGTGGGCCCGGGACTCGAGGATCGGATGGGGCCGGCGCGCGCCCTCGTTCGGGACGTCCTCGAGCGCGACGAGACCGTCTACGGGATCACCACCGGCTTCGGCGCTCTCGCCGGCACTCACGTCGCTCCCGCCGACGCGGCCGAGCTCCAGTACGGGCTGCTCCGCAGCCACGCCGCCGGCGTCGGCGACCCGCTCCGTCCCGAGGTCGTACGGGCGATGCTGCTGCTGCGCGCTCGCACCCTCGCCCAGGGCTACTCCGGCGTCCGTCCCGTCGTCGTCGCCAGCCTCCTCGAGTTGCTCGAGAGGGACCTCCTCCCCGTCGTCCCTTCCCAAGGCTCGGTCGGTGCCTCCGGCGACCTCGCGCCGTTCGCCCACCTCACGCTTCCCCTCATCGGCGAGGGCCTGCTCTCGGAGGGGGGCGGGCCGCCGGAGCCGGCGCGCCGGGTGCTCGACCGCCACGGCGTCACTCCGCTCGAGCTCGAGCCCAAGGAGGGGCTCAGCCTCCTCAACGGCACCGAAGGCATGCTCGCCCACGGTGTTCTCTCCCTCGTTGCCGCGCGCCGGCTCGCCGATGCCGCCGATGCGGCGTGCGCGGTCAGCGTGGAGGCGCTGCTCGGCTCCGCCCGGCCCTTCGAGGCCCGCGTCCAGGCACTCCGACCTCATCCCGGCCAGGCCGCCTCGGCGGCGCTCATCGCCCGGCTCATCGCCGGCTCCGAGATCGGCGCCAGCCATGCCGACGACTTCGTCCACGCCGTTCAGGACGCCTACAGCCTGCGCTGTGCGCCTCAGGTGCACGGTGCCGCCCGGGACGTCTTCGAGTTCGCCGCGAGCATCTTCGGGCGCGAGCTCGGGTCGGTCGTCGACAACCCGATCGTCTACCCCGACGCCGGCGACGTCGTGTCTGCGGGCAACTTCCACGGTCAGCCGCTGGCGTTTGCCCTCGACTTCATGGCGATCGCCGCCACCGAGCTCGGCTCCATCTCGGAGCGACGCACCGATCGGATCCTCGATCCCGACCGCTCGTCGGGTCTCCCCGCGTTCCTCGCCAGGCGGCCCGGCCTCGACTCGGGGTACATGCTCGCCCAGTACACCGCGGCCGCGCTCGTCGCCGAGAACCGTGTCCTCTCCCACCCGGCCTCGGTGGAGTCCATCCCCACCTCCGGCCTCCAGGAGGACCACGTCTCGATGGGCTGGGGCGCGGCCCGCAAGCTCGAGGAGGTCATCGCCAACTCGATGCGCGCCGTCGCCGTCGAGCTGATGTGTGCCTGTCAGGGGATCGAGGCTCGCGCCCCGCTACGGCCCGCCGCCGGGACGGCCGCCGTCGTCGAGCTGGTCCGGTCGGTGGTGCCGGCCCTCGACGCGGACCGCGCCATCGGGGGCGACATCGAGTCGGTGGCCCGGCTCGTCGAATCCGGCGCCGTTTCGGAGCTCGTTGCGGCGACGGAGTGACGACCGCCACGCGTACAATGACGCGACGTTCACCAGAAGGGATGTGCCATGGGTTTTGTCGATACCTTGAAGAAGTGGTTCGGCACGGCGAAGGAGACCGCCGGAGATGTCGCCGAGAAGGCGGGTGACGCCGCCGAGGGCGCCTGGGAGAAGACGAAGGACGTCGCCGAGGACATCAAGGATCGCTTCGACGGCGACGAGGAGGGCGGCGAGGAGAGCGGCGGCGGCGCAGTCTGAGCCGACCCGACCACGCAGGCGACCGTCGGCCCCGGTCGGCGGTCGTTTCGCGTCTGGCCTCGGCCGCGTAGTCTCGGCGGCAGGCTCCGAGGAGGTCCGAGTGCGCAGTCACGAGGTCGACTACGAGGTGTTCGGCGACGATCTGCAGTTCGTCGAGATCGGGCTCGATCCTGCCGAGACGGTGGTCGCCGAGGCGGGGGCGATGATGTACCTCGACGACGGTATCGAGTTCGAGACGAAGATGGGCGACGGCTCCGATCCCGACCAAGGCCTGTTCGGGAAGTTGAAGGCGGCCGGCAAGCGCGCCATCACCGGGGAGTCGGTCTTCATGACCCACTTCACCAACCGCGGCGGCGGCCGCAGCAAGGTGGCGTTCGCCGCTCCCTATCCTGGCAAGATCGTGCCCGTCGACCTGGCCGAGATCGGCGGGCGGCTCATCTGTCAGAAGGACGCGTTCCTCTGCGCCGCCATGGGCACCAAGATCGGCATCGTCTTCAACAAACGTCTCGGCACCGGATTCTTCGGCGGCGAGGGCTTCATCCTCCAGGATGTCAGCGGCGACGGGCTCGCCTTTCTCCACGCCGGAGGGACGATCATCGAGAAGCGGCTCATGGGCGAGCGGCTCCGCGTCGACACCGGCTGCATCGTGGCGTTCGAGCCGACGATCGACTACGCGATCGAACGAGCGGGGAAGCTGAAGTCGCAGGTCTTCGGGGGCGAGGGCCTCTTCCTCGCCACCCTCCACGGGACCGGCAGGGTGTGGCTCCAGTCGTTGCCGTTCTCGAGGCTCGCCGACCGGATCGCGCCGTTGGGCGGGGGCTCGTCCCAGGACGAGGGGTCGGTCATCGGGGGCCTGTCCAACATCTTCGAGCGCTAGCGCCCCCCGTGACCCACCCGTACCTCGCCCTCGAGCATCCGATCAGGCTCGCCCATCGTGGCAGCAGGATCCTGTGGCCGGAGAACACGCTCGCGGCATTCCACGGGGCCGTCGAGCTCGGCTGCGTGTACATCGAGACCGATGTCCGCATCACCCACGACGACGTCGTCGTCGTGTTCCACGACGCGACGCTCGAGCGGGTGACGAACGGGGCCGGACTCGTGCGCGAATGGCGCTTTGCCGAGTTGGCGCGCCTCGACGCCGCCTATCACTTCGATCCGGCGGGCGGCCACCCGTTCCGGAGCACCGGGGTCGCGATCTCGTCGCTCGAGGAAGTGCTCCTCACCTTTCCCCACGTCCATTTCAACATCGACATCAAGGGGCCGGGGATGGAGTGGCACGTCGCCGAGGTCATCCGGCGGCTGAAGCGGGAGGACTCGACGCTCATCGGGAGCTTCCACGACCGCCGCCTCAGCCGGTACCGGCGGATCATGGGCGACGCCGTCGCCACCTCGGCGGGCCCGCTCACGGCAGGGGCGATGTGGCTCGCCTCCCGGGTGGGGAGGACCCTGCGGAGCCCGGTCGCGGCGTACCAGCTGCCGTTCGACTCGCCCGCCCGCATCGACGCCCGGCTCGTCGCGGCCGTCCACGCCGCCGGCGCCCAGCTTCACGTCTGGACGGTGAACGAGGCAGGGGACATGGCGCGCCTGCTCGACCTCGGGGTCGACGGCATCGTCACCGACCGACCCGACGTGCTCAACCGGGTGATGGCGGAGCGGTGGGGGCGCTGAGGGCGGGCGGTCACGTGATGGAGAGGGGAAGCCCGCTGAGCTCGATGATCCGGTCGATGACCGCCTCCCGCGCCTCGTCGAAGCCGGCTCCGCGCACCTCCTTCGATGTGATGCCCCTCTCCTGGATGTAGATGCGGTAGGTGCCACCGTCGTCGAGCACGTAGAGGCCGTCACGCGGTCCCACGACGCTGCGGCCGAGGGCCATCATCGCCGCCGGTGTCGGGATCTCGGCGATGAGGTCGATGCGCTCCAGATTGAACGCCTCGTCGAAGTCCGCAGCCGAGATCGCTCTCCTCCCGAGGATCTCCGAGGCGAGCGCCCGGCCCCGCCGGCGGAGGATGGCCCTGGCCTGGTCGCGGCGGGTGGGACGTTCCATTGCCGGAGCGTACCCAAACGGCTGCTACGGTCGGGCGATGCCACGACCAAGCATCGGCGGCGGTGTCTCCAACTGGAACTCGTCGGATCTCCCGTTCTTCGAGAAGGTCCGCGTCGCCGCCAAGAACAACCTCATCAAGCTGAGGACGGGGTCGAGTTGCTGCGGAAACCACGGCGAGCCCGGATGTTGAGTGGGCCCCGATCCTGAGCCCGGTCCGGGCTCACCAGCGGACCACGACCACGGTGGGGGGCACGATCACCGGCACTGAGGCGCGCCGTCACCCGGCGCTGTCGATGACGTTCCCGGCGGCGTCGAGCCCGTCGGCGGTGCAGGCGGCGATGAGGACCACGACGGCGATCGCGGCGGCCGCCGCGCTGTTCACGACCCCGGGCGGGGAGCGAACGTTGGGCGCCGACGCTCGAAGTCCTCGATCGCACCGAGGTGCTCCAGGGTGAGGGCGATGGCGTCGAGGCCGTGGCCGAGCCGGTGCTTGGCGAAGGCGTCGATGTCGAACCGCGCGCCGAAGCCCTCCGCCGTCACGGTCTGACGCTCGAGGTCGATCGTGACGTGGTTGGAGGGGTTTGCCGCGATCTCGGTCAGCCGGGCCACCTCCGGCTCGGTCAGCACCACCGGTAGCAACCCGATGTTGATGCAGTTGTTGAAGAAGATGTCGGCGAACGACGGTGCTACCACGGCCCGGAAGCCACGGTCCTCCAATCCCCACGGGGCATGCTCCCGCGACGAGCCGGAGCCGAAGTTGGGCCCGCTGACGAGCACGACGGCATCCGCGTACTCGGGCCGGTTCAACACGAACTCGGGCACGGGCTCGCCCTCCTCGTCGTGTGCCCAGTCGTGGAAGAGGAAGGGCCCGAACCCGGTCCGCTCGACGCGTTTGAGGTACTGCTTCGGCATGATCTGGTCGGTGTCGACGTTGGCGCGCGGCAGCGGCGCCATCTTCCCCTCGATGATCCCGACTGCTCTCACCGGCCCCACTCCCTCACGTCGACGAAGTGGCCGGCGATGGCGGCGGCGACGGCCATCTGCGGGCTCACGAGATGGGTCCGGCCTCGCCGGCCCTGGCGGCCCTCGAAGTTGCGGTTCGAGGTCGACGCGCACCGCTCGCCGGGCATGAGGATGTCCGGGTTCATCCCGAGGCACATCGAGCACCCGGCGTCGCGCCACTCGAACCCGGCCTCGACGAAGACCCGGTCGAGGCCTTCCTCCTCGGCCTGGAGCTTCACGAGTCCCGAGCCGGGCACCACCATCGCCGCGACGTCGGGGTGCACCTCCCGGCCGCGAATGACGGCGGCGCCCGCCCGCAAGTCCTCGATCCTCGCGTTCGTGCAGGACCCGAAGAACACCCGGTCCACCCTGATGTCGCGAATCGGTGTCCCCGGCTCGAGGTCCATATAGGCGAGTGCCCGCTCGGCGGCCTCCCTCTCCAAGAGGTCCTCGAACTCCGCCGGATCGGGCACGGCGCCGGTCACCGGCTGTGACTGAGCCGGGTTCGTGCCCCACGACACATAGGGCTCGAGGCCGGCGGCGTCGATGTCGATCGCCGTGTCGTACCCGGCGTCGGGGTCGGTCGGCAGCGAGCGCCAGTACTCCAGTGCCCGGTCCCACTCTTGCCCGGCGGGCGCGTGAGGCCTGCCCTCGAGGTAGGCGAACGTCGCGTCGTCCGGAGCGACGAGGCCGGCTCGCGCCCCGGCTTCGATCGACATGTTGCACACCGTCATCCGCTCCTCCATGGAGAGGCCGGCGATCGTCGCGCCGCGGTATTCGACGACGTGGCCGGTGCCGCCGCCGACGCCGATACGGGCGATGATGCCCAGGATGACGTCCTTGGCGGTGACGCCGGCCCCCAGCTCGCCTTCCACCGTGATGGCCATCGACCGCGGCTTGACCTGAGGCAGCGTCTGGGTGGCGAGGACGTGCTCGACCTCGGAGGTGCCGATGCCGAAGGCGAGCGCACCGAACGCGCCGTGGGTCGCCGTGTGCGAGTCCCCACACACGATCGTCATGCCCGGTTGGGTCACGCCCTGCTCGGGCCCGATGACGTGGACGATGCCCTGGCGCGGGTCGTCGATCCCGTAGAGGGTGATGCCGTGGTCGGCACAGTTGCGGACGAGCGTGTCGATCTGCAGTTTGGAGAGCGGGTCCCGGATCCCGAGCGCCCGGCCCTCGGTGGGCACCCCGTGATCAACGGTCGCCAGCGTCAGGTCGGGCCGGCGAACGGAGCGCCCTTCGAGCCCGAGCGACTCGAACGCCTGCGGCGAGGTGACTTCGTGGACGAGGTGGAGATCGATGTAGAGGAGATCCGGTTCGCCGTCGCCGCGACGTACGACGTGGTCTTCCCAGATCTTGTCGAAGATCGTTCTCGCCGCCGCCATTCGTCCTCCGTCGTGTGGGTGCGTGATAGTCGGGCGAACGTCGCCGTGCAAGACCGTGCCACCGCGTCGGGGAGGGCCCGGGCGGGGCACGGCAGCCGCGACCGCGCCGGTAACGTCGCCGCGATGACCTATCTCGCTGTCGTCCTGTTGTCGGTGGCGCTCACGCCTCCGTTCGGCGAGGCCGAGGCGACCGCGGTGTCGGCGACCGGGTCGGAGGTGGACGTCGACGTGGTGGTGGGGATCGAGACCGGTGCCGAGATCGTGCTCGCGCAACCCTACGGGCCGGACCGTGCGGCGTTCGGCGCCGGGGTGCCGATGTCGAACCTCGGCGACGGGGCGTGGGGCGCCCGTCTCACGCTGCCGCGGCGCGCCGACATGCGGATCGGGTTCGAGATCCTCGACGGCGCCGTCACGGAGCGCTCCGAGGTCCACACGCTCGTCGAGCTCGGAGTGGATCCCACGGTCTTGCGCGACGCGACCCCGGCCGTACCCGGAGACGCCGGCGGTCGTTCCGGGACGCCGTGGGGGTGGCTCGCCCTCGCCGCGATCACCGCCGTCCTCGCCGTCGTCGCTCTCGTCTTGGCAATGGGCTACCGCGAGCCCGCCGGTACCGATGCAGACCTCGGCGACGACCGCCCGCCTCCCGAGGACCGGGCACCCGGCGGCGAGGCGTGAGCAGCGGCAGCGCTGCCGCGGGCTCCGGCGGCCGTCAGCTCGCCGCCCGCCGCCGCAGCAGCGCCATCGCCACGGCGCCGGCGATAGCGGCGGCGACGGTTGCCCCGCTGATGAGCGGCACCCGGCGCGGGTCGCCGAGGCTCACCGGCCGCTGGAACTCGACGATCGGCCAGTCGCGCTCTTCGGCGATCTTGCGGAGCTCCTTGTCCGGGTTGACGACGACCGGGTTGCCCACCGCCTCCATCATCGGCAGGTCGGTGGCGCTGTCCGAGTACGCATACGAGCCTTCGAGGTCGATGTCCTTCTCCGCAGCCAGTGCCCGGATCGCCTCCGCTTTGCCCGGGCCCATCGCATAGAGCTCGAGCTCGGGGAGGAAGAACCCTGCCGAGTCCGTCTTGACCCTGGTGGCGATGACGTTCGTGACGCCGATGTGGCGGCCGATTGGGCGCACGATCTCGACCGGGCTCGCCGACACGATGTAGACGTCGCGGCCCTGCCGCTTGTGCTCGTCGATGAGGAAGAGCGCTTCCGCGTACACGAGAGGCTCCGCGACCTCCTCGAGGGTCTCTTCGACGAGCTGCTCGATCTCGGCCCGATGCCAGCCCGCCGTGAGCTGGAGCATCTGATCGCGCACACGCTCGAGCTGGTCTTCGTCTGCGCCGAAGAGCACGTAGAACAGCTGGGCGAACCCGAGCTTCATGAGCGTGCGGCGCCCGACGAACCCGGCCTTGTAGAACGGCTTGCCGAAGGCGAGGGTGGACGACTTGGCGATCACCGTCTTGTCGAGGTCGAAGAACGCGGCGGTTCTGGCCATGGCGTGGATTCTACGGACGGGCTCCGCGGTGGCGTCCGGGCCTCACTTCTTTCCGAGCATCCGGGTCTCGACGGACTCGATGAGGTCCAGCGGGTCCCGGGTCAGGCCGCGGCGCTCCGGGGAGTCGTAGTACCGCCGGACCGCTTCGTCCCACGACAGCTCGCCGTCGTACCCGGCGATCCAGACGAACTGACTCTCGCCCTCGTGGATCCACGGGCCGATGACCTCGAAGCCGTTCGCCCGCCGTGCGGGGGCGACCTCGTCGTGGAACAGTGAGACGAACTCCTTCATCCGTCCCGCCGCGATGTGGTAGATGCGCAGCTCTGCAGGCATTGGGCCCAGGTTATCCCGCGGCGACGTCGGGGGGGTCTCGAACCCCTTGTTCCCGTCACACCCGTTGCGTACGGTGCGCGTGCTTCCCATCCGGTCGACGACGGGGACGTGATGACTGCGCTCCTCACATGGGCACCGGAGGACGGGATCCTGGGCACGGTCGCGCCGCTCGCACTCGCCGCGGTGCGCGGTACGGCACTCGTCGTCGACCTCGACCCGGATGGGCCGCGCTATCCCGGCGAACTGACCCTCGCCCGGCTCGTCGGCGACGGACCGCGACGCAGCGACCTCGAGCCGCACAACCGCGGCGTCGCCGTCCTCCCCAACGGAGGGATCAGCGCCACGGACGCGGCCGACGTGCTCGCCGCCCTCGTTTCGGGCTGGCCCACCGTCGTCGGCCGGCTTCCGCCGGCGCGGCCGCCGCTGCGGCCGCTCGACATCCTCCCGGTTGCCACGTTCCGTCCGCTGCTGGCCGGGGAGGTCATCCGGAACGCCGGGGCCGCCGCGGTGTGGCAGGCGGCCGGCTGGAGGGTGGCGCCGCCGGGTCCGGGCCCGGTGCTGCCGCGAGCCCGCGCCGCCACGGTGGCTGCCCTGCTTCGCGGTGTGCGGCCACGGCCCGATCGGTGGCTCCTCGCCATGCGCAAGGTGTGGGAGTGGCCGTGGACGTGATCGAGCGTCTCGTCGCCCGGCTGCTCAAGTCGGACGTGCCGCTCGAGCGCGAGTCGTTGCGAGCGGCGGCGTTCGACATGCTCGCCGACGAGGCGCCGCTCGCCGGGCCCGACGTCGTCGCAGAGGCCGTCGATGCCGTCGTCGGCCTCGGTCCCGTCGAGAAGCTGCTTCGCGACCACGCCGTGAGCGACGTGCTCGTCAACGCGGATGGCACCGTATGGGTGGAGCGAAGCG
This sequence comes from uncultured Acidimicrobiaceae bacterium, assembly GCA_947259365.1. Classification (GTDB taxonomy): domain Bacteria; phylum Actinomycetota; class Acidimicrobiia; order Spongiisociales; family UBA5794; genus CAMYMC01. The sequence goes on along the minus strand of CAMYMC010000015.1, from coordinate 32,862 downwards.
GCGAGCTGCAGCGATCGGACGTCGCCTATCGGGGACCCGAAGCGGTGCAGGCTGCGGCCGAGCGGGTCATCGCCCCACTCGGGCTCCGCCTCGACCACGCCTCCCCGGCCGTCGACGCGCGGCTCCCCGATGGGTCGCGTCTGCACGCCGTCATCCCCCCGGTCTCGCTCGACGGCCCCGTGCTCGCCGTGAGGCGGTTCACCGAGGCGGTATCCGATCTCGACGAGTTCGAGGCCCGGGGGGGAGTCGACGCGGCCGGCGCCGGAGTCCTGGCCGCCGCCGTCGACGAGAGGAGGAACCTCGTCGTCTCCGGCGGTACCGGCTCGGGGAAGACAACGCTGCTCAACGTCATGTCCAAGGCGATCGACCCGGGGGAGCGGGTGGTCACCGTCGAGGATGCCGCCGAGCTGCGGGTCGCCGGCCACGTCGTCCGTCTCGAGGCTCGCCCGGCGAACGCGGAAGGGCTCGGCGCCGTTCCGATGCGAGATCTGCTGCGTCATGCGCTCCGGCTGCGGCCCGACCGCATCATCGTCGGAGAGGTGAGGGGCCCCGAGGCGCTCGACATGATCCAGGCGATGAGCACCGGCCACGACGGGTCGATGTCGACGGTGCACGCCAACAACGCCGAGGAGGCGCTGTGGCGTCTCGAGACGCTGGCCCTGTCCGGCGCATCGCAGGTCGCCGAGCTCACCGTGCGACGCCAGCTCTGGTCGGCGCTCGACCTCGTCGTCCACATGGAACGGCGTCGGGGCGCACGCCGGGTGCGATCCATCGCGACGGTTGGGGACACCGTCGAGGAGGTGTACCGGTGCTCGTAGCCGTCGCTCTCGCCGGCGCCATCGCCGCCGGTCTCGATTGGCGGGTCGTCGCCCTCGCCGCGGCGGCGGCGTGGCGCCCCGTCGCCACGGTCGTCCTCGCCGCCGGCTGGGCAGTCGTTGCTGCCGCCCGCCGTCGCGCAGCCCGCACCGTCGCCCCGGCTGCCGAAGCAGCCTTCCTCGCCGCCGTCGCCGCCGAGTTGCGCGGCGGCTCCAGTCTGCGCTGGGCGCTCGTCAACGCCGTCGCCGACGCGCCGGGACTCGACCTGGGAGCGGTGCTGCGGAGGGCCCGCGCCGGGCTCCCCGTCGAGGCGCTCGCCGCCGAGATCGCCACAGGGCTTCCGACCAACGGTCCCGTCGCCGCCGCGGCCATCGACCTGACCGCTCGTACCGGCGCTCGCGCGGCGGCGACCTTCGAGGCTCTCGCCGACCGGGCCGGTTTCACCGCCGAGCTGGCCCGGGAGCGACGCGCCCTCACCGCGCAGGCGCGCCTCTCGGCGGTGGTGGTCGGGGGAGCGCCTGTCCTGCTCGCGGTCGGCCTCCTCGCCTCCGGTCGGGGCGCGACGCTCCTCGCCCACGGCACCGCCGGCGTCGCCGTGGGCCTCGTCGGCATCGGGCTGCTGCTCACGGGCCTCGTTGCCGTCATCGCCCTGAGCAGGCGCACGCGATGACGACCGCGGCGGCAGTCATCGCGCTCGCCGCCGGCGCTCTCGCGTCGCGCATCAGCCATCGCGCCGCGCCCGCCGTGTCCGCGGGGGTCGTCATCAGCTTTGCCGCGCCGGCGGTCGTGCTCCTGCTCGGTGTGGCCGTCGGCGGCTTCATCTACCGGAAGCGGCGCAGACCGGGCGTGGCCGATGCCGACGTTGCGCTGCTCGCCGAGCTCGTCTCGCTCGGCTTGAGCGCCGGGCTGTCGTTTTCCGAGGCGCTGACGAACGGCGCGGCGCACGTCACGCCCCCGTTGCGAACCGACGTCGAGGCGGCAATGCGGGCGGGCCGGGGCCCGGGGCTCTCGGTCGCCCTCGAGGGTGCCGGGGGCCCGGCACGGCCGCTGTATCGGGCAGCTGCCCGAGCGCTGCGGACCGGCGCACCCGTGGACGACGCGGTCCGGCGCCTCGTCGAAGAACTGCGGGCGGAGGAGCGGACGAGGGCCCAGGAGCATGCCCGTCGGCTCCCCGTGAAGATGCTCTTTCCGCTCGCACTCCTCATCCTGCCCGGGTTCCTGGTGTTGACCATCGGACCGACCGTGCTCGCCGCTCTCGACCGATTCGCCTTGTGAGCCCGCGTCGTTTCCGAGGAGAGCTTCCCACCGCCCCGGCCGGCTGCCGGGCCCAGGAAGGAACAACCCATGCAGCAACTGTTGTCCCGACAGGGCGGTCAGGCGACCGCCGAGTACGCACTCGTCATCATCGCCGCCGCCGCCGTTGCGCTCGCCCTCATCACATGGGCTACGAGCACCGACGTGCTTGCGTCGCTGTTCGATGCCGCCGTCGAGCGGGTGCGGCGATTCATGCCGTGACCCGCGACGAGGGCAGCGCGGTGGTCGAGTTCGCGCTCGTGGTGCCGATCCTGATCCTCGTCCTGCTCGCCGCCGTCGAGGTCGCCCTCGTCGCCCGCACCCAGCTCGAGGTGGTCAACGCGGCACGAGAGGGAGCGCGGGAGGCCGCGACGTCGCCCGACCCTGCCCGGGCGGTTGGCGCCGCCCGGGCGGCGCTGGGGCCCCGCGGTCGCGATGCCCGGGTCTCGGTGCGGCGCCCCGACGTGGTGGGGGCCAAAGCCGTCGTCGTCGTCCGGGTTGGGCACCGGGTCGCCGCTCCCGTCTTCGGGGGCCGGGTCGTCGAGTTGTCTGCGACGGCGACGATGCGTGTCGAACGGTGAGCGGTGCGGCCGACCGGCCGTGCGAGCGCGGGGCGGCCACCCTTCCCCTCGTCGGCGTCATCGCGGTCGTCGTCGTGCTGACCGTCGGGATCGTCGACGTCGGCAGGTACCTGGCGGCGAGGGCGCAGGCGGTGGCGGCCGCGGATGCGGCTGCCCTCGCCGCCGCACCCGTGACGTTCCGGCCCTTCGGAGCGCGGGGGAGCCCGGTTGCGGAGGCATCGCGATTCGCGTCCGCCAACGGCGCCCGGCTCGTCTCGTGCGGATGCTCCGTGGACCGCTCGCTCGCCCGCCGCGAGGTCGAGGTCCTCGTCGTCGTCCCGGTGCGACTTCTCATGCTCGGGGCGCACACCGTGCGGGCGTCGGGCCGGGCCGAGTTCGCACCGGCCGCAGTCGTCGGCGCGTCGTCGCGCTCCCGGGCCGTCGGCCCCGCGCCGCCGGTGGCACCTCGGGTCGTTCCGTCCACGACGAGCTCAGGCCGGCGTCCGTGGGCTACATCGGATGCCGCACCATGAGGTTGTACCGGTTCTTCAACGCGGATGCGGCACATGTCGCCACCCGGCTCGACGTGGGGCCGCGGGCATGTCTCGACGGGAACGCATGAGCGCCAGGGGGCCGGCTGCCGGCCCGGGCCGTCAGGGCTTCGGGTGGGTCGTCTCGCCGAAGGTGACGGCAGGGCCGTCCGGTGTCGCCGCATAGAAGAGGTCGAACCCGGCCGCGGTCTCCGGCGTCGCCGCGACGCAACGGAGGACGGCGTCGCGGAACGCGGCGAGCAGGCCGGCCTCCTCGAAGTCGGTCGCGGCATCTCTCGAATCGAACTCGCTGATGACCAAGACCCGCGCCGGGTCTCCGGCGGACAGGTAGACGGCATGGTGGCGGGGGGCGCTCGGGTGGCGGAGGGCGTCCTGCTCCCAATGCTGGACCTGCGCGGTGAACTCCTGCATGCGGGCAAGCGACACCCTGCACTCGGACACGACGAGATACGCCATCAAGCCACGATAGCGAGGCACCTCCCGTCTCAGCCGAGGACGGCGCGCAACAGGGCGACGGCGCCATCCTTGTCGAGGGGCTCGTTGAAGTTTCCGCACTTCGGGGACTGCACGCACGAGGGGCAACCCGCAGCGCATGGGCACTCCTCGAGGGCGGCCAGCGTCGCTTGGAGATGTCGCTCGGCCCGCTCGTAGGCGATGGGGGCGATCCCCGCCCCGCCGGGGTAGCCGTCGTAGACGAACCACGTTGGCAGGCCCAGCTGAGGGTGACGGGTGATCGAGAGCCCGCCGACGTCCCACCGGTCGCAGATGGCGAACAGCGGCAGCATCGCGATCGCGGTGTGTTCGGCGGCGTGCAGCGTGCCCGCCAGCGCCGCCGGGGTCACGCCGGCGGCGGTGACGACGGCGTCCGGGATCTCGTACCACACGGCCTGGGTGGTGAAGCGCCTCGTCGGCAGGTCGAGGGGGCGCGTTTCGAGCACCTCCCCGGTGGTGATGGATCTCCGCTGGTACGCGATGACGTCGGTGACGACCTCGACGGTCCCGTGGGTCACCGCCGCGTCGCCGATCTTCCGGGATGCGGCTGTGGCCTCGACGGTCAGGTCCTTGTCGACCTTCGGCTGGGTGTAGTACCCGGTCTCCGCCGGGTGGACGCGGACCTCCCTCGTCTCGAGGTCGAGGTCGTCCACGACGAAGCCATCGCCCTGGTGGAGGTAGACGGCGCCTGGGTGGCATTGGGTGAACGCCCGGCCTTCGTCCACGGTGCCGAGCAGCTCGCCGCCGGCGATGATCCGATAGGGACTACCTCCGGCGGTGCGGATGCTGACCCCCGGCGCCGGCGTCCGTCCCTCCGCCCAGTAGAGCCTTCCTTCACGGACCCCCAACCTGCCGTCGCCGACCATGTCCGGCAGCAGCGCCTCGAAGTCGTCGCCGAGGATTGCGGCGTCTTCGGGAACGAGCGGCAGCTCGTGAGCGGCGCACGCGACGTGGCTCTCGAGGATCGCAGGGTTCGCAGGGTTGACGACGGCGGCCTCGGCGGTGCGCGCGAACAGGTCCTCGGGATGGTGCATGTAGTACTGGTCGAGTGCGTCCTGGCCGGCGACGAGGACTGCGACCGAAGCTCGATTCCTGCGCCCGGATCGTCCCGCCTGCTGCCGGAACGAGGCGATCGTTCCGGGAAACGTCGTGATGACGGCTGCGTCGAGGCCGCCGACGTCGATGCCGAGTTCGAGCGCGTTCGTCGCGGCGACGCCGAGGAGACGCCCGGCGAAGAGGTCGGCCTCGATCCGTCTCCGCTCCGCAGGCAGGTACCCGGCGCGGTATGGGGCGATGGCGGCGGCGTGGTCGGCGTCGAGCCGGTCCCGGGTCCAGCGGTAGACGAGCTCGCTGGCCTTGCGACTCCTGGCGAAGACGATGGTGTGGAGGTCACGCTCGACGAGGTCGGCGAAGATGCGGGTGGCGTCGGTGAGGGGGCTGGCCCTGGTCCCACGTTCCGCATCCTCCAGCTCCGGGTTCCAGAGCACGAAGTACTTGTCGCCCTCGGGGGCGCCGTCGCCGTCGACGGCGACCACCGGGAGCCCCGAGAGCGCCGATGCGAGCTCGGTCGGGTTGCCGATCGTGGCCGAGGTGAACACGAACGTGGGCTCGGCGCCGTGATGGGAAGCGAGCCGGCGCAGCCTCCGGAGCACGAGCCCGACGTGGCTTCCGAAGATGCCCTTGAACGAGTGGATCTCGTCGACGACGACGATGCGGAGCCGGCCGAGAAAGTGCCTCCAGCGCTCGTGGTTGGGGAGGATCCCGATGTGGAGCATGTCGGGGTTCGTGAGGACGACGTCGGCGTGGCGGCGGATGCCGGCTCGCTCGTCCCGGGGGGTGTCTCCGTCGTATACCGCCGCGGTGAGCCGGTCGCCACCGATCCGGTGGAAGGCCCCGAGTTGGTCCCGAGCCAGCGCCTTCGTCGGGTAGAGGGCGAGCGCGGTGGCGGCGGCTCCCGCCTCGCCGAGGGCGGCGATGGGAACCTGGTAGGCGAGCGACTTGCCCGACGCGGTCCCGGTGGCGATGACGGTGTGGGTGCCGGTCGTGATCTTCTCGACGGCCTCGGCCTGGTGCGTGTAGAGCCGACCGATCCCGAGGGCCTCGAGTCGCGCCGCAAGGCCGGGGGGGAGAGCCGGCTGAGGGTCGGCGTGTCGCGGCGGGCGGCGGGGGGCATGGCGGACCGACACGATGCGGTTGCCCCAGTCCTCACGGCTCTGCCATTCGTCGATGACCGCGCCGATCACGCTCATCGGGCCAGCGTAGGGTTCGGCACCGACGAGACCCGCCGCCGGAAAGTCCCGAGGCGCGGACTCAGGCCGGCGGCTCGTCGAGGACGCCGTCTTCGAGGTCGCGGTAGATCCCTTCGACCTCGTCGTCGAGGAGGACGACGGAGGCGCCTCTGATCGTCGCCACCGTGCCCGGCAGCACGACGTTGGTGAACTCGGTCGGCTCCATGAGGTACGGGATCGCCGCCCACGTGAGGAGATCGTCCGTGGTGAGGTCCGTCCACGCGTTCTCGAGGAGCCCGACGAGGAGGACCGGGAGCATGTCGATCCCCATCTCCTGGACCTGGGTCATGGCCGCCTGCATGATGAGCCCCTGGTTGAAGGAGCGGGCGAAATCACCTCCGGGGAGCCCTTTGCGGATGCGGGCGAGCTGGAGGGCCCGGGTGGGGTTGAGCGTCTGCAGGCCGGCGGCGAAGTCCTTCCAGTTGTTGCCGGTCCGCATCCTCGTGGGCAGGTCGATGACGAGGCTGCCGAGGATGTCGATGAGCGCCGCGAACCCCTTGAAGCCCGTGACGACGTAGCCCTCGATGGGAAGCGCCGTCAGCTCGCGCGCGATGTCGAGCATCACCTCGGGCCCGGCCCCCGCCATGTGATGGGCGAACTTGTTCGACCCCTCGGGCCCCTCGACGTAGGAGTCCCTCGGGAACCCGACGATGGCCCCGACCGATTCCGCCGGCACCGCGGTGAGGAGGTGGATCGAGTCGGCCCTGTAGCGGAGCTGGTTCTGCCCGACGCGGGCGTCCGAGCCCAGCACGAGCAGCGTCCTCGGCTCGTCCCCCAGCCACGGCGCCGTATCGCTCACCCGGCCTCCCACGACCCGCCATCCCGCCGCATCCTCGACGGCGAACAGGAGGTCGTCGGCGACGTGGACGACGGCCACGGTGTCCCCGGTGGGCAGCGCCGCGGTGACGGCAGTCACCTCGACGACGTCGGGGATGTCGGCCTCGATGCCACGGAGGTGGTCGGCGAATCCCTCCGGGAGCGAACCCTGATCGTTGCGAGCGTCGGCGACGAGGCTGTAGACGGTGGCGACCTCGCCGAGCAAGCCGGCCGCGACCTCGCCGGAGGCATCGATGGCACGCGGCGGCTCCGTCGTCGTCGGGGCGGCCGTCGTCGTCGTCACGGTCGTCGTCGTCGCGATCGTCGTCGTGGTCACGGTCGTCGTCGTGGTCGTCGTCGGCTCGGCCTCGGAGCTGCATGCGGCAGCGAGGACGGCGAGGGCGACGATGACGGCGGGGATGCGGAGCGGCGGGTCGGACACGGCGTGGGATGGTACCCAGCGGCCGGGATTCGGCCAGTCACGATACGGAACGGCGCCCGGGGGGGACTAACGTCTCCTACCAACTTCCCGCGAGGCACGCTGGTGGAGCGATGAGGATCGTCATCATCGGGGCCGGGGCCGTCGGCTCCTACCTCGCCGAGCGGCTGTCCGCCGAAGGCCAGGACGTCGTCGTCGTCGAGTCCGACGAAGCGCGCGCGGCCGAGTTACAGAACGAGGTCGACTGCCTCGTCATCCACGGCAACGGGGCGAACCCGGCGACACTGGACGAAGCCGGGCTCAGGCGTGCCGACCTGCTCATCGCGGTCACGAGCTCCGACGCCGTCAATGTCCTCGCCGCCCATGCCGGGGCGCGGTTCGGCGTACCGAGGCGCGTCGCCAGGGTGGAGGACGACCAGCTCCTCGGCGAGGCGGAGGCGCTCGGCGTCGACCTCCTCATCGACCCGGGAGAGGCGACGGCGAACGAATTGTTGCTGTTGATCCAGCAGGGCGGCGTCTCGGAGGTCATCGAGTTCGCCGACGGACGGCTCGATCTCATCGGCGGGTACATCGCCGATGATGCCCCCGTGACCGGGCTCACTCTCGGCGAGCTCAAGGACCAGGTCTCGGGATGGACCTGGGTCGTGGTGGCGATCATCCGCAACGGCGAAACCCTCATCGCCAGAGGCTCGAGCGAGCTGTTGCCCGGCGATCACGTCCTGATCATGGCCGAGACCGACAAGGCAGCGGAGGCGATGGAGCTCCTCGGCTGGCAGGATCGTCCCGCCAAGAAGGTGATGATCCTCGGCGCCACCCGCGTTGCCCGCCTCACCGCGCAGAAGGTCGCCGACGAGGGGATCCAGACCATCCTCATCGACCAGGACGCCGACCGCATCCGGAAACTCGCCGAGTCCCACCCCAACGTGATCTGCGTTCACGGCGACCCCACCGACACCCGGGTGCTGCGATCCGAGGGCGCCGGCAACACCGACGTCATCCTCGCCCTCACCGGCTGGGACGAGGTCAACATCCTCGGGTGCCTCGTGGGCAAGGCGCTCGGGGCCGAAACGACCGTTGCCCGGTTCCACAGGCTGGACCTCGTCACCATGCTGCCCGGCGTCGGCATCGACGGCGGGGTGTCGAGCCGCCTGTCCGCGGCGAGCCAGATTCTCCGCTTCGTTCGCCGGGGACGGATCCACTCCGTGGCGACGTTCCAGGACTCCGATGCCGAGGCCATCGAGCTCCAGGTCGGCCGCTCCTCGCCGGCTGCCGGCAAGACGCTCGCCGAGCTCCGGTTGCCCCGCTCGTTGATCATCGGCGGCGTCGTTCGCGGCCGGGACGCGTTCGTGCCGCGCGGCGAGACGGTCATCGAGGTCGGCGACCGGCTCATCGTCATCGCGTTGCCCGCCGGCATCCCCGAGGTCGAGAAGCTCTCCGGCTGATGATGCTGATGATGCTGCCTCCGCGGCCTCCCGGTGCAGGCGCGGGAGCCGCCGCCTGATGAAGCGGCGGCACGTCTTCCACATCGTCGGCGTCGTCGTCGCCTCGGTCGGCGCCGCCATGCTCCTGCCCGCGGCGACGGCGGCGATCTACCGGGAGTGGGACGACGTCGGGTGGTTCGTCCTCGCCGCCCTCCTCACCACGGCGGCCGGTCTCGTCGCGTGGAGGGCGTGGGACCGGCCGGGCGAGCTGAGACCGCGCGAGGGCTTTGCCGCCGTCGGCCTCTCGTGGTTCGCGATCTCCGCGTTCGGCATGGTGCCGTACCTCTTCACGGGCGCGATCACCAACGTCACCGATGCGTTCTTCGAAACCGCAGCCGGGTTCACGACAACGGGGGCCTCCGTCGTCCCCGACCCCGCCGTCCTCGGCCACGGGGTGCTCATGTGGCGGGGCATGACCCAGTGGATGGGGGGGATGGGCATCATCGTGCTCTCGATCGCGATCCTCCCGCTCCTCGGCGTCGGAGGCGTCCAGTTGGCGAGGGCCGAGGCGCCCGGACCGGCGCCGGACCGCCTCACCCCGCGGTTTCGCGAGACCGCCAAGCGGCTCTGGTACGTGTACCTGGGGCTCACCCTCGCCCAGGTGGCGTTGCTGTGGCTCGGCGGCGCCGGCGACATGACCCTCTTCGAAGCCGTCGCCCATGCCTTCACGACGATGTCGACCGGGGGCTTCAGCACCGACGCCGGATCATTGGGGGCGTTCAACGCGTATTCGCAGTGGATCGCCGTGCTCTTCATGGTGCTGGCCGGGTCGTCGTTCGCGCTGCACTTCCGGGCGCTGCGCCGGCCCGCCGAGTACCTCCGCAACGCCGAGTTCAAGCTCTACGCGGCGATCATGCTCGCGGCCTCGGTCGTCATGATCGTCGGCCTGTGGGGTGGCCCGGTCTCGACGACGATCCGCGACTCGGTGTTCACGACCGTCTCGGTGGTGACGACGACCGGGTATGCGACCGCTGACTTCGGGTCGTGGGTTCCGGCGCTGCAGCTGCTCGTGCTCGGGCTCATGTTCGTCGGGGGCATGTCCGGCTCGACCGGCGGTTCGGTGAAGCCCTACCGGCTCGGTGTGCTCTTCCAGGCATCGCGGGCCGACCTGCGGCGGGTCATCCACCCAAGGGGCATGTTCCTCACCCGTTTCGGCTCCGACACGGTCAGCGACGCCATCGTCGAGTCGGTCCAGGCGTTCTTCTTGTTCTACATGTTCATCTTCATGACCGGCACGCTCGTGTTCGGCATCATCGCCGACGCCACCGGGACGGGGGTGAGCGCCCTCACGTCGGTCTCGGCAGTGGCGTCGTCGCTGGGGAACTTCGGGCCGGGACTCGACTCTGTGGGACCGACCTCGAACTACCTCGCCGTGCCTGCGGCAGGCAAATGGGTCTTGTCGTTCCTCATGATCGTCGGCCGGCTCGAGATCTTCCCCGTCCTCCTCCTCTTCACCCGGGAGCTGTGGCGGAGGTAACGCCCCGCCGACGGTGGGCCCGAGAGGGTGCCGGACGAGCGGTCGCGGCACCGGGGCGAGCCGCCGTCGGGATAAGCTTCGCCGCCCGAGACGAGAGGACCTCGTGCGCATCGTCATCGCCGGCTGCGGCCGGGTCGGGAGCGACCTTGCCCTATCGCTCGCGGAAGAGCGCCACGACGTGTCGGTCATCGACTCGTCGCCTGAGGCGTTCGCCGCGCTCGGCAGCGCCTTCGACGGAACGACGCACCCCGGGCTCGCCTACGACATGGCTGCACTGCGCGACGCCGGCGTCGAACTCGCCGACGTCTTCGTGGCGGCGACGAGCTCGGACAACGCCAACCTCATGGCCGTCCAGCTCGCCACCCTCGTCTTCGAGGTCCCCAAGTCGATCGCTCGTCTCGACGACCCGGCGCGCGCCGAGTCGTACCGCGCCCTGGGCATCCGGTACGTTGCCGGCGCCAAGCTGGTGTCCCGCGTCATCCACGAGGACATCCTCGACGACGAGTTCCACTACCACGTGACGTTCTCCGGCGGCGACGTCGAGATCGTCGAGATGACGCTCGGAGCCTCCGCCAACCAGGTGCTGGTAGCCGATTTCGAGGTCGAGGACGCGGTGCGCGTCGCCGCGGTCCGGCGCGGATCGCGCACGTACGTGCCCGGTCGCGAGTTCGAGCTGCGCGAGGGTGACCTCGTCGTCGCTGCCACCCGGCTCGGGTCCCGGGACAAGATCCGCCGCTTCATCGAGGACGGCGGCTGATGCGGGTCGTGCTCGTCGGCGGGGGCAAGGTGGGCTCGTACCTCGCCCGCGAGCTCCTCGAGGCGGGTCACGTCGTCGCGCTCATCGAGATCGACACCCGCCGTGTGGCGGAGCTGAGCGACATCCGCGACCTGCTGGTGTTCTCCGGTGACGGCACCGACGTGCGGCTGCTCGAGGCCGCCGACGTCGACCGTGCCGACTGGGTGCTCGGAGTCACCGGTCACGACGAAGTGAACCTCGTCGCTTGCCAGCTCGGGGGGACGAAGGGGGCTCGCAACCTCCTCGCCCGTCTCAACGACCCCAGGAACCGCCCCACGTTCGAGGCGCTGGGCGTGCCCGTGGTCGGCGTGACCGACCTCATGGCGCGGGTCATCTCCAGCGAGATCGAGGTTCATGACCTCGAGCGCGTCGCGTTGATCGGCGGCGGCCAGGTCAGCCTCGTCGAGCGGATCGTCCCCGAGGGCTTCCCCGCCAAACCTCTCGCCGAGCTCGACCTGCCGGTGCCGTCGATCCTCGTCACCGTGACGAGGGGCGACAGCGTCGCGGTGCCCAACGCCGACACCGTCCTCGAGCCCGGAGATCGGGTGATGGCGGTGACGAGCGTCGAGAACGAGGCCGCATTCGCAGAGGCGTTCGACCGCTTCGCGGATGGTGAGTGAGACGGTGGATGAGGACAGGCCTCGCCGGCGTTCCGACCGTTGGCACGGCGTCATCGGCGGAACCACGAGCTTTCTCGTCGAGGCGGTCATCGTCGCGATCGTCGCCCTCGTCGCCCTCGTTATCGCCGCGATGATCCTGGTCCTGGTGTGACGTGCTGATCCGGCCCACCGGCGAGGACTTCCGCACCATCGGGTTCTTCTTGGGGCGCATCTTCGTCGTCGTCGCTCTCACCGGGCTCGTGCCGGTCGTGTGGGCTGCCGCCGCCGGGGAATGGCACCCGCTCGGCTCATTCCTCGTCATGGTGGGGGTCTTCGCCGTCCTCGGTTTCGCTGGCATCCGCCTGGCGCCATCGACCCGACGGCTCGAGTGGAGCCACGGCATGGTCGTCGTCGCGCTGGTGTGGCTTCTCGTCCCCGCCATCGGATCGATTCCGTTCGCCCTCTCCGGTCACTTCGCCGACCCTCTCGACGCGTTCTTCGACGCGATGTCGGGGCTGACGACGACGGGCCTCACCCTCGTCCACGATCTCGATCACCTCGCCTCCTCCCTGAACTTCTGGAGGCACTGGCTGCACTTCCTCGGCGGCCAGGGGATCATCATCGCCGCGCTGTCCCTGTTCGCCGCGGGCGGCGGGCTCACGCTGTACTACGGGGAGGCACGCGACGAGCGGATCTTCCCCTCGGTGACGTCGACGGCGCGGTTCATCTGGGCCGTCGCCCTCGCCCACCTCATCGCCGGTGTCGCGGTGCTGTCCTTCGTCGGCGTCGCCGTCCTCGGCTTCGGGATCCGCCGCGCCGTCTTTCACGGCCTGCTCGTGTTCTTCGCAGGCTTCGACACCGGGGGCTTCACGCCCCAGAGCACGAGTCTCGGCTACTACCACTCTGCCGTCTTCGAGAGCGTCGCCGCCGTCCTCATGGTGGCCGGCGCGCTCTCGTTCGGGGTCCACTACGCCCTCTGGAGGCGGCGGGGGCGCGAGGTGCTCGCCAACCTCGAGACCCGAACGATCCTCACGACGTTCGGGCTCACGCTCGCCATCACCCTCCTCGGCCTCGCCGCCACCGGGGTCTACACGTCGGTCTTCGGCCTCACCAGACAGGGCTTCTTCCAGGTGCTCTCGGCACACACCGGGACCGGCTTCGCCACCGTGCCCGCCGGCGAGCTCGCCACGTGGGGCGGGCTCGCGTTCGGTGGGATGGCGATCGCGATGGCGCTGGGCGGGATGGGGTCGTCGACGTCGGGAGGCGTCAAGGCGCTTCGGATAGGGCTGACGTTCAAGACGATCACGAACCAGGTGAAGCGGGTGCTTCTCCCGGAGGGGGCCGTGGTGGGCTCGGGGTACGTGCAATCGGGCCGAAAGCACCTCACCGCCGAGTTGTCCCAGACGGTCATGACGGTCTCGCTGCTCTACGTTGCTCTCTTCTTCATCGGGGCCGGGGTCGGCCTCGCCTACGGGATCCCGCTCGATCACGCTCTGTTCGAGTCGGTGAGCGCCGGCGCCTCGGTGGGTCTGTCGGTCGGGGTGACCGACGCGGCGATGCCGGTGCTCCTCGAGGTGACGTACATCCTCCAGATGTGGGCGGGCCGCCTCGAGTTCGTCGCGGTGTTCGCCCTCTTCGGGTTCTTCGTGGCGTGGGTGAGGGGCCGATGAAGCGCGGGATCTTCACACCCTTCGTCGCCGTCCTCGCCGCCGCTTGGGTGATGGCGGGCGCGGCGCCTCCGGCGGCGGCGCAGGAGACGGTTCCCGTCCCCGAGCTCATCGAGCGCAGCGCCGCGCTCTCGGGGGTCGAGATCGAGCTCGTCGGCGAGCTCGTCGGCGACTACGGCGTGCGCTCCGGCGGGACCGTGTGGGCCCAGCTCAACGACGATTCGTACGCCGCCGACCCGGTCGCGTCGGGTGGGGCGCTCACCGGCGCCAACACCGGCGTCGGCATCAGGATCCCTTCCGATGTCGCCTTCGAGCTCGACCGACCCGGGGGGTACCGGCGGGTGGGTCCCGTCGTCTCCGCCGTCGGCGTCTGGCGCCACCACGACCCCGAGCGCGGCGGTGAGTCCTACCTCGACGTGTCCTCCCTCACCGTGGTCCGGCTGGGGAGGGCGCTCGAGGAGGAGGCGAACCCGGTCGCCTACGTCGTCGGGATGGTGCTGCTGGGCCTCGCCGTCGTCCTGTGGGCGAGCCGGTCTCGGCGTGCGTGAGCCCGTCCGGCGGGGGCCGGGGAGGGGGTGGCATGGTCCGGGCCTCGGGAGGCGACCTAGACTCCCGCCGGCTCACAACGACGCAATGACCCTGGGGAGAGACCGGTGGATCCTCTGATCTGGCTGTATCTCGCCATCGTCATCGCGATCGCCGCCTTGTTGCTCGCCGGCTTCTTCGCCCGCGAGGTCAACGCCGCAGATGCCGGGAACGACCGGATGCGCGAGCTGATGGGCGCGATCCGCGAAGGAGCGATGGCGTTCATCCGGCGGGAGTACACCGCCGTCGCTGTATTCGTCGTCGTTCTGGCGACCCTGATCCTCGTGTTCCTCGACTGGGGCCGGCCGTGGGGCGCCGTCGCCTACGTGTTCGGCGCCGTGCTCTCGGCGCTCGCCGGGTTCATCGGCATGCGGATGGCCACCGCGGCCAACGCGAGAACCACCGAGGCCGCCCGGCGAGGCGGCGTCGACGAGGCGCTGCCGCTCGCGTTCCGTGGTGGAGCCGTCATGGGATTCACCGTCGCCGGTCTCGGGCTTCTCGGGCTCGCCCTCGGGTACCTCGTGTTCGTCGAGCTCCTCGAGGACGAGAGCGCGTTCCAGATCATCACCGCCATCGGCCTCGGAGGATCGTCCATCGCCCTGTTCTCTCGTGTCGGAGGAGGCATCTACACGAAGGCTGCCGACATCGGCGCCGACCTCGTCGGCAAGGTCGAGGCGGGCATCCCCGAGGACGACCCGCGCAACCCTGCCGTCATCGCCGACAACGTCGGCGACAACGTCGGTGACGTCGCCGGGATGGGCGCCGATCTCTTCGAGTCGTACGTGGGCTCGCTCGTCGCCCCGATCGTGTTCGCGTCGTTCGCGTTCGCCGGACGCGACTTCCTCGGCCAGGCGCTCCTGTTCCCGCTCATGATCGCCACCCTCGGCATGGGAGGCTCGATCATCGGCTCCTTCTTCGTCCGGCCCGGCGGCGCCAGCCTGGCTGCTGCCCTGCACCGGGGCACGTGGGTGGCGATGGGTGTGACCGTCGTCGGCGTCGTAGCGCTGACGCCTGCGCTGTTCGGCGGCGTCGGCGGCGTCGACAACCTGTGGGGCCTCGTCATCGCCGTCGTGATCGGGCTCGCGGTGGGCTGGCTCATCGGGCAGATCTCAGAGATCTTCACGAGCGACCACTACAAGACCGTCAAGGAGGTGGCCCGCCAGGCCCAGACCGGCCCCGCCACCGTCGCCCTCGCCGGGATCTCCGAGGGCATGCGGTCCGCGGCGTTCTCGGTTGTCGTGGTCGCGTTCGGCATGCTCGGGGCGTACTGGGGCGGTGACCTCGCCTTCGAGGGCGGAGGCGTCTACGGCATCGCCGTGGCCGCCATCGGGGTGTTGTCGACGCTGGGGATCACCGTCTCGGTCGACGCCTACGGCCCCATCGCCGACAACGCCGGGGGGATCGCGGAGATGGCGCACCTCCCCCCCGAGGTTCGCGAGGCGACCGACGCCCTCGATGCTCTCGGCAACACGACGGCTGCGGTCGCGAAGGGGTTCGCCATCGGCTCGGCCGCGGTGACCGCGCTCGCTCTCTTCTTCACGTTCCGCGAGGCGGTCGTCGAGGCGGGCGGAGAGCTGGCGACCCTCGACATCCTCGACATCCCGGTGACGGTGGGCCTGTTCATCGGCGCGATGTTCCCGTTCCTGTTCGCCGCCCTCACCATCCAGGCGGTCGGGCGAGCGGCGAACCAGATGATCGAGGAGGTGCGGCGTCAGTTCCGCGAGATCCCGGGGCTGCTCGAGGGCAAGGAAGGCGTCCGCCCCGACTCCGCCAAGGCCGTCGACATCTCCACGGCCGCCGCGCTGCGGGAGATGCTCGTCCCCGGCTCGCTGGCGGTGGCGTTGCCGCTCGTTGTCGGCTTCATCTCGGTGCGGGCACTCGGCGGCCTCCTCGCCGGTGCGCTCATCTCCGGCTTCCTCCTCGCGATCTTCATGGCGAACGCCGGAGGGGCCTGGGACAACGCGAAGAAGTTCATCGAGGGCGGCGCGTTCGGTGGGAAGGGCTCGGAGGCGCACAAGGCCGCGGTCGTCGGCGACACGATCGGTGACCCGTTCAAGGACACCGCGGGGCCGGCGATGAACATCGTCATCAAGGTCATGACGATCGTGAGCCTCATCTTCGCGTCGGCGTTCGTCTGAGCCGGGCCTCCGCCCGAGTCCGTCGGCGCGATGCCGGCCGGCCGCGTCAGGCCGCAACGAACCTGCGGATCACCGCGACACCTCGCGGTCGCTGCCCCGCATCACCGCGTCGACTTCGGCGGCGTCGACGGTGAGCTGGTCGCCGTGGATCCCGAGCTTGAGCGCCGCCATGGCCAGCCCGCGCCGCACCCCGTCCCCGACGTCCCCACCCAGCCAGCCGAGGAGGACCCCCGCGGCGAACGCGTCGCCGGCTCCCACCCGATCGACGACGTCCGCGTCGTGCCCGTCGGCAGCCCCAGCGGCGCCGCCGGAGCGCCACGCCGCCCCCCCTGCTCCCAACGTCACGACGACGTGGCGCGCTCCGGTGAGCGCTTCGAGGTCGCGCACCACATCCGCCGGCTCGCCGGTCAACCCGAACACGTCCCTGGCGTCCTCGCGGGTGGCGGTCACGATCTCGGCGCCGCGGCACAGCTCGCCGAGTACGGCGCCGGCCCGCTGTTCCGGCCACAGCTTCGTCCGGAAGTTCACGTCCACGCTGAGGGCCGCAGATCGGCGTCGCACCTCCTCGACGACTTCCAGGCACGAGTCCGACAGCGCGGGGGTGATCCCGCTGACGTGGACGATCCTCGCCGCCTCGACGACGTCCCACGCCACGTCGTCGACTCCCATGGCCGCCGCCGCCGACCCGGCACGGTCGTAGATGACGCGCGTCGGCCTCGGTGCCGTCGCCAGCTCGACGTAGTACGTGCCCACCCGCTCCCCGAGGGCCCAGCGGACGCCGGAGACGTCCACCCCGTGGCCTCCAATCTCGTGCGCGACTCGCCGTCCGAGGGGCGAGTCGGGAAGGCGGGTGAGGAAGGCGACGGATGCTCCCATGCGGGCGAGGGCCACCGCGACGTTGGCTTCGGCACCCGCGACCGCAACCTCGAAGCTCGGGGCGGTTTCGAGCCGGGTCCCCGGGCGCGTCCAGAGCCGCAGCATCGCCTCTCCGATGGTGACGACGTCGTGGCTCATCGGGTCGACTCCACGAGCGCCCTGGCGCCGGTTGTGATGGACGGTGCCGAGCCGTCGAACGAGCTTGCGGGGAACAGCGCCGACCCGACGCCGACGGCAGCGGCACCGGCGGCGAGGTAGTCGGCGGCGTCGTCGACGCCCACCCCGCCGGTCGGCACGAGGGCAATGTCGCCGAGGGGAGCGCGGAGCGCGGCGATGTAGTCGGGTCCGCCGAGGCTTGCCGCGGGGAAGACTTTCACCGCAGTGGCACCTGCTGCGGCGGCACCCCAGACCTCGGTGGGCGTCGCCGCGCCGGGGAGGACGGCGAGCCCCCGCTCCAGAGCGGCCGTGATCACGTCCCGGTCCACGAACGGCGAGACGATGAAGACGGCGCCGGCATCGGCGGCGGCGTTCACGCCGGCGACGGTGCGCACGGTCCCGGCGCCGACGGCAACACCATCGAAGGCGTTGCGGAGGGCCCGGATGGAGGTCGCGGCCGACGGCGAGTCGAGCGTCACCTCGACGGCCTCGAGCCCGGCGGAGACCGCCGCGCCGGCGACCGCGACGATCGACGACGTCGGACAGCCACGGATGATGCCGATCACGCTCACCCCAGCGCGTTCGCCGAGTTCGAGGCCTCTGTGCACGGCCTGCTCTCCGGGACGTGGAACGGCGATTGTATCTGCAGCGCCACTCCCGCCCCCGCCGCAACGCGCAGCTCCGGGGCGGGCGACGCCCCCTAGCCTGGCATCCGCAACGACACGAGAGGACGACAGGTGCCCGCTGAGATCGTGCTCGTCCGCCACGGCGAGACAACAGCCAACGCAGCCGGGCGGTGGCAGGGAATGGCCGACGCCGACCTCACAGCCGCTGGCCGCGTCCAGGTGAAGTCGCTCGCCGGGCGCCTCGACGAGGAGCCGTTCTCGGTCGCCGTCTCCTCTGACCTCGGCCGGGCCGTCGCCACCGCCGAGGCCACAGGGCTGCGGGCGGAGATCGACCCACGGTGGCGGGAGATGCATATCGGCGTTTGGGAGGGATCGACGACCGAGGAGATCCAGGCAAGCCACCCCGAGGACCTCGCCGCCGTGCGGCGGGGAGAGGACATCCCGTGGGGCGGTGGAGAGCGGTTCTCCGAGTTCCGGGGTCGCATCCTCGAGGCGTTCGACGCGCTCACCGCCCGGTTGGACGACGGAGAGCGGGCGTGCGTGGTGACCCACGGAGGGGCGATCTTCACGCTCGTGTCCCACGTCCTCGGCGTGAGCCTGCGGGGGAGAGCGCTGCGGGTGACGAACGCGGCGCTCACCCGGATCTCCCTCACCCGGTGGGGTCCCCAGGTGACGGTGTACAACGATCTCGCCCACGTCCCCGGCGAGCCGCTGCGGACCGACGGTGAGACCACACAACTCGTGTTGATCCGCCACGGCCAGACCGCGGCGAACCTCGAGGACCGCTGGCAGGGTCACAGCGACGGCGAGCTGACCGACGAAGGGATGCGCCAGGCGGACCTCGTCGCCCGCCACCTGCCGGAGGTCGGCGCCGTCTACACATCGCCGCTGGCGAGGGCGAGGGACACGGCTCGCTCCGTCGCCGCGACGAAGCATCTCGACCCGGTGGAGCTCGCCGAGCTCAAAGAGATCGGGTTCGGCTCGTGGGAGTCGCTCACGGCCGATGAGATCGAGGCCCTCGATGCGGCCACGCTCGATCGGCTCCGCGACGGCGAGGACGTCGTCCGCGGCGGTACAGGTGAGACGTTCGGCGGGGTTCGGGAGCGGATGACCGCGGCGCTCGAGGACATCTCGTCGCGCCATTCGGGCGGCGCCGTCGCCGTCGTTTCCCACGGCGGGGCGCTGCGGGCCTTCGTCACCGGGCTGCTGCGGATGGAGTTCGCCGACAGGTTCCGGCTCGGCCTGCTCGCCAACACCGGGATCTCGGTTGTGGTCCGTTCGTCTCGTGGCTTCCAGCTCGGGACCTGGAACCTGACCCGTCACCTCGGTTGAGGCGATGCGGCTCCTCGTCGTCACCAACGACTACCCGCCGCGACCCGGCGGGATCCAGCAGTACCTGGGGAACCTCGTCGATGCCTACCCGGGCGACGTCGCGGTCCTGGCTCCGGCCGACGGTCCGGCGGAGACGACACGGGGCGAGTCGATCGTCGAACGGGACCGCAGATCGTGGATGGTGCCGACGAGAAGGATCGCTCGCTGGGTCGGCGATCGGGCACGGGACCACGGCGCCGAGGCCGTGCTCTTCGGTGCTCCGGTTCCGCTGCCGTGGCTCACCGGTCGGCTCGGGCTCGACGTCCCCGTCGGCGTCCTCTGTCACGGCGCCGAGATCACCCTGCCGGCGGCGATTCCTGGCGCCCGTTCCGCGCTCCGCCGGGTCCTGCGGCGCGCCGACGTTGTCTTTGCGGTCTCCCATTTCACCGAGCGAACCGTGGCTGCTCTCACCGGTCGGCACGTGACGTACGTCGGTGGCGGCGTCGACGTCGATGCCTTCTCGCCGCGCCCGGTCGGGGGGACACGGAGCGAATCGGGCGGGCTCGTCGTCGGCTGCGTTTCCCGTTTCGTTCCTCGCAAGGGCCAGGGCCGCCTGATCGCCGCGGTTGCCGAGCTCCGCTCCCGGGGCCATGACGTCCGTCTCGTGCTCGTCGGTCGGGGGCGGACGGAAGCCCGGCTGCGGGCGCGGGCGAAGGCAGCATCGGTCCCGGTCCGGTTCGAGGTCGACGTTCCTTGGTCACGGCTCGGGGACCTGTACGGAAAGATGGACGTGTTCTGCATGCCGTGCCGGTCGAGGTGGGGCGGGCTCGAGGTGGAGGGTCTCGGGCTCGTGTTCCTCGAAGCCGCCGCAGCCGGGCTTCCGGTCATCGCCGGAACGTCGGGAGGCGCTCCTGAAACCGTGGCTCCCGGCGTCACCGGGTACGTTGCCGACGACGTCGCCGGCATCGTCGCCGCGGTCGAGCGCCTCGCCGGCGACCCGCAGCGACGGGGGGAGTTCGGTGCCGCTGGGAGGGCCCGGGTCATGGCCGAGTTCACCTGGGATCTGGTCGTGGCGCGGCTGCTCGCCGGGTTTCGCGCCGTGGCGTGAATCCCATCGGGAATCCGCCGCCTACCGGGGGTTTCGAGAGTTCTCGTTAACTGCCGGGGGTGTTCGGACCGATGTGTGACCTTGACAAAGCGCGTGGTCGTTCGATAGATATGCCTCTCGTTCGTCCCGCTCCTCCCGTCCCGGGACGTATCCAGTTTCCCCCGCAAGGAGTGACGGCGGCTGCACATGGGCACGAAGCTCGTCATTGTCGAGTCCCCGGCGAAGGCCAGGACGATCGAGGGTTTCCTCGGTCCCGACTTCGTCGTGGAGTCGTCGATCGGTCACATCCGCGATATCCCCGCCAGCGCCAAGGACGCTCCGGAGCCCCTTCGCGACGAGTGGCGCCGGACCCGGTTCGGCGTCGACGTCGAAAACGACTTCAAGCCCCTCTACGTCGTCACGGCCGACAAGAAAAAGCAAGTGACGCGAATCAGGAAGCTGTTGCGCGACGCCGAGGTGCTGTACCTGGCGACGGACGAGGACCGCGAGGGAGAGGCCATCGCGTGGCACCTCCTCGAGGTGCTGAACCCGAAGATCCCGGTGCAGCGGATGGTGTTCCACGAGATCACTCGCAGCGCCATCACCGGCGCTCTCGACGCGCCGCGCGAGCTCGACCGCAGGCTCGTCGACGCCCAGGAGGCGCGACGCATCCTCGACCGGCTCTACGGGTACGAGGTGTCGCCCGTGTTGTGGAAGAAGGTCAAGCGAGGCCTGTCCGCCGGCCGGGTCCAGTCCCCCGCGACGCGCATCATCGTCGAGCGGGAGCGGGAGCGGATCGCGTTCGTCAGCGCCGGCTACTGGGACGTGCTGGCGACGCTCGCCGCGCCGGGAGCGGACCCGGGGACGTTCGAGGCGACGCTGTGGGCGCTCGGCGGCTCGCGTGTCGCGACCGGCCGGGACTTCGACGCGAGCGGGGAGCTCGTCAACGGCGCCGCCATGGTGCTCGGCGAGGAGGATGCAAGCGGTCTCGTCGCCGACCTCGAAGGGGCGCCGTTCACCGTCACATCGCTGGAGGACAAGCCCTACACCCGCAAGCCGTACCCCCCCTTCCGCACCTCCACCCTGCAGCAGGAGGCGGGGCGGAAGCTGCGCTTCGGGGCGCGGCGGACGATGAGCGCGGCGCAGCGGCTCTACGAGGGCGGCTACATCACGTACATGCGCACCGACTCGATCACGCTGTCCGAAGCGGCGGTGGCCGCGGCCCGCGATCTCGTGGCGGCGCGATACGGCGCCGAGTACCTACCGGACAAACCGAGGATCTACCGGGCGAAGGTGAAGAACGCCCAGGAGGCTCACGAGGCGATCAGGCCCGCTGGTGACGTCTTCGCCGAGCCCGACGCACTGCGCAGCGAGTTCGGGCCGACCTCGGACGAAGCCAGGGTCTACGACCTCATCTGGAAGCGGACGGTTGCCTCCCAGATGAAGGACGCCAGGGGATCGAGCATCGCCGTCAAGATCGACGGGCGTGCAGGGTCCGGGAGTGTGGCGACGTTCGCCGCCTCCGGCAAGACGATCACCTTCCCCGGGTTCCTCCGTGCCTACGTCGAGGGCAGCGACGACCCGGATGCGGCCCTCGACGATCAGGAGCGCCTTCTCCCGGCGATGGCGCAGGGCGACGCGCTCGACGTCGTCGAGCTCGTCGCCAAAGATCACGAGACGAAACCGCCTGCCCGCTACTCCGAGGCGTCGCTCATCAAGCGGCTCGAGGAGCTCGGCATCGGCAGGCCGTCGACGTACGCGTCGATCATCTCGACCATCCAGGAGAGGGGCTACGTCTCCAAGAGGGGCACGGCACTCGTGCCCACCTTCACCGCATTCGCGACGGTCACGCTCATGGAGCGACACTTCGGCGATCTCGTCGACTACGCGTTCACCGCCCGGATGGAAGACGACCTCGACGAGATCGCCACCGGGCGCCGGGAGGCGATCCCCTGGCTGAGCGAGTTCTATTTCGGGAACGCACACCCTGGCCTCAAGGCGCTCGTGTCGGACCACCTCGACGAGATCGACCCGAGGGACATCAACTCCATCCCCATCGGGGTCGACCCGCAGGGCAGGGAGATCGTCGCCCGCGTCGGCCAGTACGGCCCCTACCTGCGCCGCGGCGACGACACGGCGTCGATCCCGGACGATCTGCCCCCGGACGAGCTCACGCTGGAGCGAGCCGGCGAGCTCCTCGAGGCGCCGAACGGCGACCGCATCCTCGGCACGGACCCGGAGACGGGGCTCGAAGTGCTCGTCCGGTCCGGCCGGTACGGTCCTTACGTCCAGCTCGGGGAGGCCGAGCCGTCGAGCAAAGACAAACCGAAGCGAGCATCGCTGTTCTCGTCGATGTCGGCCGAGGATGTGACCGTCGAGGAGGCGCTGAGGCTGCTCGACCTGCCCCGCGTCATCGGCACCCATCCGGAGGACGGCGAGCCGATCACCGCCAACAACGGCCGCTACGGCCCGTATCTCAAGTGGGGGAGTGAGACGAGGAGCCTCGACGCCGAGGACGACCTCTTCACGATCGACCTCGACGGCGCCCTCGCGCTGCTCGCCCAGCCGAAGCGGCGAGGCCGCAGGTCGGCGCGGCCCCCGTTGCGCGAGCTCGGGGAGGACCCGAACTCCGGCAAGCCCGTCGTCATCCGGGACGGGCGCTGGGGCCCCTACGTCACCGACGGTGAGGTCAACGCCTCGTTGAAGTCCTCCGATCGAGTCGAGACGATGACGCTCGACCGCGCCGCCGAGCTCCTCCAGGCGCGTCGGGAGAGCGGCCCCGCGAAGAAGAAGCGCTGACCCTCGGCCGGGACGGCGTCGCGACGCCCACAGGCGGCGTCACCGGCTACGACGCGGGATGCCTCTAGCCTGCAGCCATGACCTCTGCAGCCGAGTCGCGCTCCGCGTTCTCGCTCGTCACCAGCGGACCGTTCTCCCGGCTGTGGTGGGCGAGCGTCGTCTCGAGCACCGGCGACTGGATCACGATCTTCGCCACGATCGGGCTCGGCAACGACATCGCCGGCGGTCAGGGCGTGCTCGTCGTCGTCGTCTCGCGGATCCTGCCCGGCCTCGTCATCGGGGGAGCAGTCGGCGTACTCACCGACCGGGTCGACAGGCGCCGGCTCATCATGCTCGCCGACTTCGGCCGCGCCGCGCTCGTGCCGACGCTCGTGTTCGCGGGCAACCTCCCCGTGCTCGTCGTGATCACCATCGCCTCCGAGTTCCTCAGCATCCTCGGACAGTCACCTCGCGCCGCCGTCGTCCCCCGGCTCGTGCGGGACAGCAACATCGTGAACGCCAACAGCCTCATCCTCGGCGCGACGTACGGCACGATCCCGCTCGGCGCGGCGTTCAACTGGTTTCTCGCGTCGCTACCCAGGCTGCCGCTCGAGTTCATCCCGCCGGAGACCGAGCCGTTCGCGCTGGCATTCGTCACCGACAGCTTCACGTTCCTGCTCTCCGGTCTGCTCATCGCGTCACTGCCGGCGCTGCGGACCAAGACCGCCCAGGCGTTGCGGGACCAGGACGGCGACGTGCCCTCGACTCGTGAGGACCTCGTCGAGGGCGGGAAGTTCCTCTGGAGGACGCGAACCGTGCGGAGGGTCATCGCCAGCACCACCGCCTCGCTCTTCGGTGGCGCGGTGATCGTGGCGGTGGGGCCCAAGTTCGTCGAGGAGACGCTGTCGGCGGGCACGACCGGGTTCTTCGCCGTGGTCACTGCCCTCGGGCTCGGCGCCGGCCTCGGGATCGGCCTCGTCTCCCTCTACGGGACCCGGTTCACCCGCCGGGACGTCTTCTTCGCGTTCGCGACGCTCGTGACCGGCAGCGGCCTTGTCGCGGCGTCGCTCACGTCGACGGTGTTCGGGGCTTCGTCGTGGATCTTCGTGTTCGGTCTCGGCGCCGGCTCCGGCTACGTGATGGGCCTGACCCACCTCCA
Source organism: uncultured Acidimicrobiaceae bacterium (assembly GCA_947259365.1). Classification (GTDB taxonomy): domain Bacteria; phylum Actinomycetota; class Acidimicrobiia; order Spongiisociales; family UBA5794; genus CAMYMC01. The sequence goes on along the minus strand of CAMYMC010000015.1, from coordinate 8,871 downwards.
CGAGGAGGTCGAGGACTCGCTGCGGGGCCGGGTCTTCGCCGCCCTCTTCGCGCTCATGCGGATCGGGATCTTCGTCTCGATGCTCGTCGCGGTGCCGCTCGAGGGAGCGCTCACCAAGGCGGGGGTGCGTGAGGCGACCCGCGTGGTATTGCTCGCCGGTGGCGGCGTCATCCTCGTCGCCGGGTCGACGACCGTCTGGAGCCTTCGCTACCTGCTCCGGCGTCCCAAGCTCGACCAGGAGACCCGTGACCTCCTCGCCGAGACCACCCGGGCGCTGCGCCGGTCGCGGCGGAGAGACGACGAGGAGACCGGGCCGGAGTGAGCGGGCGCTACGTCGCGTTCGAGGGTGTCGAAGGTGCCGGCAAGTCAACCGTGGCGGCGCGGATCGCCGAGAGAATCGAAGCCGGCGGCGACCCTGTCGCCGTCGTGCGCGAACCAGGTGGGACCGCTGCCGGTGAACGGATCCGCGAGGTGCTGCTCGACCCCTTGTCGGACATCCGGCCGTGGACCGAGGCGCTGCTCTTTGCCGCGGCCAGGGCCCAGCTCGTGCGAGACGTCGTTCGGCCGGCGCTCGGACGCGGGGCGTGGGTGATCTCGGACCGCAGCGTCTACAGCTCCCTGGCCTACCAGGGGGCCGGTCGCGGCCTCGGCGTCGAGCTCGTCAGGAGCGTGAACGATGCGGGGCTCGAAGGGCTGTGGCCGGACCTCGTCGTCCTGCTCCGCCTCGATCCGACCCTCGGTCTCGACCGTCAGCAGGTCCCCGACCGCATCGGCGCCGAGGGGGTCGAGTTCCAGCGCGCCGTGTCGGCCGCGTTCGATACGCTGGCGGCCGAGGAGCCGGAGCGGTTCATCGTCGTCGATGCAACGCGACCGCTCGCGGAGATCGTGGAGGATTCATGGGCGAGCATCCAGCGCCGCCGTTCGATGACGTGATCGGCCACGCCGGCGTCCTCTCGCTCCTCGAGCGAGAGTCGGGCGACCCTGCCCAGGCCTATCTCTTCGTGGGACCCGGAGGCATCGGGAAGGCGACGGTGGCGCGCCGGTTCGCTGCCGCCCTCATCGCGAGGGGTGATCCGGCCGTCGCCAGGCGCGTCGTCGCCGGTACCCACCCCGATCTCGTCCTCGTCGAGCCCGATGGTCGGACTGCGATCACCGTCGATCAAGCGAGACACGCCGTTTCCCAGGCGAGTCTCGCCCCGATGGAGGCGGCTCGGAAGGTCTTCCTCTTCGAGGAGGGAGCGATGATGAACGACGAGGCGGCTAACGCCCTGTTGAAGACGCTCGAGGAGCCGACCGCCTCGACGGTGTTCGTCATCGTCTCCGAGTCCCAGGACGACCTGCCCGAGACCGTGGCGAGCCGTTGCCGCACGGTCGTCTTCGGCAGGGTGGACGATGCGGCGATCACCGAGGGGCTCATCGATGCGGGGACGCCGCCGGATCAGGCGGGCGAGGTGGCGCGGATCGCAGGGGGCCGGCCCGGGCTCGCCCTCCAGCTCGCGACGAGACCGGAGGTGAGGGCGTTCCGCGAGGTGTGGCTCGGCGTGGTGGACCGGCTCCCCGAGCACCCCGGCCAGGCCTTCTTGCTCGCCGACGAGGTCGAGGCCGCAGCCGAACCGCTGCTCGCGGCGCTGAAGGAGCGTCTTTCCGAAGGCGCCTCGCCCGCGGCCGTCGAGGGTGCCGAGCCGAGGACGGCGCGGGATCGCCGGGAGCGGGAGCTGCGGCGGGCGAGCGCGGCGCTGTACGTGTCCGGGCTCGAGATCCTCGCCGGGTTCTACCGCGACGTCGCCGCAGCACAGTTCGGCGCCCCGGTGCGCAACCCCGACGTGGCGTCGCACCTGTTCACGAAGCTGCTCCCGGCGCGAGCCATCACCAACGCCGAGCGCGTCCTCGAGACGGTGGAAGCCCTCCAGGCCAACCAACGGCCGCGTCTCGCCTTCGCCGCGCTCTTCAGCGACCTTGGCAACGCTCGCTGACGCCCCGGACTGGGCCGTGCGCGCCGTCTACACGGTGGCGAGGCCGGGTGTCGAGTGGCTCGCCCGGCGGATCTTCGACATCGAGATCACGGGTCGGGAGAAGCTTCCGGCGCGCGGCCCCTGCGTGATGGCGTCGAACCATCTCTCTTTCATCGACCCCGTCATCACCTCGATGACGGCGCGACGAAACGTGCGGTTTCTCGCCGTGGGGTTCCTCTTCAACCGCTCCGTCCTCTTCGACAACCTCATCCTCTTCTTCGGCGCCATCCCGACCCACCGCGACGTCCCGCCGATCCGAGCCGTCCGCACGGCGTTGCGCCATCTCGGCGAGGGCGGCGTCGTCGGCGTATACCCCGAGGGCCGGCGGGTCGCCGAGTGGGGCGAGGAGCCCCCGTCCCGGGGGGCGGCCTGGCTGTCGATGGCCACCGGCGCACCGTTGTTCCCCGTCGCGATGCAGGGGACCCAGGGCACGCTCGGTATGGTCGAGAAGCGTTTCCGGAGGACTCCGATCAGGGCGTGGATCGAGGACCGGCTCGACCCGCTCGACTACACGGATTGCGCCGACCCGACGGGCGCGATGATGGCCGACTGGCTGTCGGTCATGGATGGCCGACTGGGCCCGTGGTGGCGCGAACGCGACGAGAATGCACTCCGACGGGAGGTTCACCCGGAATGAGAGCACTCATCAGCGGATCGAGCGGGCTCATCGGCACGGCGCTGCGATTCGGGCTCATCGAGCGGGGCCACGATGTCGTCCGCCTCGTCCGTCGCGAGCCGGTGGCGGCGGGGGAGGTGCGATGGGACCCGGCGGCCGGGGTCCTCGATCCCGAGGACGTCTCGGGGTTCGACGCCGTGATCAACCTCAACGGCGTCTCGATCGGCGAGAGACGCTGGACCGACGGGCGCAAGAAGGCGATCCGGACAAGCCGCATCGACGCCACCCGGCTGCTGGCAGAAGCGCTCGCGGCGACCGACGAGCGTCCCGGCGTGCTCGTCTCGGCATCGGCGATCGGGGTCTACGGCGACCGGGGTGCGGAGGAGCTCGACGAGTCGAGCCCGATTGGGCCGCGAGACGAGTTCCTCGTCGATGTCGTCGTCGACTGGGAAGCGGCGACCGAGCCGGCGGCCGCGGCGGGCATACGGGTGGTCCACGCCCGCAACGGGATCGTGCTCGCCCGTGACGGCGGGATCCTGCCTCGCATGGCGCTCCCGTTTCGTCTCGGCGCCGGCGGACGCATCGGCGACGGGTCGCAGTGGATGAGCTGGATCCACATCGACGACGTCGTCTCGGCGTTTCTGCATCTCATCGACGCGTCGTTCGTCTCGGGTCCGGTCAACGTCACGTCCCCCGACGCGGTGACGAACGCGCTCTTCACGAGGACCCTCGGTGCGGCGCTGCGGAGGCCGACCTTCCTGCCCGTCCCGCGTCTCGCTCTCGATGCGCTCTACGGCAGGGAGCTCGTCGACGCCCTGCTGTACGCATCGACCCGGGTTCGCCCCGGCGTCCTCGAACGCTCCGGGTTCTCCTTCGCCCACCCGAAACTCGACGGAGCATTGCGGGTCACCCTCGGACGCTGAGGCCAAAGTCGAGTCACGGCGCGCCGGGTTGTGGCGCGTGGTGTGCCATCATCGCCGGGTGACACCGGTGCGAGTCACGGAGCGCGGCGGGTCGGCATCACCCGTCGAGCCGTTGCAGACGGCTGGTCATCTGTCGCATCGGCTCGCTGTCGGCGGATGCGGGTGCCTCCGCGGACGGTCGGTCAGTCGGCGGCGTTGGTGGCGGCTATGAGCCGTCTGCGTGTGCCGGTGTTCGTTCTTCTCGTCGTGTACAGCGTGGCGTTGGTCTCGATCGAGCTGCGGACGTCGCAGGACCACGTGCGGAACTACGTGACCGATATCGCCGGTCCTGTGACGTTCTACGCGGTCAACACGACGCTCAGCGTGTTCCTTCTGTGGTCCGCCTCCCTGCTCTTCGTCGTGTCGGCCCACGCGGCCGATCGCTCGGCCGCGACGGCGAACGTGACGAGGTTCTACTGGTCACAGGCTGCGTTCTTCGCGTTCCTCGGCTTTGACGACCGATTCCAGTTCCACGAGAAGCTGGCAGAACGTCTCGGCGTGCCGGATCATTTCGTGCTGCTGGCCGCTGCTGGTGTCGAAGCGGTGATCCTGTGGCGATGGGCCTTCCCCGGCACATTTGCCGGCATGGCCGGCGTGTGGTTCGCAGCCGGTCTTGTCGCTGGCGCGTTGATGCTCGGGATCGACGCGCTGGTTCCGGAGCGGGCGACGTTGCGACTGACGATCGAAGACCTGGCCAAGACGTGGGCGGCTTGGCTCTTCTTCCTGTTCGCATGGCAGACGATGGCCAACCGCCTGGCCCTGGAGGCGCCGCCGTGAAAGGCGGCGCCCCGTCGGGAGCCGCGGGCAGAGTCCTCGTACTCGGTGAGGAGTCGCGCATCATCCTGCCCATCATCCGCTCCCTGGGGCGTCGTCGCGTCGAGGTTCACCTGGGCTGGTGTCCTCCCCAGGAGCTCGCGCTGCGCTCCCGGTACCTGGCCGAGGTACACGAGCTCGGAACGTTCGAAGACGCGATCCGCTCACCTGACCGGCTGGTCGCGCTGCTGTCGGGGACGCAGTTCGACCTCGTCGTTCCGGCGACCGAGCCGGCCGTGCTCGCGCTGGAGACCAACCGGGCTCGACTCGAGCAGCTCGCGCCGGTGCCGTGGCTGTCCGAACGGGCTCTGGCGGTCGCATTCGACAAGGCTGAGTCCGGAGCCCTGGCTGAGGCCGTCGGTGTGCCGGTGCCGGCAGGGTCCCTTCTCGATACGGAACGGGAGATCGGCGATGTCGCCGGCCTCTCGTTCCCTGTCATCGTGAAACCGGTGCGGTCGGTCGACGTCGGCGGAGAGCATTACAAACGATTCGTGGAGTCTGCCGATGACCTCGGGCAGCTCCGCCGATTGGTGGCCTCGATGACCCACGACGGTGGGCGTGTGCTGGTCCAGGAACACGTGCCGGGTCATGGCGTCGGGGTGGAGGTGCTGGCCGACCGGGGCGAGATCCTCGTCGCGTTTTCCCACCGCCGGCTGCACGAGACGTCGGGGTTTGGCAGCACCCTGCGGGAGAGCGCGCCGTTGCGTCCCGAACTTCTCTCCGCCGCCGCAGCGATGACGGCGGCTCTCGATCACACCGGGGTGGCGATGTTCGAGTTCCGTGTGGATCCCGACTCGGGCAGGTGGGTCTTCCTCGAGGTGAACATGCGCTTCTGGGGATCGCTACCACTCTCGGTTGCTTCCGGGGTGGACTTCCCTTGGTATCTCCACGAGTTGTTGGTGGCCGGGAGACGATCGTTTCGCCGCGGATATGAGACGGGCGTGCGCTCCAGGGACCTCCTCAACGACGTGCGCTGGGTGTGGCGCAGCGTCCGTCGCACCCGCCCCGGCGTCGGCGATGGTTGGCGAATCAATCCCGTCGGCAACGTCCGGGTCGTTCGTGACTCGCTCCGGGCGTTGTTCGACCACAGCGACATGTGGGCCTGGGATGACCTGGGCCCTGGTCTCGCCGAGTTCGGACAGCTGCTGAGGAGCGTCCCTTCAGCTCTGACCAAGACGTGACGCCAGGTCCGACGTGACGACCCTGTGCTTGCCTGCAGCGGTTTGTGGGATCGAATCCGCGATCTCGACACTGACCGGATACTGGCCCACCGTTGTCTGGAGGCGGTGCTGGAGCCGGTCGGGGTCGACGGTCGAATCCGGCATGAGCTCGACGAGAACCGAGAGCGAACCGTCGGCGTGTTGATGCGCCCGGTAGCGCCGGGTTCGCCTCGCCGTCTCCTTCTCCTCGAAGATCGCATCGATGCGGGTTGCATGGATGGGCGTTCCGTTGCTGGTGAGGATGAGTTCATCATCACGGCCTGCGACGTTGGCGAGGCTCGCGAATCCGGCGTCCGGCACGAGCGCCGGCTCGTCGGTCACGTCTTCGATCACGTATCGGAGCAGCGGAAACGCGGGGTTCGCGAGCACACTGATCACGATGTCGTAGCGAGCGTCTGGGCGAGGTACGGTCTCCACGAGCACGACGTCCTCACGCACCCGAAAGCTCCCATCGGGGGCCCCTCCGGCGATGAGGTTGCACTCGGTGGCTCCGTACTCGAGCGTTGCCGGCACACCGAAGGCCGTCTCGACGGCCCGCCGCATCCGGGGATGGGCAACCTCTCCCGTCAGAACGGCGACGGTCAACGTGTCGCAGGTGAAGTCCAGTGCCTGCGCCTGGACCGCGTAGAGGTAGACCGCCTGGCTGAATCCATAGAGCATCTTGGGTGCGAAGCGGGCAAGCCGCCGGAGGTTGTCGGCGATGGCGTCGGGTGCCAGGTCGAACGCCGACAAACGGAGCCTTCGCCTCATTGCATCCTGGATCCGCTCGACGACGTCCTCGATCCTCCCCGCCAACCCGAGCCGCTCCTCGCTTCCCCACAAGAAGGCAGTGCGATCGAGGACGTCGACACCCCAGCTCGCGTAGAACCGGTAGCGGGCGCGCAATATCTCACGATGCGCTGCCGCGGTCCAGAAGAACGACATCGGGCGTCCGGTCGAGCCGCTGGTGGTGTGCCAGCTTCCGCGGCCTGTCTCTTCTGACAGGAACGAGCGCGGTTTCGATCGGACAACCGCCTTGGGAAGCAGCGGCACGGTTGCCTGGTATTCCTCGATGCTCGCGAATGACGGAGGCAGATCGAGTTCGGTGCTCATACGGCGGTAATGGGGGACGTGGCGCACCGCGTCGCGCCAGACGTCATTGATGCGTTCGAGCTGCAGGCCCGCGATGTCACGGCGCGACCAGGACTCTCGCCTCTCGAGCTCGTCGAGGGCAAGGTAGGCACTCCGAAACCGGGGCATGAGGCGCAGGAGCTTCATGGCCCGGCTCTCCTCGCGTGCCGGGCGAACGCGGTCGCTTTGATCGCAGCAGAGGTGCTGGTACCGGCGAACAGGCCGATGGCGCCGCCCGCTGCGCCCATGTCGCGGACGAGGATCAGGGTGAGGGTCGCGGTGACTGCGAGACCCACCGTGCTCGCTGCGAAACTGAACTGCGCCCGGTCGATGACGCGCAACCCGTGGTCGGCACTCATGCCCACGACACCCGTCACCAGCGCACCCGCGAGGAAGGCGACCGTGGAGTGGAAGGCGCCGTAGTCCGGGCCGTAGACGAGCCTCAAGATTTGTCCTCCGAAGATCGCAAGCGGCAACGCCACGACTGCGCTCCCGGTCGTCAGCCACGCCGTCCAGCGCGCAACGAGATGGCGAACGTCGGCGACGCCACCCTCGGCGTACGCCCGGGCCAGCGTCGGCGTCAAGAGCGTGCCGATGCCGATGAGAACGGGGTTGGTCATTGCGATGACGCTCATGCTCGCTGCGAACCCTCCCGTTGCGGTGAGATCGAGGAGGAAGGCCACGAGCCACGGGACGACGTAGCTGTGGGCGACCGATGTGAGCCGGGCGGCACCCACCCATTTGCCCAATCTCCAGTTGCGGTTCAGATCGGCGCGAAGCCGATCACCGACGAATCTGAAGCGGGCGCGACGTTTGTGCAGCCAGCGTCCGGCGACGACCGAGCCGGCCACCGCCGTCGTCAGCAGTGCCGTCGCGGCGTCGAGTCCATCTGCGGCGGCGAGTGCCGCGACGGCGCCGAGCTGCAGCACGGCGATACCCAGGTCCATCGTTGCGGCAGCGGACAACTCGAGATGGGCGAATGCATACCGCCGTGCGAATTCCCGAACGAGCGTCAGCGGTACCACGGCGAGGATCCAGGCGACCGCACCGGTGCCTTCAGGTGCGAAGCCGAGGCCGGCCGCCGTGAGCAGAACGGCCGCCGCGACGACCATCAGGAGTGCGGCGTGGACGAGGGCACTGCCGGCGTACGCTGCTCGTTCTGAATCTCCGAAGTTGTGGCCGTAGACCGTGTACGGCACCGCCACGATGGCCTCGTGGATCGCGCCGAGCACCACGACGACGGCGAAGCCGAGGGAATACGCTCCCAGCTCATCGAGCCCTGCGATCCGCCCGACCAGGACCGTGGTGAGGAAGTTCGTACCCGAAACGAGAGCCTGGTCGACGAGTGCGAGCGTAGATTCGAGTGCGGTCCTTCCCGCTGTGCCGGAGGCCACACGGCGCGCAGGTTTGGGGCTCTGCACCGAGTCTTGCGTGGTGGTATTCCGACGTCTCATGTGGTCATCGGGGTCCCGTCCTGCTGTCGGAGCTCACGGTCGTCGGCCGTGAGGCTACCGAGAAGGGGCAGAGCAACGTTTGACCGGCGCTGGTCTTCGCATTGGCTCGGGTTGAGCCGGTCAGCCGCGTGCCTCGCTCCGCCCGGTCGCGAGTCGCCCGGACCTGAGCCGGAGAGGGGAATCGAACCTTCTCCGCGTGTAGTGGTCCACGGTGGGTGCGGTGCCGGCGGCGGTCGGGGCGGGTACGGCGCGCCGGTGCCGGAGGGTGTGGAGCCGGAGAGGGGAATCGAACCCCTGACCTACGCATTACGAGTGCGTCGCTCTACCGACTGAGCTACCCCGGCGTGCGGCGACGGATGTTACCCGCCCCCGTCGGGGATCAGGTCCGGGCCCCGACGTCGGGCAGAATATGTCTCGTGCCGCCGTTGCAATAAGGTAGGACGACGCCGCCGATCGGAGATGGGCTTGGCCGACCAGGCGAATTTCGAGCGCGACGCCATCCAGTACGCGCCGCAGCTGTACTCGGCAGCGCTCCGGATGACCCGGAACCCGGCGGACGCCGAGGACGTCGTCCAGGAGACGTTCCTCAAGGCGTACCGGGCGTATCACACGTTCCAGGAAGGCACGAACCTCAAGGCGTGGCTCTATCGCATCCTCACGAACACCTACATCAACAAGTATCGG
>CAMYMC010000014.1 GCA_947259365.1 uncultured Acidimicrobiaceae bacterium | reverse complement strand
CTGTGCAGCTACCTGATGAGGTAGTACTCGAACTGGCCGTCGGTGCCCGGCTGGCCCTGGAGGACGACCTCGGGCAGCATCCGCTTGTCGAACTGCAGGGAGCTCACCGCGATGAAGTCCTTGCCTGAGGTGATCGAGCTTCCTTCTCCGGCTTCCCAGACGTCCTCGCAGCTCCCGCCCCCTGAGCCGCCCGTGCACTTGGCGTAGAACGTCTGGACGTACACGGGTCGGAACTCCTTGAAGGTGACCGTCTTGTTCCCCGTGGGGAACGTCCACTGGTTGAGGAGCGGCACCCACGCCATCCGGGCCGACGCCGCGAGATCGTCGATGAAGATCACCCCGTCGCCGGGGTCCCAGGCGTCGAGGCAGATGACCATCTCGGCCTTCGTGTCGAGCACGGCGTTGCCGTCACCGTCAGCGTCGGCGGCGAGCTCGGTCGCGCAGAGTGAAGCCCCGGACGGGTCGTTGAGGAAGTTCCACAACGGGGTGTCGTCGACCGACGCCTGGCCGTGCACGTTCGGTCGATTGACAAACGGCAATCCGCTGTTCGTCAACGTGAGCCGTCCCGGCCAGCCGTTCTCGCCCTGGAGGAAGCCGTCCTCGATGGTCTTTGCCATGTTCCCGGTGGCGGTATCGGTCGCGTTCGGCGCCCCGGTGTCGTTGGTTCCGCAGATGTCGAGGTCGAACCGCACCTGCGTCTCCGGGTTGTCGGGGTCGGGGGGCAGCGCCGGGTCGTACGTGCCGAGGCCGTGGTCGACGCCGTGGGCGATGTTCTGCGCCACCGCCTTCGGCGCGTTCGAGAAGCTGCATTTCTGCGACGCGTACACCGGTGCCCCGCCGAAGCGGGTGAAATCGAGATACCCGAAGTTGCCGGTCACCGGCCCATCGCATGGCGGGAGCTGGGGCTGGGGCCCCGTCTTGAGGCAGATCTCGGTATTGCCGCCCGAGACCCCGGGGAGGCCGAAGGGCAGGATGGCCCCGAGGCCTTCGCCGTACTGGGCGGCGACCTCGGCGAACGCGTCGGTCTCGATGGCGCTGCGCCCGAGCACTGCGCCGAAGGTGGTCTCGACGTCGACGATGGGCACCTTCACCCGGATCTTCGACAGGTCCGAGGCGAAGGTGACACAGCCGGTGCCGGGCCCGGACAAGACGTACTCGGCCGGCCGGGTCGGGTCGGTGCACCCCGTCCAGGCCGTTTGCCACTCGGCAAAGGTCATGGTGGGAGCGATGTTGTTGTAGGTGATCCGCACGACCTCGGCGGTCGCGTCCGCCATGGCCTGTGACTGGGTCTTGAACGCCACGAAGAGACCCGCAGCCACCGCACCGGTGTCCGAAGCAGCCTGGTCCTCGTTGCGCTGGTTGTAGCTGTGCGCGACGTCGATGGCGATGGCGGCGAAGCCGAGCAGCACGACCATCGACAACGACGCGATGACGATCGTTGCCCCTCGCTCGTCGCGGCGCAGGTATTGCATCATGGACATGCGAACGTGCCTCCTCCCCACCACGCCGGCGCTCCGGACACCGGCTGCTCGAGGCGAAACTCCACTGTGGACGTGAGCTGGATGCCGCCGAAGGCCCAATCGAGGAGGCCGGTCAGCGTGCTCAGGCTGCCCTGGACGGTGATCTCGCCGAGGCCGCCAACCGTCGAGGGCCCGGGCTGGGGCGTCAGCGTCACCTGCGGGTTCGACGCGGGGTAGACGACGTCCATGCGGTCGCACACCGCCTGGCCGATCTGGGCGAGGTTGCCGAAGTCGACGGCGGCGAGCCGGGCGCCCTCGCGAGCGCCGTGGCGGACGTCGTTGTGCTGGGCGAACGCCCAGCTGGCCTCGATGATCCCGAAGACGAGGAGGACGAGCAAGGGGAGGATGATGGCGAACTCAACGAGGGTCGCCCCGCGCTGGTCGAGGCGCGAGCGCAACCTGCCTCCCCACCATCGTCTCCTGGCCGCCATCCATACCCCCTAGGCGCGGGCAGCTTACCGGGGAGGACCGGCGGACGCGAGCGTGGGTCGAACTGGGTCGCCGGTGTCTGACCCGCGATGGGCCACGCTCACGCCATCGACTCGCCCGTTTGGGTTCGGTCCCTACTCGACGAGTACGCGCACGACCTGGGCGTCGGGGTTGCGCAGGATCTCGACGACGTCGGTCGTGAGGATCTCGTCCGGCAGCAAGATCGCCGTCATCGCGTCGATGTTGTTCCCGTTGCCGGCGACATCGGGGGTCTCACCGGGGTTGAACTGGCCGCACGAGCCGCCCTGGCAGGCGAACAGCGTCTGGATGAACACCGGGCGCATCAGCTTGATGTCGTGGGGTCCGGTCCCGTTGTTGATGTCGAGGCTCCACATCTGCGGCACCGCCGCCCAGCGTGGCGAGCGCTGCAGGTCGTACTCGGCGTTGTCCGGGTCGCCGTCACTGTCGAGGGTGAACAGCGGTGCCGGGGTGCCGCCTGCGCTGACCATCGCTTTGAAGGCGTCGATGCAGGCGATCATGTGCTCGTGGGACTGGTTCGGCTCGGGGAGTCCGTCGCCGTCCCAGTCGTTGGTTCCACCGTTGAAGGTATTCCGTTCGCAGATCGGCGGGATGCCGTTGGCTGCGGCGGTCAAGCCGCCATTGATGAACTCCCACAGTGGCTTGTTGTCGAGGTCGAACCCGAGGATCGACTCGGTGCCGTTGTCCGTCTGGGTGAGCCGGCCGGGGCGGAACATCGGCCCGTCTGCCATGCCTTCGACGAGACCGGCACCCAATACCCAGCTGGGCGTTCCGGGCTGAGAGATGACCGTGTAGGGGCGTGCGTTCCAATTGTTCGGCGGGCCCTCGTTGCAGCGGTCCCGGTCCCGATCCTCGACCACCGGTGGTGGGGGGTTCGGCTCGTACCCCAGCGGGTGGTCGACGCCGGTGACGATGTTGCGCACCATCATCGCGTTGTCACCGGTGCAGTCGAGGACGGTCTGGTATTCCTCGCTCTCGTTGCCGAAGTTCGTGATCTCGATGTAGCCGAAGTTTCCGCTCGCCGGCCCATCGCACGGATCGGTGGGCAGCGGGTTGACCCCGCTCTTGAGGCACACCTCGGTGTTCGCAGCGGCGTTCGTGGAGAGACCGAATGGGAGGACGTCACCGCTGGCGTGGAGCTTGAGAAGGACGACCGCCGTCGCTGTGGTGGGCAGCTCCTGGACGCCGAGCACCGGTCCGAAGGCAGCGTCGACGGGGACGTTGGGCAGCCGGACCCGCATCCGCTGCAGGTTGTCGGCGAAGGACACGCACTCCGTGCGGCTGGTGATCGCCAGCCGACCGGGATCTCTGCAGGCCACCCACTCCGCCTGCCACTGCGCCGGAGTCATCGACGGATTGATCGTGCTGTAGGTGATGCGGAACACCTCGTCCTCGGCATCGGTGATCGCGAGGGCGGCCGATCTGTCCTCGGTGAACAGTGACCCGGCCAGGGCCCCGGTGTCGACCGCGGCCTGGTCGTGGCGGCGTTGGGACCACTTGTGGGCGAGGTCGACGGCGACGGCGGCGAACCCCATCAGGACGACGAGGACGAGCGTCATGAACACGACGGTTGCCCCGCGTTCACCGTCGCGGATTGCACGAGTCATCGAGGTCACAGACATGTGTACGTCCCTCCCCCCCACCACTGGGCGACGTCGGACGCACCTACCGGCTGCTCGAGCCGGAACTCCACCGTCGATCTGAGTTGGATCCCCCCGAAGAAGCCGTCGAGCAACCCGGTCAAGGTGCGCAGGTTGCCCTGCACCGTCACCTGACCGAGCCCTCCGATGTTGCCGTCCGCTCCCTGCGGGGTGAGCGTGACCTGAGGGTTGGTGGCCGGGTAGACGAGGTCCATGCGGTCGCAGACCTCCTGGCCGACTTGGGCGAGGTTCCCGTAGTCGACGGCGGCGAGCCGGGCGCCCTCGCGGGCACCGTGGCGGATGTCGTTGTGCTGGGCGAAGGCCCAGCTCGCCTCGATGATCCCGAAGATGAGGACGATGAGGAGGGGGAGGAGGAGGGCGAACTCGACGAGCGAGGCCCCGCGTTCCCCTTCCCGTCCGCGACGGCCTGTACTCCACCCCGTTCGGTTATGCATGGTCGACCTCTTCGTATGCCGCTTCAAGCCGGCGGCGTGCCCGGTGCAGTGCTACCCGCACCGCACCGGTTGCCGCACCGAGTCGTCCTCCGATCTCGGCATGCGACAGGCCTTCCACTTCCCGCAGCCACAACAGCTGCCGGTCCCGCTCCGGGAGCCGTGCCAGCGCCTCCCGGATCACTCGATGCTCCTCCGCGAGCGCCACGTGCTCGGGTGGCTCCATCTCCTCGGGCGGCGCCGCCTCCACCGGGGTTCTGCGCCGGCTGCGCAGATGGCCGGCAAGGCGGTTGCGGGCGATCGCCCACAGCCACCCCTCGAACGCTTTGGGGTCGCGCAGGCCCGAGAGCCTGCGAATCACCGTCTCCATGACGTCTGCCGTCAAGTCGTCTGCCTCGTCGCCCGTGAGGCCCGAGTAGCGAAAGAACGCAACCACCCGTGGCGCCGCCACCCGGTAGAGCCTCCCGAACGATTCCGGGTCGCCCTTCCTGGCGGCCGCCACGACGTCGTGGTCGACCCACGACCGGGTGGTGCGTTCCCTGCGCGATCGCCCCCAACGGGCCTGGGAACGCGTTGCCACTCCCAATGCATCGGCCGGCCGGGGGGTGCACCTGAAGCGCAAGCTCGCGGGAGCGGGGTCCGCTGCTCATGACTCGCGCCCCGGGTCGTCGTCGACGGGGCCCGGCGGCGCGACGGGGTTGCCGGAATCGGCGTCGGCCGGGGATCGGGGATCGGAAGCTGGCGACCCTTCCCCACGTTGGGGGCTTTCTGGGGAAGGGTCGCCGTTCCGACCGACTGCCTCGCCCCGGGGCTCACCCGGACCGCCCTTGGCGACGTCGGCGACGCGGTGCGCAGCGGCGACGACGTCGGCGGCGCCGGGAGTGCCGTCGGGGGCTTCATGGGCAGCAGCGATCAGTTCTGCGATGGCGGCGTGGAGCTCCGGCCTTGGCACCGCCCGGGCCTCGCTCGCGCTGTCGATAGCAGCTCCGATGGCCTCCTCGACGGTCTCTCGCGTCGCAGCGGGGGTGTGGTCTGCGGCGACCTCGCGGGCCAGCTCGAGCGCTTCGACGGCTTCACCCTTGGCGAGCAGGATGTTGGCCTCGGCGGTGCGCTCGGCGGCGATGTCCGGGCCGAGGCCCACCCACGACCCGACGCGCTCCACCGCCCGGTCGACGGGATAGAGGACGTCGCCGGGTGTGGCGCTGTCGGAAGCGGCAGCCGTCCCGGCCACGACGAACCCGAGGACGGCTGCGGAGAGCAGCGTGGCGACTCTCCTCCACACGCCGGCACCGCGCGACGGCGGCCTGACGACGACGGGCCGCACGGCGTCCTCGGCCTCGGCGACGAGCGTGCGGGCATACGCGCGCAACTCCGTCAGTGGTTCGTGAGCGGCCATACATGGAACAGGACGCGCCAGGGCCCGAAGTGTTACAGGGGCGACGCCCTGCTCAGTCGGGAAGAGCGATGGCGAGCTCTGCGGCGTCGGGGTCGGCCACTGTGATCGACAGGACGATCCGGCTCGCCTCCGCGTCCTCGACCGGGACCGGGATCTCGAACGTCTCGGCGGCGACTTCGGCCGACACCAGCGCCTCGAACGCGAACCCGGCGAGCCATGCGTCCGGGTCGGCGAGCCAGATGGTGATCTGAACCACCTCGACACCTTCGAGCTCGGGAACGAGCCCGAACCCCTGGACGAGGCCCAACGCATCGGTGAGGTCGTAGCGGAGGGTCGCCACGTCGCCGAGCAGCTCGGGCTCACCGACGAGGGACGGCTCGACGGGCTCGAGGTCGAAGCCGTCCCAGAAGCTCGCGCTCACCGGGCACAGTTCGACCACGCTGGCGAGCGAGTCGTCGGTGCCATCGACCTGACGGAAGCCGTCGCCCGAGTCCAGCCAGAAGACGTTCCCGTCGCTCACGGCGCGTTCTTCGAATCGGAGGCCGGCGATCGACGCCGCCAGCGAGCACTCGAACGCGGTGCCGATGCGTGCCCCCGTGGCCTCGATTCCGAAACTCGTGCCGGCGAGATCGACCTCGATCGTCGCCGTCCCGCTGAAGCTGGCCAGCTCGTTCACCGGGGTGCCGGGCGGGCCACCGACCGGCACCGGTGTCGGGGGCGCCGTCGTCGTGGTGGGCGGCGCACTGGTGGTGGTCGCAACCGTGGTCGTGGGCGCCGCCGTGGTCGTCGTGGTTGTCGTGGCGTCGGTCGTCGACTCCGGCGGAGGGTCGGCCTCGCCGCTGCAGGCACCGGCGGCGAGTACGAGCACGACGAGCGTCGCCGCTGTCCTTCGCATGGGCGCCACCTCCGGGGCCGAGGCTAACCGGCCGCGCGGACCACCACCGGGACCCTTCGCTCAGCCTCGGTGAGGGCCCCGTGGTTGCCGATCATCCGGTCGTCGGAGAATCGGTGGAGCAGGAGCGCGTCGTCGTCGGCGAGGAGCACGCCGTCGGGGGCGCGATCACCGAAGGCCGGGTGGGCCGGCCCGGGTCCCCACCACGGCGCGGCGTTGGCGACCGGGACCCATTCGGCCGGCAGGTCGGCGGCGAGCGACGCGCCGTCGCCGCGCACGAACATGGCCCGGCCGTCCCCATAGAAGGTGCGTCCGGCGTGTGCCGCCTTGGGGATGCGGAATTGCCGCTCCCTGGGGAAGTCGCGATGACCATGGTCGGCGGTGCCGACGAGGGCGACACCGGCCGGGACCCGCTCGGTCAGCCTCGCCCACAGCCAGTCGGCGACGGCGACTGCCTCGGCGTAGGGCTCGCCGCCCTGGCCGTGGACATGCGCGGCGAAGTCGACGGACGCGAGGTAGGTGTAGATGACGCGCCCCGGGACGGCGGCGAGCGCGACGGTGGCGTCCACCTGCTCGGCCAGGGTCCTGATCCCCTCGAAGCGGCATCCCCGGTACAGCGCATTCGTGAGGGCACTTCCCTCGAAGTTGGCCGGCTGCACTGCGATCGGCTCGATGCCGGCTGCGGCGAGGCGCTCCCAGAGGTTGGGTGCGGGCAGCAGCCTCGTCGTGTCGTACTCGACAGGGTCGCCCCACAGCGTCGTCCACTTGATCGTGTTGACGACCTCGCCGACCTCGGGCATCCACAGCTGGTACCCGAGCAGCCCGTGGCGGGACGGGGGGAGCCCGGTGGCGATCGTGGCGAGGCTCACCGTGGTCGTCGATGGGAACGGCGCGTCGATGACGCCACGGGTCGCCTCCCGCATCGAGGCCGCGGCGGGATGGTCGAGCTGGCCAGCGCCGAGCCCGTCGAAGAGCACCACGACGTACGTGTCGGCCTCGGGGACGAGGTCGGCGAGCGCCGGGTGGAGGCGGGGAGCGACGTGTGCCCCGGTCACCGCGTGCTCGAGCTCGGCAACCAGGTTGACGAGCGACCCTCCCTCATAGTCGGGCGGCGTGATCGTGGGCATCCGGGCGGGAAGACTATCGGGTCGGCGCCCGGTGGCCCGGCTCGCGAGCGGCGTCGGGGAACGGATCGGGGCGCTCGCCACCGGCGAGGTCGCCGCTCCGGGCGGCGGGAAGGGGGCCCGGCGAGCAGGGGTTCTTCGAGGATTCGACGAACTTTGGTGCCCCTGCACCGATTCCTATACTCGCCACCCGGACACGGGCATTGCCGACGGATTCCGTTGCGAAGGGTTGACGGGTGCTGGACCAGTACTTCGGGGACTACATCACGGTCGCGGCGTTCATCGCGGTGGGTGCGCTCCTCGTCGGCGGCGGGATGTTCGCCTCCTCGCTGCTCCGGCCCGACAAGCCGACCAAGGTCAAGTCGGAGACCTACGAGTGCGGCATCGACCCGGTGGGGGGCGGATGGAGCCAGTCCCACATCCGCTACTACATCTTCGCCCTGCTGTTCCTCATCTTCGACGTGGAGGCCGTCTTCATCTTCCCGTGGGCGGTGCGGATCGAGGACTTCGCCGCAGCCGGGCTGGGTGGGTTCATCTTCGTGGAGATGGTCATCTTCATCGTGATCCTCCTGCTGGGGCTCGTCTACGCCATCCGCAAGGGAGTCTTGCGGTGGGAGTGATCGAGAAGTTCGGAGTCCCCAAACCCGTGTCGTGGCTCCTCAACTGGTCGCGTAAGTACTCGCTGTGGTTCTTCCAGTTCGGCCTCGCCTGCTGCGCGATCGAGATGCTGGCGGCGGCCGGGCCCCGCTACGACTTCATGCGGTTCGGGATCATCCCGCTGCCGGCGTCGCCGCGGCAGTCCGACCTCATGGTCGTGGCCGGCACCGTCACCGACAAGATGGCGCCGGCCGTCAAACGGCTCTACGACCAGATGCCGGAGCCCAAGTACGTGATCTCGATGGGGTCGTGCTCCAACTGTGGCGGCCCGTACTGGGATTCGTACTCGGTCACGAAGGGCGTCGACCAGATCATCCCGGTCGACGTGTACGTCCCGGGGTGCCCTCCCCGGCCCGAGGCGCTGATGGAGGGGATCCTCCTCCTCCAGCAGCAGATCACCGACGAGGACGTGCGAGAGAAGTGGAGCCGGCGTGACCGACAGCCCGTCTGAGGCGGACCGCGAAGACACCGCGGCCGATCCGCACGCCGCGTTTGCCGAGCGGGTGGCCTCGCTCGTCGGCGCCGACGCCTGGGCGGCCGAGCACGAGACGGTCCGGGTCGTGGTCCGGCGGGAGTCGTGGGTGGATGCACTCCGCACCGCACGTGACGAGGCCGGGCTCGAGTTCTTCTCGTGGCTCTCGGCGCTCGACTGGTCGCGTGACGTCGCGGTCGGGGAGCCGGCCGCCGACGCAGAGGCGCTCGAGGAGCGCTTCGAGGTCATCGCCAGGCTCTCATCCGTCGCCGACGCGTCCGCCGCCCATTTCGTCGCCACCGTGCCGAAGGACGACCCCTGGATCGACTCCCTCGTCCCCGTCTTCGCCGGCGCCGGGTGGCACGAGCGAGAGGCGGCGGAGATGTTCGGCATCGACTTCCGCGGCCACCCCAACCTCACCAAGCTCTACCTGCCGGACAGCTTCGAGGGCCACCCGCTGCGCAAGTCGTACCCGCTGCTCAGCCGCGAGGTGAAGCCGTGGCCGGGCATGGTCGACGTCGAGGACATGCCCTCGACCGACAACGTCGAGGCGGACCAGGCATGACGCAGCTCGATCCCCGAGTGGCGATGCACCTCTCCGATGCGGCGGTCTCCGTGGAGCTGGAGACACCCGACATGACCCTCAACATCGGGCCGCAGCACCCGTCGACCCACGGGGTGCTGCGACTCGTTGCCCGGGTCGATGGGGAGCGGGTCGAAGCCGTCGAGCCGGTCATCGGGTACATGCACCGCGGATACGAGAAGCTCGCCGAGGTGCGGACGTACGCCCAGACGATCGCACTCGTGAACCGGATCGACTGGGTGTCGGGCTTCGCCAACGAGATCCCCTTCGTCATCGCCGTGGAGAAGCTCATGGACGTCGAGGCACCGGAGCGGGCCCAGTACATCCGGATGATCCTCACCGAGATGGCCCGGATCTCCTCGCACCTCATCTTCATGTCGTCCTACCCGCTGGAGCTGGGGGCGGCGACCCCGCTCATGCACGCCTTCCGGGAACGGGAGCGGATCCTCGAGCTCATCGAGGGCGTCACCGGGGGGCGGTTTCATCCCAACTTCAACCGGGTCGGCGGTGTCAAGCCGGCGGCGGGCGGCGGGAGCGCGACGAAGAAGCTCATCCAGGATCTCCCCGCCGGGTTCCTCCAGCAGGCCCGCGACGCCATGGACAAGGTGCTCACCGTCTGCGACGACCTCGACGACCTCGTGACGGGGAACGAGGTGTTCCAGGCGAGGACGATCGGTGTCGGCGTGGTCCCCCGCGACAAGGCGCTCGAGTACGGGCTGTCCGGCCCCAACCTGCGCGCCTCGGGCGTCGGGTTCGACCTGCGCAAGGCGGAGCACATCCTTCCCTACGACGGCATCGACTTCGAGATCCCGACGGGCGAGAACGGGGACTGCTTCGACCGGTACATCGTGCGCCTCGCCGAGATCCGTCAGGCGGCCCGCATCATCCAGCAGGCCGTCGACCGCATTCCCTCCGGCCCCCTCCAGGCGAAGGTGCCCCGGGTGCTCAAGGTGCCTCCGGGTCAGGCCTACGTGCGCGCCGAGAACCCGAAGGGGGAGATGGGGTACTACATCGTCTCGGAAGGCGGCCGGGTCCCGTACCGGGTGAAGATCCGCTCCGCCTCGTTCTCGAACCTCTCGATCCTCCCCTGGATCCTCGAGAACCAGCTCATTCCCGACCTCGTGGCGATCATGGGTTCGCTCGACTTCGTCCTCGGAGACGTGGACCGATGAGGGCGCGCCTGTGAACTTCTGGCTGCTGCTCGTCATCAAGGTCGTCGTCATCCTCGGGGTGGTGCTGCCGGCGGCGCTCGTCGTCATCTACATCGAGCTGAAGGTCCCGGCCCGGATGCAGAGCCGGATCGGGCCCTATTTCGCCGGCGGCAAGTACGGATGGGCCCAGCCCCTCGCCGACGGTCTCAAGTTCCTCCAGAAGGAGGACCTCGTCCCCGACGCGGCCGACTCGTCCGTGTACAAGCTGGCCCCCTACGTCGTGCTCATGGGGACGGTCGGGACGTTCGTCATCATCCCCTTCGGCCCCGACCTCGTCGCCCGCGACCTCGACCTCGGCATCTTCTACCTCCTCGCCATCTCGTCGCTGTCGACTCTCGGCGTCCTCATGGCGGGATGGTCCTCCGGCAACAAGTACTCGCTCATCGGCGGGCTGCGCGCCGCCGCTCAGCTCATCGCCTACGAGCTGCCGCTCGTCCTCGCCGTGGTCGGTGTCGCCATCCAGGCCCAGACCCTGTCGCTGAACGGCATCGTCGATGCCCAGGCGAGCTGGGAGTGGTTCGGGTCGAGCCCGGAGTGGCTCAACATCGTTCCGCCCTACCTCATCCTCCAGATCGTCGGCTTCGTCATCTTCGCCACCGCCAGCCTCGCCGAGCTGTCCCGGATCCCCTTCGACATGCCCATCGCCGAGTCGGAGCTGACGATGGGCTACCTCACCGAGTACTCCGGGCTGCGGTTCACGATGTTCTTCCTCGGCGAGTACGCCGGCATGGTCTCGCTCGCCGCGGTCGCCTCCACGCTCTTCCTCGGCGGCTACTGGCTGCCGTGGGTCGGCGACGACGTCCTCAACGTCCTCGGCCCCGGCGTGCTGCTCACCAAGGTGCTGCTCCTGTCGTTCATCTTCATCTGGCTGCGCTGGACCTTCCCCCGGCTGCGGGAGGACCAGCTCCAGACGATGGCGTGGAAGTGGCTCATCCCGGCGTCGCTCGCCAACATCCTCGCCACCGGGCTCCTCAAGGTGGTGTTCTGATGGCGAACGCCAGGCCGAACACCTTCCCGTTCCGGGGCCTCGCCAAGGGCCTCAAGGTGACCCTCAAGACCTTGTTCAAGCGGCCGGTCACCGTGCACTACCCCCTCGAGAAGGAGGTGCCGGTCCCGCGCGCTCGCGGCGTCATCGCCCTCGACACCGAGGCCTGCACCGTGTGCATGCTCTGTGCCCGCGAGTGCCCCGACTGGTGCATCTACATCGAAGGGCACAAGGAGATGATGCCCCCGGCGAAGGAAGGCGGCAGGGCGCGAGCCCGGGCGACACTCGACCGGTTCGACATCGACTACGCCCTGTGCATGTACTGCGGCATCTGCGTCGAGGTGTGCCCGTTCGATGCGCTGTTCTGGAGCCCCGACCACGAGTACAGCGAGTACGGCATCGACGGGATGCTCCACGACATGGACCGCCTCACCGACTGGCTGGCCACCGTCCCCGAACCCCCGCCACTGGAGGCGTGATGGTTGCCGTGACCGCAGGTGACTGGTTCTCGACACCGGAGAACTACGTGTTCCTCGCCATCGCGTTGCCGCTTGTCTTCGCCGGGTGGCGGGTCGTGACCTCGTCCAACGTCGTGCACGCGGTCCTCTACCTCGTCGGGGCGCTCGGCGGCTCGGCGGCGCTGTTCCTGCTCCTCGGCGCCGAGTTCGTCGCCTGGGCCGTCGTCCTCGTCTACATCGGCGCCGTCGTCGTGCTGTTCCTCTTCGGGATCATGATCACGAGAGCTCCGATCGGCGTCGAGGTGGAGCTGTCGCATCCGCTCCGGGTCCGGATCTCCGCCGCGCTCGTGTCCGGTGCGCTGTTCGTCCTCATCGCCATCGCCGCGCTCACCGCCTTCGGCTCGGAGTCCATCCCCGAGGCGGAGGTGACCCGTACCGCGGACATCGGCCAGTCGATCTTCGAGCGGTTCGTGATCCCATTCGAGGTCGTCTCCGTCGTGCTGCTCGCCGCCCTCGTCGGCGGCATCGTCATCGCCCGCCGCGACCCGAGCCCCGAGGAGATCGCCGCCGGGAAGGAGACGCTGTGATGGACAGCGCCACGCGGACGGGGGGTGCGCGGTGATCATCACCCAGTTCGTCATCCTCGGCGCGGCGCTGTTCGCCCTCGGCGTCTACGGGGTGCTGAGCCGGCGCAACGCCGTGCTCGTGCTTCTCTCCGTCGAGCTCATGCTGGCGGCGGTGAACATCAACCTCGTCGCCTTCGACGCGTTCGTCGCCGACCGGATCGCCGGCGGGCAGATCTTCGCCCTCTTCATCATCGCCGTCGCCGCCGCCGAGGTCGGCATCGGGCTCGCCATCGTCCTCCTCATCTTCCGCAACCGACGCTCCGCCAACGTCGACGAGCTCGACCTCCTGAAGCTGTGAGACCGACGTGACCCACCTGCTCGCCTCCGCCGATCGCCTCCTCCTCGCCGCCGAGGAAGCGGGTCACGGCGCCGAGGAGTTCGCCGACGGCGGCATCCTCGCCTCCGGGGCGTGGCTCATCCCGGTGGTGCCGATGGTGGTGGCGTTCCTCATCGTCTTCTTCGGGAAGCGCTCGCCGTACAAGGGGTGGGCGATGGCGACCGGCACGATGGCGTTCGTCGCCCTCTACGGCGTGGTCCTGTTCATCTCCAACCTGAACCAAGGCATCACTTACGAGGGTGCGGTGCATCTCGCCGACATCGGCACCCAGAGCCTCGGCGAGCACGTCGGTGACATCTTCGCCATCGAGTGGGGATGGATGGTCGACGGGCTCTCGATCATGATGTACTTCGTCGTCGGCGTCGTCGGCCTGCTCGTCTTCATCTACGCCAAGGGCTACATGGAAGGCGACGTCCGCCACACGTGGTTCTTCGCCTCCTTCACCCTCTTCGCCGGCGGGATGCTCGTGCTCGTCTCCGCCCCCAACCTCATCCAGCTCATCGTCGGGTGGGAGCTCGTCGGCGTCGCCTCGTATCTGTTGATCGGCCACTACTGGGAGGAGCACGAGAACTCGTCGGCGGCCATCAAGGCGTTCCTCGTCAACAAGGTGGCCGACACCGGCCTATTCATCGGGGCGATCATCGTCGGGACGTCGGTCGGGTCGTTCCGGTTCACCGACATCATGGAGGCCATCGCCGCGGGCGGCGGCGACACCCCGCTGGCTCGGTTCGCCTTCTGGGCGGGGTTGGCGATCTTCATCGGGGCGATGGGCAAGAGCGCCCAGTTCCCGCTCCACGTGTGGCTGCCCGATGCGATGGCCGGCCCGACGCCGGTCTCGGCGCTCATGCACGCAGCGACGATGGTCACGGCGGGGGTCTACCTCATCGGGCGGATGTTCCCCTTCTACATGGTCGAGGGCTTCGCCGACGAGGTGCGCGGCATCATCATCGTCATCGGCGCCCTCACCCTGTTCCTCACCGGTCTGCTCGCCCTCGTCCAGGACGACATCAAGCGGGTGCTGGCCTACTCGACGCTGTCCCAGCTCGGGTACATGGTGACCGCGATGGGCGCAGGCGCCTACACCGCCGGGCTGTTCCACCTCTTCACCCACGCCTTCTTCAAGGCGCTGCTGTTCCTCGGCGCCGGGGCGGTGATCCACGCCGTGCACTCCAACAACATGTCCGACATGGGCGGGCTGCGCAAGTACATGCCGTACACGTTCTGGACGTTCGTCATCGGCTCCTGGGCGCTCGCCGGCATCCCGGTGCTCGCCGGATTCTGGTCCAAGGACGAGATCCTTGCCGGGGTCCAGTTCGCCGGGTCGTCCGAGTCGGGGTTCTCCATCGCCCAGGGCGGCGCCGGGCTCGCCAACCTCGTGCTCGTCGTCGCCATCGCCGGTGCCTTCGTCACCGCCTTCTACATGACCCGCGCCGTGTGGCTCACGTTCTTCGGCACCTACAAGGGCCACGGCACCCCCCACGAGGCGCCCCGGGTCATGACGTATCCGCTGGTGGGGCTTGCCGCCGGCTCCGCGCTCGCCGGGTTCCTCAATGTGCCGGGCGTCACCGAGTTCTTCACCGAGGGGGTCGGGGCCCGGTTCTTCGAGGGGTTCGGCGGCCTCGAGCACCACGTCACGAGCATCGACTGGGCCCTCGCCGGCCTCGGGTCGGCCGCGGCGATCGCCGGGGTGGCGGTCGGGTACACGATCTGGGGCCCGGACCGGGAGACCCAGCAGGCGCGGGACACGTTCTCCATTCCGGTGCTGTACCCGCTGCTGCGCCACAAGTACTACATCGACGACTTCTACATGGACGGCGTCGTCCGGCCCGTCAGGGGCCCCCTGGCGCGGGCCGTCAACTGGTTCAACGACCACGTCATCGATCTCGTCGTCAACGGTGCGGGGTGGCTCGCCGCGGTCGTCGCCAGGGCCGTCTACTTCTTCGACCAGCGCGGCATCGACGGCGCCATCCACGCCTCGGCGTCGGTGACCGGCGGAGGGGGAGGGCTCTTGCGGCTTCTCCAGACCGGCAAGGTGCAGCAGTACGCAATCCTGCTCTTCGCGGGGACGGTGATCCTCGTGGCGGGCTTCGTGAGTTTCGCGATCTTCTGACGGGAGGAAAGACACGATGGGTTGGTTCGAGAGCGGATGGGGCCTGAGCCTCGTCGTCTTCCTGCCGATGGTGGGCGCCTTCGCGGTGCTCGCCATCCCGAAGGCGAAGGAGGAGGCTCAGAAGCAGACGGCGTTCCTGTTCGCGCTCGCCTCGTTCCTCCTCTCGGTGGTCGTCGCGTTCCAGTTCGACTACGGCGCGCTCGGCGACGGTTCCCGGTACCAGCTCGGGACGGACCTGCAGTGGATCTCGGCGATCAGCTCCCGGTACCACATCGGTATCGACGGCATCAGCCTCCCGCTCCTCGTCCTGTCGACCTTCGTCACGCTGCTGTCGGTGATCTACACCTGGAACCACTTCCCCGACCCGCACAACCCGAAGGCCTTCCTCGCCCTCATCCTCGTGCTCGCCACCGGCATGGCCGGCACGTTCGTTGCCCTCGACCTCATCCTCTTCTTCGTGTTCTTCGAGGTCGTGCTGTTGCCGATGTACTTCATGATCGGCATCTGGGGTGACCGCAACGAGGTGACGCTGCCGGTGCTGCGCCGGACCACCGAGATGCGGCTCTACGCCGCCATCAAGTTCTTCCTCTTCACCCTGTTCGGCTCGGCGTTCATGCTGCTCGGGTTCCTGGCGCTGTTCTTCCGCTCCGACATGGGCCTCGTCGGGGGCACCCCCGGCGCCCACACCTTCGACATCGAGCTGCTCACCGAAATGGGCGGCATGGGCGTGTTCGCAGGCGGGGCGGCGTTCTGGATCTTCGCCGCGCTCTTCTTGGGCTTCGCCGTCAAGGTGCCGATGTTCCCGTTCCACACCTGGCTCCCCGACGCCCACACCGCGGCGCCGACAGTGGGCTCGGTGCTGCTCGCCGCCATCCTGCTGAAGCTCGGCACCTACGCCTTCGTGCGGATCAGCCTGCCGATCCTCCCCGAGGAGGCGGAGTCGTGGGCACCGGCGATCGCCATCCTGGCGGTGATCGGCATCATCTACGCCTCGCTCGCCTGCCTCGCCCAGACGGACATGAAACGGCTCATCGCGTTCTCGTCGGTGGGGCACATGGGCTTCGTCATGTTGGGCATCGCCACCCTCACCGACATCGGCATCAACGCCGCCATCATCGGGATGGTCGCCCACGGCGTCATCACCGGGATGCTGTTCTTCCTCGCCGGGTCGATGTCGCACCGTTACCACACACGGGAGATGGCGCGCCTCGGCGGCAACCAGAAGCTCATGCCGATCATGGGGGGCATCCTCGGGTTCACCGCGATGGCGTCTCTGGGACTGCCCGGGCTCGCCGGGTTCTGGGGTGAGTTCATGGCGCTGCTCGCCAGCTTCAACCCGCTCGAGGGGCTGTCGCTGTCCCTGTTCCGGACGCTGATGATCCTCGGCGCCGTCGGGACGGTGCTCACCGCCGGCTACATGCTGTGGATGCTGCAGAAGGTCAACTTCGGGGAGCCGTCGGCGGAGTGGGAGGGCCACGACCTCCACGACGTCGACCGCTGGGAGATGGCGGCGTGGGCGCCGATGCTCGTCGCCATCCTGGGGATCGGGGTCTTCCCCCGCATCGTGTTCGGGGCCACCAACGAGGCCGTCATCGACGTCGTCGACGGCATCAGGGCGGCGATCGGGGTCTGATGCGGTGATCGACTACCACGCTCTCGCCCCCGAGCTGTTGCTGGCCGGCACCGTGCTGGCGGTGCTCACTGTGGACCTGCTCCGGGTCGAGAAGTACTGGGTGGCGGTGGTCGGGCTCTTCGGCCTCTTCCTCTCGTTCATCCCGGTGCTCACCCTCGGGTTCTGCGACACGCTGACGTTCTGCGAGGACACCGGCACCCGGTTCCTCTTCGGCGAGTCCTACGCGGTGGACTCGTTCTCGCTGGTGCTCAAGGCGCTGTTCCTCGGCTCCGCATTCGTGGCGGTGCTGCTCTCGGTGGGCTATCTCGAGAGCGACCGGTTCTGGCAGGGCGAGTTCTACTTCCTCATGCTGTCCTCGGTCCTCGGTGCCGTCGTGATGGCGTCGAGCCGGGACCTCGTCACGATCTTCGTGGCCCTCGAGCTGGTGACCGGCCCGACGTTCCTCATGGCGGGGTGGCGCAAGGGCGATCCCAGGTCGAACGAGGCGATGCTCAAGTTCTTCATCATCGGGGTGCTGTCGGCGGCGCTGCTGCTCTTCGGCATGTCGCTGGTGTACGGGACCACCGGCGAGCTGACGTTCGCCGGTATCCGCGCCGAGGCCGCCGGGATCCGGGGTGGCGACCTCGAGGCGCTGTTCACCGTCGGGGTGCTCTTCACACTGTTGGGGTTCGCCTTCAAGGTCTCGGCGGTGCCGTTCCACTTCTGGACACCCGATACCTACGAGGGCTCGCCGACCCCGGTGACGGCGTACCTGTCGGTGGTGTCGAAGACGGCGGGCTTCGTCGGCCTCCTCGCCATCTGCTACCTGGCGTTCCGGGACGCGACGTTCCTGTGGGGCCCCGCGCTGTGGGTGCTGGCGGCGGCCTCGATGACGGTCGGCAACCTCGCCGCGCTGCGCCAGACCAACATCGTGCGGCTGCTGGGGTACTCGTCGATCGCCCAGGGCGGGTTCATCCTCGTCCCGTTCGGCGCCGCGGTCGCGGCCGGCGTGACCGATGTGCAGCTCGAGGAGGCCTTCTTCGCCACCGTCACGTACCTGCTCATCTACGCCTTCATGAACCTGGGCGCATTCGCGGTGATCATCGCCGGCGGCAACCGGCTCCGCAGCGCCGAGATCGGCGACTGGGCTGGCATGTTCGGCTACGCCCCGGGCCTCGCGACGATGCTGGCGGTGTTCTTCTTCTCCCTCGCCGGGATCCCGCCGCTCGCCGGATGGTTCGCCAAGTTCGTCATGTTCCGTGCCGTGCTGTCGGTCGGCGGGGGATGGGCGGCGGCGCTGGCGATCATCGCTGCGGTCAACTCGGTCATCGCGTTCGTGTACTACGCCAAGGTGGTGAAGTCGGCGTTCATGGACCCGGCACCCGAGCACGTCGCCGTCGCCGATCTGGCCCGGATGCCGACGGTGCCCTCGCTCCAGTTCGCCCTGGTCCTCACTGTGGCCGGGGTCATCGTCCTCGGCATCTTCCCCGGCATCATCGCCGAGATCGGCGAGCTGACGAAGACGTTCGCCTCCGGGTTCTGACGCGCCTCCGTTTCGTGGTCGAGGCGGCCACGGAGAGCGCGAAATCTTTTCCCAGAATGGTCCTTGCCTCGGCGCCGTGATGTGCCAGAGTGTCGCCGGTGCGTTCCCGACGACCGCACTGAGAAGGGGGACGGAGGACATCCCGATCACGGCTGAGACACGTCGCGATCCTGTGTCGTGAGCGACAGCATCCCGAATGGTGATCGCTGATCCGCGCCGTCCCGTGGACGAATGAAAGGAAGATAGATGACACCCACGTCATCTCGGAGGCGCCGGTTCGGCGTGCTCCTCGCACTCACGCTGGCGCTAGCGGCGCTCACCGCCATCCCGGCGCAGGCTCACGACTTCGGAGATCCCCTACCGGCACCATCGCCCCACCTGGACGAGGTTGGAACCTACGAGGTGCCGTTCGAGGGACTCACCAGCGACGTCTGGGCTTTGGGCAACTACGCCTACCTAGGTAGCTTCTCGAACCCGATCTGTTCGTTCGACATCACCGGGACCCGGATCATCGACATCAGCGACCCGGAGAATCCGACGCTTGCCGCGTTCATCAAGGACAAGCAAGGGACCCGGACGAACGACGTCAAGGCGTTCTCAATCGACACCGATCATTGGTCCGGCGACATCCTCGTGACGACGAACGAGGGCTGCGGGAACACGCTGCCGCGGTTGAACGCTGACGACAGCGCGAGACGGGCCCGCGGTGGTCAGGGTGGCATCAACATCTACGACGTCACCGACCCGACCAAGCCCCACGCCCTGAAGCAGAACTTCCTGCCCAAGGCGAACGGGATCCACAACACCTACGCGTGGGAAAACGGCGGCAACGCCTATCTCATCGCGGTCGACGACGTCGACACACGCGATGTGATCATCGTCGACATCACCAACCCGGCCAGCCCGAAGGAGATCACCCGGACGGGCGCGCCCGACTGGCCCCTGGACTTCTCCGAGATCGAGGGTCCTGCGATCTTCCTCCACGACGTGTGGGTGCAGGAGAACGCCGGCCAGGTCATCGCCTATCTGTCCTACTGGGACGCAGGCCTCGTGCTGCTCGACGTCACCGATCCGGCTAACCCGGTGTTCCTCGGCGACAGCACGTATCCGAATCCCGATGCCAGCGGTCTCCCGCCGGAGGGCAACGGCCACGTGGCCGTTCCCAACGCCGACGGTTCGCTCGTGATCTTCGGTGACGAGGACACAGCACGGTTCTCCGGCTTCTTGGACTCGGAGATCGGCGGTGCCCCGCAGACGAACAAGATCGGCTTCGCTCTGTTCGGGCCAAGCGCACTCGACGCGTTCCCGGCCAAGGTGACGGCGGTAGCGGCCAACTTTGGCTGCTCGCTGTCGGACTTTGGAGTGGGCAGTGCCATGGAGGTCGTCCTGATCGAGCGTGGCGCGTGCTTCTTCTCGACTAAGGCTGAGAACGCTGAGGCTGCCGGTTACGGCGGCTACATCGTGTTCAACAGCGTCGCCGGTGGCGATGGCCTCATCAACATGTCGCCCGGCACGGCCGGTCCCTTCAACATCCCGGGTATCTTCGTGACGAGGACGCTGGGCTTGGCCATGGCGGCAGAGCTCGGTGTTGTCGGTGGCACGGTGGACATGCTCTCGGTCGCCGGTATCGCCGACGGTGAGGGCTTCATGCGGGTGTACGACGTCACCAACCCGGCCAGTATGGTCGAGGTCGGCCGGTACTACACGGAGCGCACCCTGCCCCCGGCCAACGCGTCCGAGGTCGACTCGCGCATCGGCACCCGAGACGCCCACAACGTGGTTGTCGACGGCACGACCGCCTACTGGGCTTGGTACCACGAGGGCATCCGTGTCGTCGATTTCTCCGACTGCAACGCCGGCGATGGCTTACTGGGGTGCACTCCAACGGAGGTCGCGCACTTTGGTGGCGGCGTAGTCCCGGAGTACGACTTCTGGGGCGTGTACCTACACGACCATCCGGATGGCAACACCTACATCCTCGGCAGTGACCGCGGAGAAGGTCTCCCTGGTGGAGATGGCATCGGCGGTCTCGTGATCCTCGCGACTCCATAGTCATCGCGATCCGATTGATGAGAGGAGGCGGCCTTCGGGCCGCCTCCTCTTGCGTTGTGCACCGATGTGCCCTCATTACGATCACGGGCCGATCGCCGAGGCGAGGTTGCCGAACCGACGGTTGGCTTCCTCGATGCCCCCTCCGCGTGTGGAGTTTGCCACCAACCGGCAGACACGACGTCGTGGTCGAGGCCCTGCTCAGTAGCATTTCCGACGACGACCGCGAAGGCATAGCCCGCGTCGCCGGCTGGCCACGTGAGGCGTGAGCGGGTTCGTGTATTACGCCAAGGTGGTGAAGTCGGCGTTCATGGACCCGGCTCCCGAGCACGTCGCCGTCGCCGGTCTGGCCCGGATGCCGACGGTGCCCTCGCTCCAGTTCGCCCTGGTCCTCACGGTCGCCGGGGTCATCGTGTTGGGCATCGGGGGTAGGCGCCGGAGGGACCGATGCACGGGCGCTCCGCGTCTGCGCCGCCGGGAGCGCACGCCGAGGCGATGGCCACCGCCGCCAGCAGCATCCCG
>CAMYMC010000013.1 GCA_947259365.1 uncultured Acidimicrobiaceae bacterium | reverse complement strand
GCATCGAACACGCCGTCGTGGCCGACGGCTCGCAGCTCGAGCCTGTCGTCCCACACGGCGATCTCGACGAAGTGCACCACCGACGCGGAGAACGCGGTGAAGTCCGCCGTCCCGGTGGGCCGCAACCGAGCACCGCCGCCGGAGACGATGTAGGTGACACCGTCGAGGGTCACCGACCGCTGGTAGTCGTGGTCGTGGCCGGAGAGCACGAGATCGACGCCGTGCGCCCGGAACAGCGGGACCCAGGCGTCCTGCACCGCTGTGTCAGAGCCGTGGAAGCCCGCCGAGAACGCAGGGTGGTGCATCGCCACCACCACCCGGCGATTCCGCGCGCCGGTCAGGGTCGCTTCCAGCCACGCGAGCTGGTCCGCATCGGCCCTGCGGGTCGAGTCCAGCCCGATGAACACGATCGGCCCCAGATCGACGGCGTACCAGCGGCCCGGCATGCCGAGAGCCGCCACCTGGCCGGCGGCATTGCCGTCGCGCACGTCGTGGTTGCCGAGCACCGGAAGGAGCACCGCCCCTCCGTCGAGCACCCCGGCGAAGGGCTCGAAGACGGTCGCCCCGATGCGGGAGGGGTCTCCGTTCGGGTAGACGTTGTCTCCCAGGAGCACGAGGGCGTCGAACGGATCGGAGACCCCCACCCGGGCGACGAGCGCACCGGTCGCCCGCTCGACAGCGTCTCCGGTGCCGACATCGCCTACCGCAGCCAGCCGCAGCAGCGGCGGGTCGTCGGACGGGTGCGGCTCGAGAGTGGAGAACACAGTCGGGGCGCCGACCCGACCCGGCATCGCGGCCCAGACGGCGTCCCACCGCTGCACCCCGAGCGGGGACAGTGCCACGACGGCGAGCACGGCGACGAGGACGGCAGCCCACGACCGGTGCCGGCGGTGTGCCCGACGCGAGAGCCTGCCGCGCGGTGCCGTCATCGCCGCCGACCTCGTGTCATCGGTGTCCTCGCCCGCCTTCTCCGGCGCATCATCGCCCGCGCGTGCTGAACGCCGGCTGAACGAGCACCCGACACCGCCGTGGAGGCGGCGAGGGCGTGCCGTAGGCTCGGCCCGTCGTCCGTCGAACCGACGAGGTGATCCATGCACGCGGGAACCGGTCCCCACATCGCCGTGACCCCACCCGGCCCCAGGGCCGAGGCCGTCATCGCTCGCGACGAGCGGTACCTCTCGACGTCGCTGATGAGGACGGCGCGCCTCGTCGCCGCCTCGGCGCACGGGGCCTACGTCGACGACGTCGACGGCAACCGCTTCCTGGATTTCGGCTCCGGCATCGGCGTCACGATCCTCGGCCACACTCACCCGCGCGTCGTCACCGCCATCGAGCGCCAGACGACCCAGCTCATCCACGTCAACTCGTGTGACTACTTCTCGCTCCCCCAGGTCGCGTACGCGGAGCGGATCACCGCCCTCGTACCCGGTGCGGGGCCCAAGCGGGTGTTCTTCTCCAACAGCGGCTCGGAAGCGGTCGAAGCGGCGGTCAAGTCGGCCGTCTACCACACCGGACGCACCGGGTTCGTCGCCTTCACCGGCGGCTTCCACGGCCGGACGATGGGAGCCCTCGGCCTCACGTCCAACGCTGCCGTGTCCCGTGCCCGGTACTCGGGAGCCATGATGCCGAGCGTGGCGTTCGCACCGTTCGCCAACCCCTACCGGAACCCGTTCTCGGGAGACTGCTCCGAGGCGGCGCTGCGCTACCTCGAGGACGAGATCCTCGACCGGGTGCTGCCGGCAGAGAACTGTGCCGCCATCGTCTTCGAGCCGATCCAGGGCGCCGGGGGCTACATCGTGCCCCCCACGGAATTCGTCCGGGGGCTGGAACGGATCTGTCGCGAGCGCGGCATCCTCCTCGTCGCCGACGAGGTCCAGACCGGGTTCGCCAAGACCGGGCACATGTTCGCCAGCGAGGCCTTCGGCGTCGAGCCCGACCTCGTCTGCCTGTCGAAGGCGATCGCGGCCGGGCTTCCGATGGGCGCCACCGTGGGCCGAGCCGAGCTCCTCGAGTGGGAATCGAACACCCACGAGAACACGCTCGGTGGGAACCCCGTCGTCGTGGCTGCCGCCCTCGCCGTGCTCGACGTCATCGAGGAGGAAGGACTGGTCGAGCGGGCGGCTGAGATCGGGGAGCGCATCACGGCGGGTCTGGGCGAGCTGCAGGCGGCGCACCCCCGGATCGGCGACGTGCGAGGGCTCGGAGCCATGATCGGGTTGGAGTTCGTCACCGATCCGGAGACGAGGGAACCCGACACCCCGGCCCGCGACGCGTTCATCACGACCTGTTTCGAATCGGGCCTCCTCGTGCTCGGAGCCGGCGCGAGCTCGATCCGCCTCAGCCCGCCGCTCGTGCTCACCGACGCCGAGATCGACACCGGGCTCGACATCATGGCCGACGCTCTCGGCGCAATCGAGACCTGAACGCCTGCATGCATCCGCTGCAATCGATTGCGATACTACGGCCGGGAGCAGCGGCGACGGGAGGGAGCAGTGATCGACGAGGGAAACGGCTTCGGGCCGATCACCGTGCCGTGCCGGCCCCGGGCCCGTAGATGAACGTCGGCATCGTCTACGGGCTGGCCACTGCGCTCTTCTTCTCCTCGACGTCGATCCTCGTCCGCATCGGCCAGCGCACCCGCCCCGACGACGACGGCGTGTTCATGTCCGTGTTCGTCAACGTGGTCATCCTCGCCGGGGTGGCGGCGTTCGTGACGTGGCCCCCATGGGACGGCCCGGCCATCGTCTCGTTCGTCATCGGAGGGCTCATCGGGACGGTGGCGGGGCGAACGGCGATGTTGCGCGGGGTGCGCCTCATCGGTCCGAGCCGGGCGAACGCCTTCTTGACCGGCGCCCCCGCCGTTGCCGCGGTGACCGGGTGGTTGGCGCTTGGCGAGACGCTGTCCGCACTCGAGATCGTCGGCGGCGTGCTCGTCATCGTCGGTCTGCTCCAGGTGATCCAGGCGAGATCGACGGGGGTCGGGCCCGACCGGAGCGCCGTGCCCCTCATCGCCTATCTCATCGCTGCCGGAGCGCCGCTCTCGTTCGGCCTCGCGTTCGTCATCAGGAAGTGGGGTCTGGAGCGCTTCCCGTCGTCGGTCGTCGGGGCGTTCGTCGGGGCGCTGACCGCCTACATCGCCATCGTCCTCATCGAGGCGGCGCGGCGGAAGCTCCGGGAGCGAGTGCGCTCCAACTTCAGGACCGTGTCGTGGTGGTTCGTCGGCGCCGGTGTCACGACGTCGCTCGCGCTGTTGAGCCAGTTCGAGGCGTTGACGTACCTCGAAGCGTGGGTGGTCGGGATCTTCCAGGCCACCCAGGGCATCTGGACGATCGGGCTCAGCCTG
>CAMYMC010000012.1 GCA_947259365.1 uncultured Acidimicrobiaceae bacterium | reverse complement strand
TTTGAGAAGAGCTGTCCCTAGTACGAGAGGACCGGGATGGACGGACCTCTGGTGTGCCAGTTGTTCTGCCAAGAGCACGGCTGGTTTGCTACGTCCGGACCGGATAAGCGCTGAAGGCATCTAAGCGCGAAGCCGCCTTCGAGATGAGATCTCCCACCGGGTAAACCGGGTAAGACCCCTGGTGAGAACACCAGGTTGATAGGCCAGAAGTGGAAGCGCAGCAATGCGTGGAGCTGACTGGTACTAATCGGTCGAGGGCTTGGATTCGAATACCGGAAACGGATCGTGCTCGCTATGGAGGGCTCGAGGAGCCTTCACGAGGTTTCGGTGGCCATGGCGGCAGGGACCCACCCGTTCCCATTCCGAACACGGAAGTTAAGCCTGCCAGCGCCGATGGTACTTGGGCCGTGGGGCCCCGGGAGAGTAGGTCGCCGCCGAGCACAACTAGATTGGGGCCGTCCCGGCGGGACGGCCCCAATCGCGTCACGGCAAAGCGCAAAGGGGACCACACGAGTGGCTGAGAACGGACGACGAGGAGCAGGGGGGCGCAAGCCGGCCCCGCGAGGCAACGGTGCGAAACGCGACCGGGTGACACGGGGAGGCGAAGAGCGCCCGTCGCGAGCCCGGCGTGACCTTCGTGGAGCGGCCCGTGATCTGCCTCGCTGGGTCGTCGACGACCTCTCCAGGGTCACCCGCAAGGACCGACTCGCCGCCGCGCTCGAAGCACTCGGCGAGGCGTCGGCGGCGCTCGCAGACGGTCGCTACCAGTCGGCGCTCCGCAAGGCCCGGCGGGCGAAAGATCTCGCCCCGCGCGACGCCACGGTGCGCGAGACGCTCGCGCTCGCGGCCTACCGCCTCGGGGACTGGCAGACAGCGCTGGCGGAGCTGCGGGCATACCGTCGGATGAGCGGAGAGACCACACACCTGCCGGTGGAGATGGACGCGCTGCGCGCCCTCGGTCGCGCGGAGGCGGTCGAGAAGGCGTGGGCCGAGCTGCAACGCCGCCAGGGCCGGCCCGCAGTGATGAAGGAGGGGCTCGTGGTCTACGCGTCCCACCTCATCGACGTGGGGCGGGTTGCGGATGCGTTGGCTCTGACGGCTCCGTCCCGGACCGGGGGAAGGGTCTTCCCTGAAGACTTGAGGGTGTGGTACGTCGCGGCGCGGGCGGCGGCGCTGTCGGGCCGACCCGAGCTCGCCTCGGAGCTGCGCAACGCGATCCTCGACCACGACCCCGCCTTTCCCGGCATCGACGATCTCGAGTCAATAATCGCCCGATCCTGCCGATAGACTCTGCAGAGGATTACTCCACATTCAGGAGTTCGTGGTGGGTCTGATCGCAGGGATCGTCGTCGTCGCCATGCTGGCGAATGCGCCGGCGGACGTCGGGACCGCACCCGCGGACACCGCTCCGGCGCCGGCGGAGGTCGCCGGTCTCGACATGTCCGCACCGACGTGGCGGCCCCCGGCGGAGCTGGTCTACGGAGACAACGGCATATGGGTGGGAGCGCTGAACCAGCGCCTCGCCGAAGCAGGGTTCAGCTCCGACGCCGGATATGACTTCGGCCGGAAGACCCGCCATGCCGTGTACGCGGTGCAGAAGCACTACGAGCTCGAGACGACGGGTGTCTTCACGGCGGAGATGTGGTCGCTGCTCGACGGGAGCATCCGGCTCCCACGGCGCCAGGAGCGCAACCGGGTGGAGGTCGATCTCGGCAAGCAAGTCCTCTACCTGGTCGAGGACGGGCGGGTGTCGATGGTGCTCCCGATCTCGTCGGGATCGGGCGGCACGTACCGGGGTCGCAGCGGGGGACTGGCGCGAGCGAACACACCGGAGGGGAAGTTCACGTTCGAGCGCAAGATCGACGGACTGCGGCGGTCCTACCTGGGCACGCTGTGGAACCCGTTCTATTTCCGCGGCGGCTACGCCATCCACGGATCGCCGAGCGTCCCCAACTACCCGGCATCCCACGGCTGCATCAGGCTGACGATGTGGGACATCGACACCGTCAAGACGAGGATCGATCTCGGGTGGACGATCTACGTGTACGGCAAACGCACGGAGCCGCCTGAGCCGTACCGGGCGCCGCATCCCTTGCCCATCGCGGTGTGAGCGTCCTCGGTCAGGAGTCCCGCTGCGCCAGCCAGCGCATGATGCCGGCGGCCTGCATAGGCCAGAACGTTCCCGTCTCGTAGGCTGCGACGACGGTGTCCGGCACCCCCGCCGCCCGGTAACCGTCGAGGACCCACTGCCGCAGCCGCTCCGAGGCGACGGCCTGGTCGAGGCCTTCGAGCGATTCGACGAAACCGACCCAGGCGTCGAGGCGTGCCTCGGCCTCGGCCAACGCACCACCGGGATCGTCGTGCACCCCGTAATGGGCGAACCCGAGAAAGACCGGGTCGCGTTGTGCCATTCGGTGGAGCTGGGCAACGAGGGCCGGCGGATCGAGATCCGGCGGCGGCGTGTTCGGCTGGACGAAATGACCATGGGGGAACGCGACCCCGACGGAGTCACCGACGAACATGCCGCCGAGCTCGGCATCGTGAAAGACGACGTGGTGCTTGGCGTGGCCGGGTGTGTACATGACATCGAGGCTGCGGCCCCCGCCGAGCGGGATCGCATCGCCTTCGTCGAGGACGAGAAGGCGCTCGGGATCGATCGGCGTCATGTCCCCCCAGAGTCGCGCCATGTCCTCCTCGCCGTAGATCCGGGTGGCTGATGCCACCAGACGGGCCGGGTCGGCGAGGTGGGGAGCGCCGAGCCGATGGACGCCGACGCGCGATCTCGGGTACATCCGGGCGAGATGACCGGCGGCCCCGGCGTGGTCGAGGTGGATATGGGTGACGGCGATCGTCGCAACGTCATCGATGCCGAGGTCTGCGAGGGCGGAGAGGAGGTGGTGGAGGGTCGATGACGGTCCGCACTCGATGAGGACCGGCTCAAGTGTGTCGTAGTAGTAGCACGACAAGCGTTCCGGGACGTCCCACATCCTCGCGTCGATCTGATAGAGCCCGTCTCCGAGAGGGGTCACCGCCGGCGACATGACGAGCAGGTTAGGGCCGCCAGACATCCGGCCCCGGTCACCAGGTCCCGTCGCTGTAGATACCCGTGAGCGCCGGAGAGCAGGGAGCGGGGAACCCCTCCCCGTAATACGTCTTCCCGGTCATCGAGTCGTCGTAGATGCCGAACCAGGTCCCCGAGTCGCTCAGCGCGGCGATGCACACCCGCGTCCCGCCGCTCGTGGGATCGAGAATGAACATCGGGTGATCGGTGAGGAGCACCGGGTCCCAGAAGTTCGCCGTCGGATCGTACGGGGCGAGATCGCCTGTCAGCGACGTGAACGATCCCGACTCCTGCCAGTACGCCCGCTCGAGGACGAGGCCGTCACGGAGGTGAGTCTGCACCGCCCGGTCGCGCGCTCTGTCCTGGAAGCCCTGGAACGTCGGGATCGCGAACGCCATGAGCACCGAGACGACGAGCAAGGCCACGAGCAACTCGAGGAGCGTGAGACCCTGCTGGGTCGCGAGATCGGAACGTTCCGGCGTCATCGGCTTCAATCCGTGTCATCGGCATCCGATGGGGCGCGATTGAGCCGCGACCATGTGATGTCTCAAGCGACGGTTCCGGCACGCCGACACAGAGTCTCATGGCGCTCAGCTCCTCCTCTCGCCTGCGACTGCTCGGGTTGAACACGATGTTGAACGTCGCCATCGTCGCGCTCATCGGTGTCAACGTCCTCGTTGTCCTCGCTCTGGTGGGTGGGAACGGCGAAGCGAGCGCAGTACCGGTCGCCGGGACGTCCCCGCTCACGAGCCCTGCCACCCCCTCCACCACGATGGGGCCCGAAGGCGAGGAAGGGCCCTCCCGGGTGACGTTCGAGGAGTTGCAGAGCTCCCTCGTCGTTGCCCTGGCGCTCGAACTGCAGATCGAGGACCGAGTCACCGCGTCAGAGCTCGTCGGCGCGTTGCCGGGTCTCACGTTCGTCAACGGTTTCAGCGCCGCCGGACCGGGCATCATCGGGATCGCATCGACCGACGCCGGAATCATCCTCCTGACCCAGGACGGGAGCGGCTCGTGGGCCTGTGCCGCCTCCGACCTCGGTGGCGGCTCCGTGCTCGGCGCCGCCACCGACAGGGGAGCGGTGGACACCGTCGCGGGCTGCGGAGCCAACCCTCGTTAGGAGCGTCGACCGGGGGGAGGTTCCTGTCGCTGCCGTGGCGTACGGTCGCTTCGAACCCCGCACGACCCCCAAAGGAAGTGAGGGATGTCGTGGAGATGAACGTCGTCGTGCTGTCTGGGCGCCTCGCCGCCCAACCCGATATCCGGCGGCTCGAGAGCGGAGCACGCCTCGGCCGCTATCTGCTGACGGTGCGCTCCGGCGGGCACGAGGCTCGGATCGACGTCCTGCCGGTCACGCTCTGGGATCCGCCCCGTGCCGTCGCCGAGGAGGCACCGCCACCCGGGACCAAGGTGTGGATCACAGGGAGCGTGCAGCGACGGTTCCGGTCGGGAGCCGAAGGGAGACGCAGCAGCATCGAGGTCGTCGCAAAGCATCTCGAGTTCCGTCCCGAGCTCAACGGCGAAGGCCCTCCGGGGCGTGGCGGTACTACGGCGTCGGAGCCCGCGTCCGACGCCAACTAGATTCCCGGCGATGTCCCGAGTCGCCGTTGCTGCTGCATCACGCCTCGCCGCCAGAGCAGGCGAGAGGGTCGCAAGCGCCGGTGGCAACGCCGTCGACTCCGCGATCGCAGCGGTGACGGTGTCGATGTGCACGGATGCAGGCATCGTTGCCCCGGGCGGAGGAGGCTTCATCGCAGTGTGGCCCCACGATGGCGACCCGATCGTCATCGATGGCTACGCCGAGATGCCGGGCCGGGGCGCGCCGCGACAGCGCTTCGGCTCCGGTGGCGAGCGGGTCTACATGGAGTACGGCGGCGGCATGGAGACGATCGTCGGCTATGGCTCGGTGGCGACCCCAGGGGCGTTCGCCGGTCTCGGGCTGGCCCACGAACGGTACGGGCGGATCCCGTGGGCGGAGGTGTTGCGCCCTGCCATCGATGCCGCCGACGGCGGCTTCCCGCTCAGCCAGCCGGCTGCCGAGTACCTGACCTACGCTCACGATGTGATCTTCGGATGGGATCCGCAGAGCTCCGCTGCCGTGCACCATCCCGACGGCACGCCGCTCGGCCAGGGAGAGACACTGCGCCTTCCCGAGCTCGCCGAGACCCTGCGTGCCATCGCCCACGAGGGTCCGGGCCACCTCTACGAAGGTGAGCTCGCCCGAGCGCTCGTCGAGGCCTCGGAGGCCAACGGTGGCATCCTGACCGCCGAGGACCTCGAGGCGTACCGCGCGATCGAGCGCAGCCCCATCGTCCTCGACGTCGGAGCGTGGTCGGTGGCGGCGAACCCACCACCCGCGGTGGGCGGCGCGTGCATGGCGGCGATGGTGCTTCTGCTCGAGGACGCTGAGGTCGAGGCTTGGGGTCCTGAGGAGCTTCGTCTGCTCGCGGCGATTCAGCACGCCGTCCTCACCTATCGCCGCGACCGCCTCGACGGGGCGTCGGACCGCGCCGCCGCAGTCCGTCATCTGCTCGACCGGGCAGCTGTGGGCGATCTGCGCTCGCTGCTCGCGTCTCCGTCGACGAGCCACACGTCGGCGGTCGACGATGATGGCAACGCCTGCGCGATCACGGTGTCGGCGGGTTACGGCTCCGGAGCCATGGTCCCCGGAACGGGCTTCTGGCTCAACAACTCCCTCGGCGAGATCGAGCTGAACCCCGAGGGCTTCCACGCCCTCGAGCCCGGCACCCGGCTCGTTTCCAACATGGCGCCCACCGTGGCGCGCCGGGACGATGGCTCCGTGCTCGCCATCGGATCACCGGGGGCCGACCGGATCACGACCGCATTGAGCCAGGTGCTCTATGCGACGTTTGCGCTCGGGAGGCCGCTCGAGGACGCGGTCGCTGCTCCACGCCTCCACGTCGAGGTCTTCGAGGGCGAGCCGACGGTGGCGCTCGAGCCCGGCCTCTCCGTCGAGACGTTCGGCGGCTTCGCCACGAGGCGCTTCGAGACTCGCTCGATGTACTTCGGCGGTGTGCAAGCTGCGGCCTACTACCGCGGAGATGACCTGCTCGCGGTGGCCGCCGACCCCAGGCGGGACGGGGGCACCGCGATCGGCGGCACGAGGGCGTCCCCGGCTCAGTAGGGCGGCCACGGCACCGGGGGCCGGTCGTCAGGAGGTACAGGGTGATGCCGCTGCGCCAGCAGGGTGTCGACCCTGGCGGCAAGCGCGGCGCGGGCGTCCGCGCCGAGGAGCATCTCGACGCGGTTACCGAGCTTCGCCGCGACGTCGTCGCCAAGGACCCCGACCCGGTCGAGGAGCGGGGAAGGGACAGGCTGGGCGGCGAACACCCACAGCACGGTGCGCAGCTTGTCCTCGGGATGGAACGTGAGTCCGTGGTCGATGCCGACGAGCCTGCCACCGGTCTCGATGATGTGTCCCAGCTTCCTGTCGGCGTTGTTGCAGACCACATCGAGGACGGCGAGTGCCCACAGCCTCGGGTCACGAGATCGCACTGCGACGAGCACGTCGAAGCCGGGCTTCGCCTCCACGAACCGCTGCACCGCGCCGGGGCCGAACGACCCGGTGCCGAAGACCGTCTCGGGGACGACGCCGAGGCCCATCGCCTCGCTCACCTCGTAGGTGAGGACCTCACGGGCGGCGAGTGTGTCTGGAGGGAAGTCCCACAGCGGGCGCTCACCCCTCGACGGCTTGTAGATGACCCGCTCGCCGGTTTCTGTCGTTCCCAACAGCGTGGCGTTCGAGGCGTCGGTGAAGCGCCCCTCCACCTCGACGACGTGCGGTGACCAGGTCAGGGCCGGTGCTCCCTGAGATCGCCGTTGTCCTTCGGGCAGTGGTGGCCGGCCCCGTCCATCGCCAGCCCGCAGCGGGGACACTGCGGCCGCCCTGCGGCGACCGAGCCCTGGCCTGCGATCGCGGCCGCCTCGAGAACGGCCGGCGTCATCGTGTACGCGACCGGCTCGTCGTCGTCGATGGAGGCGAGGACGAGGGTGATCGTCCCCGAGTCTTCGGAATACCCGAGCTGCATCTCTCCGACCCGAAAGCGCGCTCGCTCGGGGACGACGAGATCCGGGGCCTCTAGCGAAGCTCCGGCTCCGGAGAGGCCTGTCTTGTG
Organism: uncultured Acidimicrobiaceae bacterium; assembly: GCA_947259365.1. Taxonomy (GTDB): domain Bacteria; phylum Actinomycetota; class Acidimicrobiia; order Spongiisociales; family UBA5794; genus CAMYMC01. Next base: position 15,115 of record CAMYMC010000012.1, on the reverse strand, counting down.
GAGGAGCTCCAGGGCCTGCTCGGCGAGCACGGCGACCTGGTCCTTCTCGAGGACGTACGAGTCGGTGCCCTGAGGTCCGGTGAACTGGAGGAAGAACGTGCGCGATCCCGGTTCGCCGATCGCCCCGGCGACGAAGGCGTTGACGAAGCCGCGCTCCTCCGTCATGGCGCCGATGCGGCCGCGCCCGCATTGATCGTCGCGACGACGGGGGGCATGCCGGATGCAGGAAGGTCGACGACGGAGATGCTCGCCGGGCGAACATGGAGCCTGTGGACGAGATCGAGGGGCATCCCGAGGTAGTGGGCCAGAACCACCCGGATGATGTCGGCATGGGTCACCGCCACCACGGTGCGCTGTCGATGCGCCGCAGCCAGGTCCTCCACGGCGGTCACCGCCCGGTTCTGGACTTCCCGCAAGCTCTCTCCATCCGGGAAACGGAACCGGGACGCGGCCGCCATGAGGCTCCGCCACGCCTTGAGGCGGTACAGCGACGCCAGGCGGCGCCCGCTCCAACGCCCGTAGTCCGCTTCGGTGAGCGCCGGGGAGACGATCGGGTCGAGCCGCCAGGCGGTGCCCAGGATCTCTGCGGTCTCGACGCAACGCTCGAGCGGCGATGAGTAGAGGGCGGCCGGTCTGAGGGCGGCGAGGTCGGATGCGAGCGCAGACGCGAGCTCGCGACCCGACGGCGAGAGCAACACGCCGCCGAGCCGACCGCTGAGGACGGAGCCCGTTTCATCTGTCGGCGCATGGCGGACGAGATACAGCCGCATCGGGCGAGCCTACCGGCCTCCGCCGACCGCTCCACCGGTACCATCGTGGCGTGCCCGATCCCTCCGCATTCCTGCATGACTGCGCCTCCCTGCGGAGATACTTCGTCGACGAGGGGCTCCTCACCCGAGCCGACGGCGCGCACCCGCGCACCGGCGGCCGCGATTCGCCCGGGCACCCCGATTCGGCTCCGTGAGCTCCTCTGGCCTCTTGCGACCTCGCTGGATCGTCGGGCACGTCCTCGCGCTCGTCGCCGTCATCGCCTTCGTTCAGCTCGGGCTCTGGCAGCTGCGCCGACTCGACGAGAGGCAGACCTTCAACGCGGAGGTCGTCGGTCGCGCTGCCCCCGGTTTCCAGCCCCTTGCCGATCTCATCGCGGGGTTCGGGGATGATCCGGACGCTCTCGACCTCCGTCCCGTGGTCGTCGAGGGCGTCTACGTCCTCGACGAAGAGGTCATCGTCCAGGGGCGCAGCCTTCGGGGTCGTTCCGGACACCACATCGCCACCCCACTCCTCTTGGACGACGGGCGGGGCATCATCGTGAACCGCGGGTGGGTCCCCATCGACGTGTCCGACCCGCCGGTGGTCGGTGCGGAGCCTCCATCGGGGCAGGTCGTCGTGCGCGGGCTAGCTCGCAAGCCGCAGTTGCGAGGGAGGTTCGGGCCGGTGGACCCGGCAGATGGCGTCCTCGATCGTGTCGCCCGGGTCGATGTGCCGAGACTGCAGCGGCAGAGCTCCCTCGACTTGCACGGGTTCTACGTCGAGCTCCAGGGACAGGAGCCGCCCCAGGAGCAGTTCCCCATACCCCTCGACCCGCCGGTACTCGACGAGGGCCCGCACCGCTCCTATGCCGTGCAGTGGTTTGCCTTCGCCCTGGTCACGGTGATCGGGTACCCGCTCCTGCTGTACCGCACCGCACGGCCGAGACGAGCCGGCTCCAGAGGTGCGGGGTCAGGCTCCGCTTGATGCCTTCCAGGCCTTCTTGCGCACCTTGAGTTCCTCGAGATCGTCGAGTGTGTCGACGTCGGTGATCGTCGGCCAGTCGGGCACTGCGGCCTCCCACCCTTCGGGCCGGATGCCGAACCACTTCGAGAGCACGCCGAAGTAGACCCTCGCCTTGTACTCGCCGAACCCCGGGATGTCGACGAGATTGGAGATGACATCGTCCGCCGTTGCGGCATTCGCCCACAACAGGCTGGGATCGCCGCCGCAGGTGTCGGCAACGTGCCTGCAGACCGCCCGGGTGCGTTTCGCCATGTTGGCGGGAAACCGGTGCAGCGCCGGCCGGAGCCGGAAGGCCTCCTCGAGGTCGGCGGGGTCCATGTCCGCGATGTCGGTGGCGTCGAGATCGCGCCCAAGCCGCTCTCCGAGCCGTGCCGGGCCGTCGAATGCCTTCTCGACCGGGATCTGCTGGTAGAGGACCATCCCGATGAGCAGCGCCGTTGGATTCGAGGCGAGGAGCTCCTGAGCGTTGGGATCAGGGGTGAAGGGAAGGCGATCGGGTGTAGGCATCCCGGCAGCGTACTGCGCCGGCAGCGGGAGCCGACCCGCTCGGTCCCGAGGCGCTACGGTCGGCGCATGACAGAGAAGATCTATGCAACCGATCAGTACGCCAGGACCATGGACGCAACCGTCGTCGAGGTCGATCGCGACGATCGTCGACTCCTCGTCGACCGCACCGTGTTCTATCCGGGCGGGGGAGGCCAGCCCCCCGACACCGGTGCGCTGTGGGTGGGCGACGATCGCCTCGAGGTCGTGCGGGTGACCCAGGACGACGCCGGGGTGTGGCACTGGCTCGAAGGCGATGTCCCCGGCCGCGGCACGACGGTGAGAGGCGACGTCGACTGGGACCGGCGCTACCTCCTCATGCGCACCCACACGGCGATGCACGCGCTGTGCGGCGTCGTGTGGGAGCGATACCGCTCTCCGGTGACCGGCGGCAACATGAAGCCCGGCGAGGGTCGTCTCGATTTCGAGTTGCCCGACTGGGACCCGGAGAACAGGGGGCCGGTCGAGGCCGAGCTGAACCGGCAGCTGGGGCTGGCCTTGCCGGTCGAGATCAGCTTCCTTCCCCGCGCCGAGGCCGACCTCGATCCCAGCCTCATCCGCACCAAGGTGAACCTGCTCCCGCCGAGCCTCACCGAGGTGAGGGTCGTGGACATCGTCGGGCTCGACCGCCAGGCAGACGGCGGGACCCACGTCGGCACCACCGGTGAGGTCGGACGGATCGAGATCCTCAAGGTCGAGTCGAAGGGGAAGGGATTCCGCAGGATTCGCCTCGGCGTCGTGGACGCCTGAGGCTCACTCCGTCGCGGTGACCTCGACCATGACCTCGTCGAGGGGCTTGCGGGTGAGGTCGGGCACCACGCAGTCCTCTGCGGGGTAGCCGACCGGGAACAGGATGAACGGGCGTTCGTTCGCCGGGCGTCCAAGCAACGCGGTGAGGAACGTCATCGGGCTCGGGGTGTGCGTCAGCGTGGCGAGCCCGAGCCGGTGCAATGTGGCGATGAAGATCCCGCAAGCGATGCCCACGCTCTCCTTGACGTAGAAGTGATGGCGGCGGGAGCCGTCGGCGTCCACTCCGTAGCGCTGTTCGAAGACGACCACGAGCCACGGGGCCACCTCCAGGAACGGCTTGCGCCAGTCGGTGCCGAGCGGCTCGAGCGCTTCCCGCCAGTGGGCGGGGAGGCGACCGCCGAGGTAGTTCTCGTACTCCTCCCGTTCTGCAGCCACCCGGATGCGCCGCTTGATCTCGGTGTCGCCGACGAGCACGAACGTCCACGGCTGGCGGTGGGCGCCGGATGGCGCGGTCGAGGCGGTGCGGATCGCCTCTTCGATGACAGCACGGGGCACGGGATCGGGGAGAAAGTCACGGACGCTGCGACGGCCATCCATCTCCACGAAGATCTCGCGGGCGCGGCGTGCCAGGGCGTCCGGCCCGAGCCGGGGGAGGTGATACGGTACGAACCCGGGCGACTCCATCCGACGAGGTTAGATGTACCGTCGGGTTCGGGCAGAACGTCGTGGTTTGGACATTCTCTGGATCCGGGCGAGGCCCGCGTCGTTTTCCTTACGACCGCACCAACGCCAGGACCAGGAACCGCACGACCATGGGCACCACTTCATCTCGATTCGGACGCAAGGCGGCTGTCGCGCTCGCCGCCTTCACCGTCGTCGCCGTCGCCTGCGGCGGCGGGTCGGACGAGGGCGTGCAGGTCATCGACCCGGCTACCACCCTCGCCTCCGCGGCGCCGTCGGGAGAGCAGGCTCCGAGCACTCCCTTCGAGCTCTTCGACGGGACGCCGGCCACCCTCGCCTCGTTCGAGGGAGCTCCGGTCGTGATGAACTTCTGGGCGTCATGGTGTCCGTCGTGCGTTGCCGAGATGTCGGCCTCGTTCCGGCCCGTCCAGGAGCAGATCGGCGACCGGGTCACGTTCCTCGGCATGAACATCCAAGACGATCGAGAGCTGGCGCTCGCTCTCCTCGACGAGACCGGGGTGCGATGGATCTCCGCCGAGGATTCCGACGGTCGCCTCTACGTCGAGCTCGGCGGGCTCGCCATGCCGTTCACCGTCTACATCTCCGCGGACGGGCAGGTGCTCGACACCCACAACGGCCCGCTCAGCGAGAGCCAGCTGAGAGATCAGATCACTGACGTGTTCGGCGTATGAGCGGGGCCCTGGCCCTCGCGTTCTCTGCCGGGATGGTGGCGACGCTCAATCCGTGCGGGTTCGCCATGTTGCCGGCCTACCTCTCCTACTTCATGGGAATCCGCGACGAGGAGCCGAGCCCGGGGCGGGCGATGGGGTCCGCCCTCGTCGTCGGTGGCATCGTCTCAGCCGGCTTCCTTCTCGTCTTCGGCCTCGCCGGAATCGTCATCACCGGGATCTCCCGTTCGCTGGCGGCGCAGTGGATCCCATGGCTGGCGCTCCTCGTCGGCGTCGCCGTCGCCCTCCTCGGCGTCGCGCTCCTCCTCGGGTACGAGCTGCGGGTCGGGCTTCCCAAGACGAAGCGGGCCGGCAAGGGTCGCGGCTTCGGCAACGTCTTCGGTTTCGGCACCTCCTACGCCGTCGCCTCGTTGTCGTGCACGCTCCCGGTGTTCCTCACGGTCGTCGCCACCCAGATCACCCAGCGAAGCTTCATTGCCGGCGTCGCCATCTTCTTCGCCTACGCCGCAGGCATGGCAACGGTCCTGCTGGGCATCACCGTCGTTCTCGCTCTCGGCAAGCAGTCGATCGTCGGCAGGCTGCGCGCCTCGGCTCGTCACATCAATCGAATCTCGGGCGTCATCCTCGTCGCCGCCGGGGCGTGGATCGTGTGGTTCTGGTCCACCGCCCTCGCCTCGGGCGCCGGGGCACTCGGACAGCAGTCGAGTTTCCGCTTCGTCGAGGATCTCTCCCAGCGCTCGCTCAACTTCATCGCCGACCACACGGTTCTCGTCGCGGTGGCGTTTGGTGCGATCATCGCCGCAGCCGCGGCGTATGCATGGCGGAGCCGGGGGAAGGCGTCGCCGCGGAGCGCGCTCGGTGAAGGCCCACATGACGGCACAGAGCGAGAGACGGTCGGGGTGAGCGGTGGAGGCACGGAGGCGGGGTGAGGCGACCGGCGCCGCGGCACCGGCGGCCGCGGTGCCCGGACAGCGCCGTGCGCTCGCCGTCATCGCCGGAAGCCAGCTGCTCGTGCTCACCTTGTGGTTCTCGGCATCCGCCGTCGCTCCCCAACTCGAGATCGAATGGGCGCTGAGCTCCGGTCAGGCCGCCGGGCTCACCCTCGCCGTCCAGATCGGGTTCGTGATCGGAGCCCTCGGCTCGGCGGTGCTCAGCATCGCCGACATCGTCCCGGCCCGTCGGCTGTTTCTCCTCGCCACGGTCGTCGGAGCCGCAGCAAATGCGATGCTCGTCACCCTCGCCGACGGCGACTTCGCCGTCGCCCTCGCTCTCCGGTTGCTCACCGGTGTTGCGCTCGCCGGTGTCTACCCGAGCGGGCTCAAAGTGATGTCGGGATGGTTCACCACCGGCAGGGGCATGGCCCTCGGGGTGCTGGTAGGGGCGCTCACCGTCGGCTCGGCAGGACCGCACCTCATTCGCGGTGTCGGCTTCGAATGGGAGGGCGTCATCGTCGGGGCGAGCGTGCTCGCACTTGCCGGCGGCCTCGTCATGTGGTTCGCCGTTGCCGACGGGCCCCATGAGGCGCCACCGCCGGCGTTCTCGTGGCGCCACGTTCGCGCCGTCGTCACCAACCGCGGCGTCCGTCTCTCCACATACGGCTATCTCGGCCACATGTGGGAGCTCTACGCGATGTGGACGTGGACCGCCGCGTTCCTCGCTGCCTCGGCGGCTCGGTCGGGCCACGGCGACGGGTTCGTTCCGGTGGCGACGTTCGCGATCATCGCGGTCGGAGGTCCCGGGGCGTGGGCGGCGGGAGTGCTGGCCGACCGGCATGGTCGGACCCTGGTCGCCGGTGGGTCGATGGCGATCTCGGGCGGATGCGCCGCCGTCACGCCGCTGGTGTTCGGCTCGAGTCCGTGGGTCGTCGTTCCCGTGTTCCTCGTATGGGGGTTCGCCGTCGTTGCCGACTCCGCCCAGTTCTCGACGATGGTGACCGAGACCGCCGATGCCTCACATCGGGGCACGGCGCTCACCCTCCAGACCGCGCTCGGGTTCCTCCTGACGCTCGTGACGATCCGGGGCGTCCCCATCATCGCCGAGGCATGGTCGTGGCGCTGGGCCTTCCCCTGGCTCGCCGTCGGCCCGGCGCTCGGAATCGGGGCGATGGTCCGGCTGAAGAGATCGCCAGAAGCCGCCCGACTCGCCGGTGGAGCGGGCTGAGGCGGCACCCACCGTCAGGATCCCGGCTCGACTCCGGCGCGATCGGGATCACGGACCACCAAACGCCCGGCCGGCCAGAACGTTGAGAAGTCGTCGGCGAACGCGGTGAAGCCGGGGAGGAGATCGAGGATCTCACCGGAGAGCGGCCCGCGCCGTCCGATGCCGCGGACCGGGTCCCACACCGTTCCGGTCTCGAGATCGACGATCTCTCCGGCGCGCGTCTCGAGGGTCACCGTGCGATCGTCGAGCCGCCGGGAGAAGACGGCCCACCGCTCCTCGTCGGTGGGGTCGACGAGGACGGCGATGTCCGCTCCCGGCACGCGATCGTTGGTGACCCCGTTGGTGCGGAGGTCGGTGACCGGGTAGGCGGCGGCCTCGTCACCGAAGTCGACGACGATGACCATGTTGCCCAGGTCGAACCCGGCGCGACCGCCGGGAGCGTCGAGCGCGAGGGTCCCCGGGTGCTCGGCACGCCACGCCTCCCTCGTGGTCAGCGTCGAGGGGAGGAGCGCCAGGGTCGCGCCCTTGCGCGGCCCGGCGATGGCCTCACCGAGCGGCTGGCTCCAGACCGAGCCGGTGTCGTGATCCCACCACGTCATGGCATTGCCCCACAGCGCCCCTTGATTGCCGAAGATGAGCTCTGTGCCGTCCAGTTCGCGGCGATGGACCATCGCCGTGGCGCACAGCGGTCACCAGGTGACGAGCACCGGGATCCCCGCGATCGAGTCGACGACCATCTCCCGACGGTTGAGGAAGCTCACCGGGTAGGCACGGGCGGCTCTTTCCAGCTCGACTCCGATGACGAGCGTGTCCGCGTCCCACGCCACCGCCGACGCAGCGACGTGAGCAGGGTCGTAGATCGGGAGGATCGCATCGCGTCGGAGGAGCTGGCGAAAGCCGCGGGGGAGGGGCTCACCGGCGCGGACCGGGTCGTACACCACCCCAGGATCGGCGAGTTCACCCAACACCCGGGTCGCTTCCGGCCTCGGCCCGGCATCCGCGCGCACGAGGTAGTGGAGGGCGACGAGAACGAGCGCAAGCACCGCAAGGGAGCCGACGACATGCTCGACGAGAACGCCCCCGTGAGGTGGCCGCTCCGGCGGCGTCGTGGGCTGGCTCGGGTCCATGGCGGGCTCCGGTGTCGATCAGGCAACGGCCTCGGCTTCGAGATCCAGGTGCTCCAACTGACGCGCTGCGACGTGGCGGCCGCGGTCGAACACGGCGCGGGCGTCGTCTGGGGAGATGTCGAAGTCGAGGTCGGCGGAAACGGGCACGGTGATGACGTGGGCGCCCACCTCGCGGGCGCGAGGCAGGCTGTAGCGGGCGCGAATCCCGGCGATGACGACGGACCGGGCGAGGCTGGCGGGTCCGCGGACGCGCTCGTGGGGGTGCTGGTCGGCCTCGGCATGGAGGCGGAACCCGATGACGGGTCGATCTCGCCTGGCGAGACCGACCGGGTAGTTGGCGGCCATGGCCCCGTCAACCATGAGGACGTCCTCGCCGCGAGTGTGGTCGCGCAAAGCCACCGGGCGGAAGAGAAACGGGACCGACGACGACATTCGCACCGCCCGGGCCACCGGAAACGTGACCGGATCGACCCCGTAGTCGGTGAGGGCGCCCGGCAGCGAGACGCCCCGTCCGTGGCTGAGGTCGGTGGCGACGACGCTCAGCGAGCCCGGCCTGAGGTCGGCAAACGTCTTTACGCCCTTGGCGCAAAGCAGCTCGCCCCAGATCCGCTCGAGCTCCTCGCCGCGGTACAGGCCCTTGTGGAGCACCAGGGCAACGTGCCGCCCGACGAGTGGAATGCCCATGCTGGGGAAGGGGTCGAGCAACCCCGGCCAGTCGACCGCGCAGACGATCGACGAGAGCTCCTCGGCGTCGTACCCGGCCGCGAGCAGCGAAGCGACGAGCGAGCCTGCCGAGGTGCCGACGGTGTGATCGAAGGTGTACCCGTGGTCGAGGGCGGCGGCGGCCGCTCCTGCCAGGGCCACGCCGCGGACGCCGCCACCCTCGAAGACTGCGTTGACGATGGTCACACGACACACAACACCGCCCGCGCCGGGTGGCGACGGATCCTTGTCGCCCTCGGGACATTCTGGGGGAATCGTCGGGGGGACTGCGGTGTTGGGCTGACAGGTGGCCGACAGTGAGGCCGAGAGCATGGACAACGCCGAGCACCAGCATTTCGCCTGGCTCGCCCGCTCGTTCGGGCGTACCGATTACCTTCCGCTCACGAGTTCGGATCTCGAGGCGCTCTCCGGCGCGGGCGAATACGTCGAGAAGTACCCCGGCACCCACTTGTTCCGGGAGAACAGCCCGGCGACCGCCGCCTTCGTGCTCCAGAAGGGCCAGGTCGAGCTCTATCGGACGAGAAGAGAAGGCCGCCGGGTCGTGGGCCGTGTGGGCGAAGGCGCGGTCATCGGCGACATTGCGATGTTCCAGAACCAGCCCTACATCTCTTCGGCGAAGGCGATCGGCCCCGTCACCGCGTTCCGGCTCGAGCGCACGAGACTGCTCCCGGTGCTCATCGAACACCCGATGATCGCGATGCGCTGGCTCGTGGCCGGGCTCAACCAGCTCGAGTCCACCCAGCGACGGGTGATCCGGCTCATGCACCGCACGGTGCGCGAGCAGGTGGCCGAGCTCCTCCTCGACGAGGCAGATGCCTACGGGGAGGTCCATCTCAGCCAGTCGAGTCTCGCCACGCTCCTCGGGGCCAGCCGCCAGTCGGTGAACGAGGCGTTGTCGGATCTCCGCAGGCAAGGGCTCGCCGAGACGGGGTATCGGATGATTCGGGTTGTCGACGAGGCGGGACTCGCCTCGATCGCCGGGCGGGAATGAGCAGCGCGGCCCGAGCAGCGGCCCGGACTCGACCGGTACGGATGCCGAGCGCAGCGCCGAGCCCGCTCGCGGCGCCGCCGACCGAGAAGACGATGGCTTCGGTCACCGCTCCGCCGAACGGCAACAGGCTGGGGCCCGCCATCCGCCCGGCGAGCGTCAGCAACAGTGTGAAGCTGAGCGCGGCGACGAGGCCGAGGGCGGCCGGAAGGCCAACGGCCATGACACCCGCGCCCGTCGGGAGGTCGAGGGCGAGGACGACGGGCACGGCACCCGCCACCAGCAGCGGGCCGAGGCGGAATGTCATGCCGTCTCTCACGACGGCGGCAGCGACCCAGATGGCGCCGGCGGAGGCGAGGACGGCGCGGCGCAGAGGGGAACGTGGAGTCTCCATGCCGGCGTCCAACGTCGCAGCCGGTGCCCGCGGCGGCGGATCGTCGCAGGGACGACACGTCGGAAACCCCGACCGGGCACCGCGTCGTTGTTGCGGCGACCATCCGGCCACGACTCGGGAGACCCGATGAAGCTCCATCGTCTCGGCGGACTCGTCGTCGCCTTGGCCATCGTCGCGGTCGCCTGTGGCGGCGACACCGAGAACACAGGGCAGGCTCCGCCTGCCGGCCCGGAGACGACCGCCGAGGTACCCCCCGCAGTGAGCACGACATCGAACCAGGATCTCCCGACTCCCGCCGTCGGCGTTCTCCCCGACGGCCCCAGTGCGCTGGAGACCATGACGGACCCGGCGTTCCCGGAGCCGCTGGTCGACCCGGGTGATGTCCTGTCCGGGGGGCCGCCCCCCGACGGCATCCCGTCGATCGACGACCCCGTCTTCGTCGACGTGGCCGGCGCCCTCGAGCTGCTCGAACCCCAGGAGGCCGTCGTCGCCGTCGAGATCGACGGTGATGCACGGGCGTACCCGGCACAGGTCATGATCTGGCACGAGATCGTCAACGACGTCGTGGGCGGGGTGCCGGTCGCCATCACCTATTGCCCCTTGTGCAACTCTGCGGTGACCTACGAGCGGAAGGTGCGCGGTGTCGAGACCACGTTCGGCACGTCGGGCCGACTCTTCGCTTCCGCACTCGTCATGTACGACAGGGCAACGGAGTCGCTGTGGACCCACTTCGACGGGCGGGCGGTCATCGGCGTCCTCGCCGGTGACCGGCTCGAGCCCATCGCCTCGCCGCTCATGGCGTGGGCGGATTTCCGCTCGGCCTTTCCCGACGGCCGCGTCCTCGACCCGTCGGCCACCGGGTTCGTCCGGGACTACGGCCGCAACCCGTACGTCGGATACGACGACGAGGAGAACTTCCCCTTCCTCTTCCGCGGCCCGCTCGACGACCGGGCGCGGGCGCAGCAGCGCGTCGTGGGCGTCGCGCTCGACTCCGGTGCCAGGGCGTATGCGCTGGACGCGGTGAGCGGGGGAGAGGCGAAGGCCACGAACGACGTGATCGGCGATGAGCCCTTCGCGATCTTCTGGAAGGCAGGCCAGTCGACGGCGCTCGAGGACGACTCGATCGCGGGGGGACGAGACGTGGGATCGGTTGGGGTGTTCTCACCCGTCGTCGACGGTGAGACCCTCACGTTCACGGTCGCCGGCGGCGATTTCGTCGACGCCGAAACGAGCTCGACGTGGACCGTGGCCGGTGAGGCGATCGATGGACCGCTGACCGGTTCGCGACTGGAGCGGATCGCTCACCTCGACACCTTCTGGTTCGCCTGGGCGACGTACCAGCCGGGCACCGAGCTCGTCGAAGCCACCGGCTGAGCGGCCGCGGTTCGGCAAGCTGAATGACACCTCGGTGTTTTCCCAGCCAGGGCGCCCTTGACAAGGGGTCTACGTTGGTGGTGCACACGAAGGGAGGTAGGGATGCCCTGGGTGTGGAGTGACGAGTTGGCGGATGCGCTCGCCGCGTCGGGACTGGAGGAGTCGGTCCTCGCCGCACTGCGCTCCTCGCCGGTCGCAGTGGCGGTGCCCGCCCGGCTCGACCCGATCCGGTGTGCCGCCGGTCTCTGTGGTGCGGACGCACCGGCCACCGCGTCGCGCAAAGATCCGGAGCTATCCGAGTCGCGACCGCAGGGTCGTTGAGGGAAGGCTTCGGACCACGTACGATATCGTCACTGTGATGGAACCACGGTGCGCGTGGTGCGGGGGACCGGTTCCGAGGGGGAGCGGTCCAGGGCGCCCGCGGCTCTACTGCCGGACGAGCCACCGCCAGCGTGCCTACGAGGCGAGGCGTCTCGCTGCTCGAAGAGGACTCCATCCCGACGAGGTCATCATCGCACGGCGGACCTGGGACCGGCTTCGTGACGCTCTCTACCGGCTTCAGGCCGCGTCGGAGGACGTTGCCATGGACGTCCTTGCCGGGAGGCCGACCAAGCAGGAGTACGTCGAGGCACTCGCTCATCTCACCGCCGCGGTCCGTGATCTCCAGTCGGTGGCGGTCGAACCCGTTGCCCTCGGAGCCGATCCCTCGTTCGACCACAAATCGTCACAGTGACGTTATCCTCGCCAGAAGGGACCTTTGGCCGGAGCGGCGGGGGACGCCGTGACATAGAGTCGTTGCCAGAGGACGACAGCGGCCGCGGGGGTGGACATGAACGAGGACGACCTCAAGAGGCGCCTCGAGGAGTTGCACGAGCGCCTCGGCGACGTCGATGAGGACGATGAGACCGGCGCCGCCACCGACGAGCTGCGGGACCACGTCCGGCGCTTTGATCGCACCGGCGGCACGGAACGTGAGCACGCAGCCCTCGTCGACCGTTTGCGACGGGCCGCGCTGCGGTTCGAGGCCTCGCACCCGGAGCTCTCCAGCGAGATCGCCAGCATCGTCGACTCGCTGACGGCGGCCGGTATCTGAGCACCACCGGGGCGCGTCCCGACTCCTATCCCGGACGATGACACTCGCTCGTGGGATTGTCCCATAATCCACGTTATGTAAAGTTCTGAGCTGGGACGGGGTGGGGCTGCGGACGACGGACGGCGAACCACCTCCCCCGGGGACGGGCGCCGGGCACCTTTTCGGGTACAGGGGGGACGTGTGGCACTACCGGCGGTGGCTCGAGCGTGGTGCAATGGCAGGTGGGCCGGCTCAGAGGAGACCATGAGCAATGCGCGCGCAAACCCCGGGCCCCTGGGCCTGATGGGCTTCGGATTGACCACAGTTCTGCTGAACATCCACAATGCCGGGTTCTTCGAGCTCGACGATGCGATTCTCGCCATGGGACTGTTCTACGGTGGGATCGCTCAGCTCATCGCCGGGCGGATGGAATTCGCGGCCCGGAACACGTTCGCGGCGACCGCGTTCACGAGCTACGGGCTGTTCTGGCTCAGCCTCGTGTACATCGTCGTCGCCGGGAACGTGGAATCCCTCACGGTCGGCACCGACGCCGGCTTCATGGGCTGGTACCTGTTCGTGTGGGGTGTGTTCACGCTCGTGATGTTCTTCGGCACCCTTCGCAAGAGCCGGGCGCTCCGTGTCGTCTTCGCCAGCCTTGCAGGTCTGTTCTTCCTCCTCGCCGCAGGTGAATGGTCCGGAAGCGACGCGGTGACCCGTATCGCCGGGTTCGAGGGGATCCTGTGCGGTGCGTCGGCGGTCTACCTCGCCGCCGCCGAGCTGCTCAACGAGACGTACGGGCGTACCGTGCTACCGGTCGGCGAAGTGGCCCTGGGAGGTCTGCCACCGCTGGAGCCGACAGTGCCTCACCCCATGGAGGGCCTTCTCTTCGGCAACGGTGACTGAGCCGATCCCTCAGCGTGCGAGCAGCGCTTCGAGGGAGGCGAGCAAGGCATCCACGTTGCCCATCCGGGCGGTGTGACCCATGCAACCGATGCGCCAGACCTCCCCGGCGAGCCGCCCGAGTCCCCCGCCGATCTGGATCCCGTGGTCGTCGCGGAGGCGGGCTCTCGTCGCAGCATCGTCGACGCCGTCTGGCACCCACACCGCTGCCAGCTGCGGCAGCCGGGACCCGGCGGCTGCGTCGGGCTCGAGGCCGAGCTCGACAAGTCCCCGCTCGAGGGCGGCGCCGCACGTCTCATGACGGGCGAACACGGCATCGAGGCCCTCGTCGAGGATCGCGCCGAGACCGCCGTGGAGCGAGCGGATGGCGGCGACGGGAGCCGAGTGGTGATACGCACGGCCCCCGCCGGTGGCGATGTGTTCGGCGAGGAGTCGAAGATCGAGATACCACGAGCCCGGCCTCGCAACGAGACGCCGACGGGCCCGCTCGTTGATCGTGAACGGCCCGAGACCCGCCGGTACCGACAGACACTTCTGGGTCGCGGCGAAGGCAATGTCGACTCCCCACGCATCGGTGCGGAAGGGGATCGCGCCGAGCGACGTCACGCAATCAACGACGAGGAGTGCATCGCCTTTCCCCTCCCCCACCGCGGCGATGTCGCTGCGGGCCCCGGTCGACGTCTCAGCGTGGACGACGGCGATGATCGCCGGGTCGGGATGGGCGGCGAGAAGCCGCTCGGCGTCGACCGGAGCTCCCCAGTCGAAGTCGACCCGGACGAGGTTCGCCCCGCAGCGCAGGGCCATGTCGCACATCCGCTCCCCGAAGAAGCCGTTGACGGCGACGACGACGGTGTCGCCCGGGGTGATCGTGTTGACGAACGCCGTTTCCATGGCTGCTGAACCCGTCCCGCTGACGGGGAACGTCAGCTCGTTGGCGGTCTCGAAGACGATCCGGAGGCGCCGCCTCACCTCATCGAGGATGTCGAGGAACACCGGGTCCTCGTGGCTGAGGGCGGGGGCGGCGAGGGCGGCCATGGCCTCCGGATACGGGTTCGATGGTCCCGGGCCCATGAGCCGCCGTGTGTCGCCCATCAGGTGCCGCCCCGCCCGTCGGGGCGTCCGTCGCGTATCTCTTCCTCCGCCAGCCGCTCCCCCGCAGTGATGGCGAGATCGAGCTGGTTCTCCGGGGGCGCCAGGGGGCACGACCAACGGGCGCTGTGGACGCAGCTCGGGTGGTAGGCGTAGTTGAAGTCGAGTACGAGCGTCGTCCCATCCCCGCCGAGATCCGCTCCCTTCGCCCCGTCGAGGAGGTACCGACCCCCGGCATAGGTCATCGCCCCCGAGGTTGCGTCCCGGAAGGGAAGGAAGATGCCCCCGCCGTACCCGGAGAGCCAGTACAGCGTCAAGGCTGCCGCCCGACCTTCGATCTCGAACCGGACGCAGCCCACCACGTCGAACCCCGTCGCGCCCAGGGCGCTGTGGTCGAGCTCCATCGTCGCCGCTGCCTTGGGCTCGATGCGTCCGGTGACGGCGAAGCGCGGTTCGTACTCGAAGTACGTGAGCCCTTCGAAACCGCGCGCTCCGGGCTCAACGGCGCTCTGGGAATGGGTCCGGAAGAGGTCATCCCGTGCGCTGCGCCACCTCAGCCACGTCTCACGACCCGGCGACCCTGCTCGCACGTCGTGGTAGATGTCCTGGACGCGGCGCCTGTAGTCGGCCAGCTCGATGAGCTCGGACATGGCGGCAGCCTAGGAGGCGGCCCGCTCTCGATGCGTGGCGCCCCACCAGGGGTCGCAGCGGCCGTCTGGGCAGCTCGCGGAGGGGTCAGGAAGTCCCGACGCCGCATCGAGGTCTCCACCGATCGGAGCAGGACGACCCGGGCACATGGGACCTATTCCTCTAGTAGCCGGGGGCCGTAGGTGAGAGGGTTTTGAGTGAAGA
>CAMYMC010000011.1 GCA_947259365.1 uncultured Acidimicrobiaceae bacterium | reverse complement strand
CAGCGCGATCGCCTCGTGCTCGTCGACGAGCCTGCGGACGAGGGTCCCGCCGACGGTGCCCGCCCCGAGGATGCCGATACCGACCGTCGTGTCCATGGTGCCGGGATGGTAGGCGCCCTGTGCAGCCCTCCTACCATCGCGGCGTGACCGGGGTCGTGTACCAGGTGAACGTCTCGAAGGGCGGGGTGCCGAAGCGGCCGGTGCCGAGCGCCGAGATCGTGGCCGGGGGTGTCGTCGGCGACGAGCAGGCGGATCGCATCCACCACGGTGGACCGGACCAGGACCTGTGCCTCTACTCACTCGAGGTCATCGAGGCGCTCCAGGCCGAGGGTCACCCGATCGCGCCCGGTTCGGCCGGGGAGAACCTCACGCTCGCCGGGATCGACTGGGCCCGCATGGAAATCGGCGTACGGCTGCGTATCGGCGATCGCCTCATCGCGGAGATCACCGCCACCGCTTCCCCGTGCTCGAAGAACGCACGCTGGTTCGAGGGACGTGACTTCCGCCGCATCGATGCGGCCCGGCATCCGGGATGGAGCCGATGGTATGCCAGAGTCGTCGAGCCTGGCACCGTCGCGCCGGGGGATCCCGTCGAGGTGGTCCACGCCGCCGACACCCGTTGAGGCGCCCGCCGCGCCGTCAGCGCATTCCGGCGTCCCGGGTCAGGAGGTCGTCGTAGGTCTCGCGTCGCACGACGAGACGGGCGGAGCCGTCGGCGACGAAGACGACGGCGGGGCGCAGGACCATGTTGTAGTTCGAGCCCATCGAGTGCCCGTAGGCGCCGGTCACGGGCGTGGCGAGCACGTCGCCGACGGCGAGGCCCTCGGGGACGTGGGCGTCGCGCACGATCACGTCACCGGACTCGCAGTGCTTCCCGACCACCCTGACGACCACCTCCCGCGTTGCATCGGTGGCGCGGGGCAAGAACGCCTCGTAGCCGCTGCCGTAGAGAACGGGTCGCGGGTTGTCGCTCATGCCGCCGTCGACCGCAACATACGTGCGCACGCCGGAGATCTCCTTGATCGTGCCCACGGTGTAGAGGGTCACCGCCGCCCTGGCGACGATCGCTCGGCCCGGCTCCGCCGTGATGCGACCGGTGATGCCGCCGGAGGCGCAGGCGGCATGCACAGCCTCTGCCCACTCGGCGATCGACGGCGCCGACTCACCGGTGACATAGGCGACGCCGAGGCCGCCACCGACCGACAGCTCAGGAAGATCGAGCGGCACGGCGAGCGGCGCGATCGTCTCGATCGCCTTCCGAAACGACTCGACGGTGAACACCTGGCTCCCGATGTGGGCATGGAGCCCGACGAGATCCATGGCGGGTGACGCCGCGACCCGCTCGACGGCTCGCGCCGCGGCACCCGACTCCAGCCCGAACCCGAACTTGGAGTCGGCCACGCCCGTCCGGAGGTACTCGTGGGTGTGGGCCTCGACGCCGGGAGTGACCCGGACCAGGACCTGCGGTGGGGCGAGCCCAGATGCGACGAGCGCTTCGATCCGGTCGATCTCGTCATCCGAGTCGACGACGAGCCGGCCGACGCCGGCCTCGAGACCGGAGCGCAGCTCGGCGAGGGACTTGTTGTTGCCGTGCAAGACGAGCCGGCCCGCGGGCACACCGGCGGCGAGCGCGATGTGGAGCTCACCCCCGGTGGCGACGTCGAGCAACATGCCTTCCTCGTGGGCGAGCCTGGCCATCGCCGTGCAGAGAAACGCCTTCGTGGAATAGGCAGCCCCGCCGGGGAATGCGGCAACCGCCTCCCGGCACCGGCTCCGGAGGTGCGCCTCGTCGTAGACGAACAACGGCGTGCCGTGCTCGGCGGCGAGATCGAGCACGTCGCAGCCTGCCACGGTGAGGCGGCCCGAGGCATCGACATCGGCACCGTCGGGCAGCAGCGAGCGAGGCACGGCTCCGGCCATGGCGACGCTCACATCCGCTCCGGGATGTCGATCCCGAGCGCGTCGAGGAGGCTCCCGAGCAGCCGGCGGGTCACACCGACCAGGCCGAGCCACGACGCTCGGCGTGCCTCGTCCTGCTCCGAGAGGATGTGACACGCCTCGTAGAACCGGTTGAACGAGGCGACGAGCTCGTACACGTACTCGGCGACGTGGTTCGGCGCCCGGAACGCCACGGCGCGATCGACGACCTCGGGCACCCGCAGCAGCATCAGCATCAGGTCGCGCTCCGGGTCGCTCTTCGCCGGGATGATCTCCCCCTCCTCCAGACCCCGGGCCGATGCCTCCCGGAAGATCGACTGCATACGCACGGCCCCGTAGAGGAGATACGGCCCGGTTCTCCCGTCGAACGAGGTGAACCGGTCGAGATCGAAGACGTAATCGGAGACCCGGTGGTTCTGAAGATCCCCGTACTTGAGCGCGGCGAGCCCGACGAGCCTGGCGATCCCGGCTCGCTCCGCTTCGGGAAGCCCGCGAGCGAGGTCGCGCTCGTCCATCCGCTGCCTTGCCCTCTCGACCGCATCCGTGATGAGGTCGCGCAGCAAAGGGAGGTTGCCCTCCCGCGTCTTCAGCGGCTTGCCGTCCGGGCCGTTGACGGTGCCGTTGCCGGCGTGGTCGAGATCGACATCGGGCCCGGCGATTCCTGCTCTCCTCGCGGCCCGGAAGACCTGCTCGAAGTGGAGCGACTGGCGGTTGTCGACGACGTAGATCATCACGTCTGCACCGAGGGTCTCGATGCGATCCTCGATCGTGGCGAGATCCCACGTCGTGTACAGCGTCGCTCCGTCCCGTTTGCGCACCATGAACGGCGGGATCTCGAACGTGTCGTCATCGCGGGCGACGTCGATGACGAGAGCGCCGTCGCTCTCCCCGGCCACCCCTGCCGCCTCGAGCCGGGCGATCATGGCGTCGAGCCGCGAAGCGATCGTGCTCTCCCCGTGCCACAGCTCGAAGTGGACCCCGAGCTCGTCGTACACGTGCCGCATCGCCGCCACCGACACGCCGCGGAAGTGCTGCCACAGCGCGACGTACCCCGGGCGACCCGACTGGAGGGCGACGGTTGCCGCCCGAGCCGCCTCGGCGAATGCGGGATCCTCAGCGGCCCGCGCCGACGCGACCGGGTACAGCTCGTTGAGCTCCTCGACGGTGACCGGGGACTCCGACGGGAACGGACCCGAGGCGCTCTCGTCGAAGTACGGCAGGTCCGGTCGCCGCTCGGCCAGCTCGACGATGAGCTGTCCCATCGGCAATCCCCAGTCCCCCAGGTGCACGTCCCCAACGACGTCATGACCGACCAGCCGGAACAGACGCTTCACGCTCTCGCCGATGATCGCCGGCCGAAGATGGCCAACGTGGAGCTCTTTGGCGACGTTCGGGCCCCCGTAGTCCACGACGATCTTCTTCGGCCCCTCCACCGCGAGCGCCGGCCGGTCGTCCCGCCGCAGCAGCTCGGCTCGAGCCGCCAGCGCCTCGTCGGTGACCATGATGTTGATGAACCCCGGCCCTGCAACGGACACCGCATCGACGATCGGCGACTCCACCACAGCCGCCACGGCCTCGGCGAGCTCGCGTGGGTTCCGCCTCGCGGCATTGGCCGCCGGCAATGCGCCGTTGCACTGGTACTGGGCGAGATCCGGCCGCTGCGACACGACGACCTCCCCGAAGGCGCGGTCGAGATCGAGTGCGGCGAATGCCTCGCCGAAGGCGTCGCTGAGATCGGTGATGATGGACATCCGGCGGCCAACTCGGTGGAGAGCGCGCAGGATAGGCCCAGCGGCTGCGGCGCTCGCGGTTGGTACACTCCGTCTCCCCGCCCCAGTAGCTCAGGGGATAGAGCACCGGCCTCCGGAGCCGGGAGCGCAGGTTCGAATCCTGCCTGGGGCACAGGCAGGAATCCATCCCCCGCAACGGCTCCCACCGACACGCCACCCCAGCGCCCAGCCCCCCGACTCGCGCCAACGCAGCACAAGGTTCGAATCCTGCCTGGGCACTCGACCTGGCAAGCGGAGCGTGCCGAGATGTCCGAGGCGGACCGTGAGGTCGAGTGCCAGTCGGACACTGAGTGGACACCGATCATTGAGGTTCCTCCGATCGTCAGCATCTCGTCGCGGTCGCCTCGCGGATCGGGCAGCCACGGCCGGTTGAGGTGATCGGACGCCACAATGCCATTCACGGGCCGCTGCACGGGTGGTAGAACCAAGAAGAACGAGGGACGGAGCCTCAGCGCTCAGAACCCCGTGCCTGATCGACCAGGCTGTCCAAACTGGACGTTGCACCGAGTTCCCACGCAAGGTCGAAGGCACCCGCACCCAGGGCCTCGTGAACGTGGGCGAGTTCGCGGTCGAGTTCTCGCGCGCGGTGAACGGGGTGTACAAAGCCGATCCGCTCCCGCACCGCCTCGGCACCGGCATGGAGCACGGCCGAGATCTGCGCGTGGTCCGACACCCACGCCACTTGGCCCGCCACGGCCAGCGACGCCGCCAAGGCCGGGATGTCAGAGGTCACGAACGCGATATCGACTGCGTCCACGCAGGCTTGGCGCGCAGCGGGGATTCGTCCCTGGCGGAGCGCCACGCGGGCAGCCAGTCTATGGCCATCCACAAGTGGGCGCGACATGGTGCCGCGTCTCCCGAGGTCGGCGAGTTGACCGGCCCAGCTCCCAGCCTCTTCGATCTCACCCGACGCCAGCGCGACTTGGGCTAGCTCGCGCAACGGCTCGGATTGGGGTTGAACCCGGTCGACCCGACGCATGTCGGCCAACGCCTCAACGAGCAACCTGTGGGCGGAATGCAGGTTGCCCTGGTAGTGGGCGAGCATGCCCCGGGATGCTCCTGCAAGGGCCGGGACCGTCCTCTGGCCGAGCCTCTCTCCCACGTCTTCGACCTCGTCGATGGTTTCGACAGCGTGCTCGAAGTCACCGAGAAGTATCGAATAGAGGGCAATGTTGACGAGATACAAGGGCAGGGTCGCGTCCAATGGGTCCTTTAGGGTCCCGACATGGTCCATGAGGAGTCGTCGGCTCCCCCGAATGTCTCCATCTGCGTCCAGATACATGGACCTGATGTGGAGGGCATCGGCCGCGCCCCTGGTATGGCCGAGTTGCTCGGCGGCGGTCTCTAGCTCTTCGAGGACGGAGAGGCTGTCGTGTCTCGAGTGGGAGAATGCGAGGCGCCTCCCGAGACCGGCCAGAACTCGTTGCCGGTCCAGCGTCGGCGTCGACTCCGAGAGTTCCAAGACCTTGGGGAGCCAGTACAGGCCCTCCTCCGCCATGAATCCCCAGTGATCCGAGATGCTGGCAGCCACCTGCAGAGCACGGCGACCCTCCCCGGCGGCAAATGCCCAGGCGAGAGCACCACGAAGGTTCTCATGCTCGGTGGCAACCCCCTCGAGCATCTCGCCAAACTCGCTCGTGTCCCAATCCGGATCACCGGAGAAGAGGGCGCCGTAGTAGTCGGCGTGGCGACGTCGCAACGTGGTTTCTTCGCCAGAGCGGGCCAGCAGCGCCAGCGCGTATTCGCGTACCGTCTCGAGCATGCCGTATCGGAAGGGCTCCTCTGCACTCACTGTCAGAAGCGAGGTATTCACGAGGCGGTCCGTCAGGTCCAGGACATGTGCCGGGTTGATTCCATCCCCTTCGCAGACTGCTTCGGCGGCGTCGAGGGTGAAGCCTCCGTCGAAGACAGCGAGGCGTCGCAGCAGCGTCTGTTCTGCGTCGCTGAGTAGGTCGTAGCTCCATCCCAGGGTGGCCAGGAGGGTTTGTTGCCGTACAGGGCGGGTGCGGCCGGCCTCGGTGAGCACTGCGAAACGGTCATCGAGGCGTTCGAGGAGTTGACGGGGTGAGAGCATCCGTAGCCGGGCCGCAGCCAGCTCGAGGGCGAGGGGAATCCCGTCCAGACGGCGGCAAATCGTCACGATCTCATCGACGTTCGCTTCATTGAGTTCGAAAGCGGCCTGGGATTCCTGGGCGCGTTCAACGAAGAGCTTCACCGCATCGATCTGGCCCGCAGCAACAACTGAGGTCTCCGCTTCGATATCAGGGAGCTCGAGGGGAGGCACAGACCAGGATTGCTCACCGCGAACCTGCAACGGCTCGCGGCTGGTCGCCAGCACCCGCAGCGTCGGGCAACCCTCTAACAACGCGGTCACCACCCGAGCCGCTTCGACTATCAACTGCTCGCAGCTGTCGATGACCATCAGCATCGACTTGTTGGACAACTTCCCGACCACGACGTGAAGCAGCGGGCGCGTTGGGTGTTCGGGCACGTCGAATACGCGGGCGATCTCACCCACCAGATGGTTTGGTTCAGAGAGGGCCGCGAGTTCGACGAGCCACACACCGTCTGGGTAGCTGCCGGTGAGGTGGCGGGCCACCTCGGTCGCCAACGTCGTCTTACCCATCCCCCCAAACCCGGTGAGGGTGACCAGCCGGTGGGAATCGACCAGCTTCTCCACCGTGATCGCCTCATCCAGTCGACCGATGAACGACGAAACCCGCGCCGGGAGGTTGTCCCGGGGCGGCGCCTCCCGCTCCGGCGCTTCAAACGGCAACTCGTGAAACAGGATCTGTTCCTCGAGTCTGCGCAGCGCCGCGTTGGGCTCGATACCCAGCTCCTCACCGAGAACCTTGCGAGCCGCCTGATACGCCGCCAACGCCTCGGCCTGCTGATCAGTTCGGTATAGCGCCACCATCAACTGACCCCAAAACCCCTCCCGCATCGGATACTCCGTAGTCAGCTCCCGGAGTTCGCCCACCACTTCCCGGTGCCGCCCCAGCAACAGATCCGCCCCGATCCGATTCTCGACACACAAGAGCCGCATCTCCTCCAACCGGGCGATCTCCCCCTGCGCGAAGCTGTCGTAACGGAAGTCCTCGAACGCGCCACCCCGCCATAGATCGAGCGCCTCTCCCAACCGCTCGCGGGCTTCCTCGAAACGCCCATCCGCCAAGAGGTCGGCACCCTCCTCGGTGAGACCGCGGAACCGTCCCGCATCCACGTCACCGGCCCCCACCCGCAACACATAGCCCCCAGGCTTCGTTGCGATCACCCCTTCCTCGCCCCGGCCACGGTTCGGCTCCAAGACATCTCGTAACTTCGAGACGTGATAGCGCAGAGTCTTGACCCCGGCCGTGGGCTGCCGATCCCCCCACGCCTCCTCCAACAAGCGGTCGACAGACACCACTTGGTTGGCATGGATCAGCAGAATCCCCAGCAACGTCTGCGGTGTGGCAGCCGGCGCAGGTAGCGGCACACCATCGGCCAAGATCTGGAGTGGTCCCAGAACCAGGAACTCCATAACCCAATGTACCAACCCGCCGTCTCCCAGACCCCGAGGAGCAGCGTTCTGTGAGGGCCTAATCCTGACCTAACCCCCACCGGGGTCCGAACCTAACGCCGTAATCGGACGGTGCGGGCATGAGGAATGCCAGCACCGTTCTAGCCGCAACGGCCGTCTTGATGTCCGGCTTCACCCCAGGACCGTCCCCGTCGGAAGCTGCCCCGCACACCAACCCGCCCGTCGCACCGGGAACCGTGGTCACCAGAGTTGCCTCAAAGGCCACCCCGCAGCAAGACCAAGCACGGTTCCAGGTCCATGACGACAGCCCGCAGCTCGTCAACCTCGCCGAATGGGCCCGCGACCGGTACCTGGACGCCGGGATGACACTCCCCTCAGTGGACGTGTACTTCCATGAGAACCGGGACCGATGCGACGGCAACCAGGGACGGGCAATAACCCAAGAAGACGGCTACCACCTCGACGTCTGCTCTACCGAGGCCACCACCCTCACCCGGAAGCTGGTCCTTCACGAACTGGCTCACACCTGGGTCGAAGACAACCTCACCGAAACCCAGCGTCAGGCATTCATGGATCTCCGGAATGTCACCGTGTGGAACGACCACGGTGCTCAGTGGTGGCACCGGGGCACAGAACACGCCGCCGAGATACTCGCCTGGGGTCTCCAAGAAACCTCCCGCCGGCCCCGCCTGCTAGCCGACAACGACCTCGACAGCCTCACCACTGCCTTCATATGGCTCACCGGCACCCGACCCCTCTGCGACACCACCCACGAACGCCCACCCACTGAGAAGGTCGCCGCCCAACCACAATCAGCTCTGCTCCACTCCGCAACCAAGACCGCGAAGGGCAGTTCCTCGAGGCTGCAGCCCGATCG
The DNA here is from genome assembly GCA_947259365.1 of uncultured Acidimicrobiaceae bacterium. Classification (GTDB taxonomy): domain Bacteria; phylum Actinomycetota; class Acidimicrobiia; order Spongiisociales; family UBA5794; genus CAMYMC01. Next base: position 16,079 of record CAMYMC010000011.1, on the reverse strand, counting down.
GCTCGAACCATGAAACCTGCCTGCCTGGAAACAGGGGCCTACGCGATGAACCAGCGATCGCGGCTTGATGATCCCCCCTCGCACAGACGACGCGCACCGCCTCTGCTCTGGGTGTGAGGGTGCCGAGCCCGTCCCGGAGCCGGCAAGCGGTGTTACCCAGACACGTTCGGTGCGGAGAGGGAGAACGTCCCCGTCGGCGCGACCCATTCCAGAGCTGCCCGCACGCCTCGCACCTCGAAGGCGCTCAGAAGATGTTCCCGAGCGCGCCGACGCGAGCGATGACGAGCAGGTCCATCGTCAGCGCAATGCCGGCGTGGAGGTAGATCCCGGGAACGAAGCTCCGGGATCGCAGAGCGAGATAACCCAGCAAGAGCCCGGCGACGATGGCAGCGAAGGCCTCCGGCATCGGCTTGGTGAGATGGATCATCGTGTACGGCACCGTCATGAAGACGACGCCGAGCAGCCCGAACCGGCGGGCGAGACCGAAGGTGAGGAAGCCGCGGAAGAAGGCCTCGACTCCGATGAACTGGATGCCGTAGCCGAGCTCGTAGAGCCAGAAGGCCGCCCCGCCCTCGATCGCCCTGTCGTAGAAGGGGTAGAAGCCGAGGAAGGAGTCGAGGCTCGACGCCCAGATGAGGAGCGGCAGCATCACGACGTAGAGCCCCAGGTACACCGGGAGGTGGCGAAGGGTGCCGCGGACCCGGAACCCGAACTCGCCGGGGCTCCGTTTCAGCCAGAGCGCGACGACGCCGAGCGGCACGGCGACGCGAAAGAAGAGAGAGGCGAGGCCCCACCAGAGGTACCCGCCCACGGCGACGTCGTCGCCGAGCACGCCGCTGGCACGATCACTGAACCACCCGACGAGGCCGGAGGTGAAGAAGAACCCGGGCCGGCCCCAGTACGCGAACATGACGATGAGCACCGTCGCCGTGAGCAGGACGATGGCCGTCTCCCGGTCTTCCTCGCTCGTCTCGAGTCCGAGGTTCCCGGGCTTGAAGCGATCCAAGATCACGGGGCCGGAGTGTACGGAACCGGCGCCGCGGGGACATCGCCGCCGCACCCCGCGCCCGCGACTATCGTTTTTCGCGAATTCAGCCGGAGGGACCGCATGCGATCGATCTGGAAGGGCGCCATCTCGTTCGGACTCGTGACGATTCCCGTCGGCTTGTACTCGGCAACCGAGAACAAGCGGCCCAGCTTCAAACAGCTGCGTGAGTCCGATCACTCGCCGATCCGTTACCGACGGGTCGCCGAGGCCGACGGCGAAGAGGTGCCCTACGAGAAGATCGTCAAGGGCTACGAGATCGACAAGGGTCGGTATGTCGTGTTCACGCCCGACGAGCTGTCCGGGATCATGAAGGGTATCGCCGGCGGCATGGTCGACGTGGTCCAGTTCGTCAAGCAGGAGGAGATCGACCCGATCTACTACCGGTCCTCGTACTACCTCGCCCCGGAGAAGACCGGCGCCAAGGCCTACAAGATCCTGCTCCGGGCCCTCGAGGAGAAGGACATGGTCGGGGTGGCAAAGGTGGCCATCCGCGAGCGGGAGCACCTCGCGGTCATCAGGGCCGAGGACGGCGTGATCGTCCTCGAGACGATGTACTGGCCCGACGAGATCAGGGAGCCCGCCTTCGAGACGCTCGAGGAGGACATCGAGGTGCGGGACGAGGAAATCACGATGGCGGAGATGATCATCGACAACCTGACCTCGGCGTTCGATCCGTCGGTGTGGAACGACGAGAGCAGAGAGGCCGTCGAAGCCGCCGCCCAACTGAAGATCGACGGCGAGGAGATCGTCTCACCGGAGGCTCCCCAGCCGTCGGGCGTGGTCGATCTCATGGAGGCGCTCAAGGCGTCCGTGGAGGCGACGAAGGCGAAAAAGGCCGTCTGAGGGGCCCCGCGCCGGACGCGGCCTCAGCGTGACAGGTGCGTGATGAGGGTTCGCGCCCACACCGTGAGCGTGAGGGTCGTGAGAGCGAGCAGCAGGTGAACGACGGCCATGTGTTGCTATCGGCACCTCGGAGCCGCGAATTCACTCAACACCGATTCACCGGTCTCCCGCCGGTCCCTCCCGCTCCCAGGTGACGTCGCTGATGGGATCTTCGGTGAACCCCTTGAACGACGGCGCCCGCAGCCGGCCCACCGAGGTCCACTCCTTGTACTGGACGAGGGCGACGAGCACAGGCTGGACCCACGTCGCCTCGCGGGGCATGCCCTCGGTAGGCCGGAACGGTGAGTCCTCGAGCACCATCTCGTCGAGCGCGGCACGGATCGCCCGAAGCGCCGAGTCGCTGAAACCCGAGCCGACGGACCCTACCCAGCGGAGCCCGTCGGCGTCCCACTGACCGAGCAGCAGCGCGCCGAAGGCATCCCGGCGACCGCCCTCGCCACGAGTGAACCCGCCGACGACGGCGCGGGCCTGGCGGAACGCCCCGATCTTCCGCCAATCGGCGGAGCGCTCCCCGGGGCGGTATCCCGAGCCGAGCCGTTTGGCGACGATGCCTTCCATGCCGCGCTCGACGACGAAGTCCCACAGCGGGTCCGGGTCACCGGCGACGACCTCGGACACGGTGACGGGCCCGGGCAGCTCGAGCCCGCGCAGCCGCTCCTGGCGGTGCTCGAGCGGTTCGGTCGTGAGATCGGCGCCGTCGAAGAGGACGTCGAAGACGACATAGCTGATCGGGACCTCGGTGCGGGCGGTGGCGACGAGCGAGGCCGAGCCGAGGTTCATCCGCTGCTGGAGCTGCTCGAAGGAGGGCAGCCCGCTGCCGTCGAGCGCAACGATCTCGCCATCGAGGACGACAGGACGTTCGGAGCGGAAGGCCCCGAGCTCGGGATACCTCGCCGTTGCGTCGTTGCCCGACCTGCTCCTCAGCACGGTGCGCTCGCCGTCCCAGTGGAGGACGCAGCGCACCCCGTCCCACTTGATCTCGAAGACCCAACCCGGATCGGTGAACGGCCCCGGCCACCGGGTGGCCAGCATCGGTGCGTAGGTCGGTAGGCGGTCGGCTATGCGCCGAGCTCCTCGCGAACGAGCCGGCTGACTGTGGCTCCGTCGACGGCCTCGCCAGATTTCATGACAGCGCCGACGACACGACCGGCCTGTTTCGGATCGGTGACCCCCAGCTCGGCCATCGCCACCTTCACCAGCCGCCGGGTCTCGTCCTCCGAGAGCTGCTCAGGCAGCCACCCGGAGAGGTACTCGACCTCGTAGGCGAGCTTGGCTGCATGCGCTTCGCCGCGCTCGCCGGTCGTTTCGTATTCCCTCCTCGCCTTGTCCATCTTCTTGACGTAAGAGGCGATGACCTCGAGGTAAAGGGCGTCGTCGACATCACCGGAGAACCCGGGAGCGGTCCTGGCGAGTGAGACCTCGGACTCGATCTGGCGAATGACGTTGACGCGGGGCTTGTCACCGGTGCGCATGGCGTCCTTCAGCTCCGCCTGTAGCTCGTCGTGGATCCTCACGCTTCATCCCCTGTGCGGTGTCACCCGGGCCTTGAAATCGTACCCGACCTGGCCGACGGCGCGGAATCGGAAAGAACGGGAGAAAATGCCTTGCATACGATCGCTGGAAGCGCTTACTATTGCGCCCGAAGCCCCCCGCAGGGCTCTTTTCTTTGGTACACTTATGTGAAAGCTTTCACATTCACAAGCCTTCGGCGGCACCGGGGGCTGGGAGGGGAATCACGACATGCTGACCGTAGCGGATTGGAGAGAGCTGGCCGCGTGCCGTGACTCCGATCCCGAAACCTTCTTCCCGATAGGGACGACGGGACCCGCCATCGACCAGATCGACAAGGCGGTCGCCATCTGCGCCATCTGCTCCGTCACAGAGGAGTGCCTGCTCTACGCTCTCGAGTCCAATCAGGAGTCGGGCGTGTGGGGCGGGTATGCCGAGGACGACCGGCGCAGGCTCCGCAAGCGCTGGCTGGCCGAGCGCCGCCGGCGACGTCAGGCAGGCTGAGCACAACCTAGAGATCTTTCGAGCTTCTCCCTCCGCTCGAAACGACAAGCGCCCGGCTCCGGCCGGGCGCTTGTCGTTGTAAGTGCGTGCCGCTCACTCGGATGGTGTGAATCCGATGCCGGGGCGGGTGGCCTCACCCTCGACCTCGACGAACGCGAGCTTCTCGATTGCGATGCCGTGCCGGTTCCCTTTGGCGTCCGTGATCCACACGATGCCGGCTCCGTTGTTCCTGGCAGACTCGAGTTGCTCGGCGACCGCGTCGCCGTCTTCGACGTCGAGTTCGAGTTCGCGCGCCGACTGCAGCCCGATGCGAACCTTGACCGTTTCGATCATTGTGCTGGCGATCTCCTGTACGAGAGTTCCCAAATCTAGCGACGCGTCAGCGGACGATGAGCTCCGGGTGCGCGCGCAGCCGGGGGCGGCGCGCCTCCACTTCGACTGCCAGGCGCTCGAACGCCCCAGCCGCCTCGCCGTCCGGGTCGACGATCGTCACCGGGAGCCCGAGATCGGCGCCCTCGCGCACCGCCGGGACGAGGGGGATCTGGCCGAGGAGGGGAACGTCGAGGTCGGAGGCGAGCGCTTCTCCCCCGCCGGTGCCGAAGATCGGGTAGCGGGTGCCGTCGTTGCCGGTGAACCACGACATGTTCTCGACGACGCCCATGATGTCCTGGTTGACCTTGCGCGCCATGAGGCCGGCGCGCATTGCGACTCGCTGCGCGGTGACCTGCGGCGTCGTCACGACGATCGCCTGGGCACGCGGGAGGAACTGGGACATGGAGATGGCGATGTCGCCGGTACCCGGAGGCATGTCGATGAGCAGGTAATCCGGGTCCCCCCAGTGCACGTCGGCGAGGAACTGCTCGAGCGCCTTGTGCAGCATCGGCCCCCGCCAGATCACGGCCTGGTCGGGCTGGACGAAGAAGTCCATCGACATGACCCGCACGCCGTGGAGTTCCGGGGGCAGAAGCGTGTCGTCGATGACGGTCGGCGGCCGGTCGATGCCGAGCATCTTCGGGATGGAGAACCCCCAGACGTCGGCGTCGATGATGCCCACGGTCTTGCCGAGCCGCGCCAGGGCAACGCCGAGATTCGCCGTGACCGACGACTTGCCGACTCCGCCTTTTCCTGAAGAGATGGCGATCACCCTGGTGGTCGACCCCGAGCCGCCGATGAGGATCTCGCCTCCGGGTCCCCCACGCACGCCCTGCATCATCCGGGCTCGCTCCTCGTCGTTCATGTGGGTGAAGCGCACGTCGACCGAGGTGACGCCTTCGACGGACCCCGCCGCGGCAGCGACGGCCCCGGTGAGCTCGTCTTTGAGGGGACAGCCGGGGATCGTCAACGCGACGAGTACACCGACCTCGCCGGCCTCGGACACGTCGAGCTCGCGCACCATCTCGAGCTCCCCGAGGGAGCGGTGCAGCTCCGGATCCTCGACCTGCTCGACGGCGGCGCGGACGGCGGCGGCATCGGCCACGTTGCTTCTCCTATCTCGGTAGTGGTTAGAAAACTATAGTGAGAGGTGGATCCACGCCATCCAGACCAGCCGTCCGTAGGAGCAGCGTTGGACGCCAAGCTCTTCGACCAGCAGATCGGCGACCTCTCCGCGTCGCTCGGCGACGCGACGCGGCGCGGAATCTACATCTCGGTGCGAGAAGCCCCCGAATCGGTCACCGCGAACGAGATCGCGGCGCTCTTCGACATCCACGCCAACGTCGCCCGGCATCATCTCGACCGGCTCGTTGCCGACGGGTACCTCAGGGTCACCCATCGCCGCTCCGGCGGGCGGAGGGGCCCCGGAGCCGGAAGGCCGGCAAAGCACTACGAGTCGACCGACAAGGAGGTGTCGGTCCAGTTCCCGGTGCGACGCTACGACCTCCTCTCCGAGCTCCTCGTTCGCGTCGTCGAGCGGGTCGCACCGGACGCCGCCGCCACGGTGGCCGAGGAGGTGGGGCGTGACTACGGCCGGGAGCTCGCGGCCGAGATCGGTATCCCCGCAGACGCCGGGTTCGAGACGGCGGTGAAGGCGGTGGCGCGGGCGATGATGGGTGTCGGATTCACGACCGAAGCCAACACCGACGACCGGGTGCTGCTCACCAAGTTCTGCCCCTTCGGCCAGACCGCCGCCGACCATCCCGAGGTCGTGTGCCGCCTCGACGAGGGCATCGTGCGTGGCCTGCTCGAAGCTGCCAAACAAGAGTCGGTGGCCATCGTGACGCCGCACCTCGCCACCGACGAGGACTGCGTCACCGAGGTCTGAACCGGCCAACGGATCAGTCCCGACGGCCGAGGCCGGTGATGAAGGCGGCGACGTCGCCACGAGACCCGAGCCTGACGAAGGTGAGGTGCTCCCACGCCGGGTCATCGGTCGCGGCGAGGAGCCGTTCTCGGTGGACGGCGTGGCGGACCCACGCCCAGCGGATGATGTTGTCCTCGGGATCCCAGCGGGCGAGGTTGCGCAGGCGCTCCCGGTTCCCGTTCCACAGCTCCCGCCGGGTGAGCGCCCTGTATACCGAGCGCCTCACGACGCGTGACATGACGATTCGGCGGGGAAGATCGAGCGCGACGACGGTATCGGCGGCTCCCCAGACGACGTCGCGCACAGTGGTGTAGTTGCCGTCGACGATCCACGCCTCACCCGCCGTGACAGCCCTCACCCGGGCCCGGAACTCCGCATCTTCGAGCGGCACCCATCCCGCCTGGTGATAGATGCCGTCGAGCTCCACGTGTGGGATCCCAAGCCGCGCCGACATCTCTGCTGCCAGCGTCGTCTTGCCGGATCCGGACGTGCCCACGACTGAGATCCTCCGCATCACCGGTCCCTCCATCCCACAGGAACGCCGGCGCGCTGAATCGACGCGGTCGGGGGCATCGTGCGATCGTACCCGGGAGCAGAGGAGAGGGAGCGGCCATGGCGTGGATCGAGACCAGACGTGAGGACGAGTGGGACGGTGAGCTGGCGAAGCTGCGCGACCGCGTCGTCGACGCCGAGAACGCCAGGGTGGACAACATCATGCAGATCCACTCGCTCAACCCCCGGGCCATGGACGCCCATCACCGCCTCTACACGTCGGCGATGACCGGGACGGCGACCCTGCGCAAGGTCGATCGTGAGCTCATCGCGCTCGTCGTCAGCGTCGAGAACCGCTGCGTGTACTGAATCGTGCACCACCGGCGCGGTCTGCGCCGGCTGCTCGGCGACGACGAGCTGCTCGGTCGCGTCGAAGAAGGCTGGCGAACGGCTCCGCTCGGAGAGCGGCGTCTCGCCATGCTCGGGTACGCGGTGAAGCTCACGACGACGCCGTGGGAGGTGACGGGTGACGACGTCGACGCCCTCCGGGCGGCCGGCTTCTCCGACCGCGACATCCTCGACATCGCCGAGGTGACGTCGTACTACGCGTACGTGAACCGCATCGCGGACGGGCTCGGCGTCACGCTCGAGACCTGGCTGCCCGCAGAGTGACCGGCGGGAACGGTGACGCGGCGCGGGCCCGCCGCCTCCACGACGAGCTCCCCGTCGTCGACGGCCACAACGACCTGCCGTGGGCGATTCGCTCCAGGGCAGGCGGGAACCTCGAGGCCGCCGATCCCTCGGGCCCCCTGCCCCGGTTCCACAGCGACGTCACACGACTGCGCGCCGGAGGAGTGGGCGCGCAGTTCTGGTCGGTGTACGTCCCTTCCTCGACGCCGGAGCCTCTGAGGGCGACGAGGGAGCAGATCCGGCTCGTACGGCTGATCGCGGAGCGGGACCCGGCCCGGCTCGCTCCCGCGGTGACGGCCGATGACGTCGTCGCGATCAGGCGAGGCGGGAGAACTGCGTGCCTGATCGGCGCCGAGGGTGGCCACTGCATCGAGGGCTCGCTCACCGGCCTTCGAGAGCTGGCCGGAGCCGGCGTCAGGTACATGACCCTGACGCACATGGACACGACGGAGTGGGCGGACTCGGCGACCGACGCGCCGCGTCACGGCGGCCTGAGCGAGTTCGGCGTCGCCGTGGTCGACGAGATGAATCGCCTCGGGATGCTCGTCGACATCTCCCACGTGTCGCCCGACGCAATGCGCCGTGCCGTCGAAGCGAGCGCCACCGCCGTCATCGCATCGCACTCGAACGCGTATGCGCTCGCCCCGCATGCGCGCAACGTTCCCGACGACGTCCTCGAGATGGTGGCCGCGTCCGGCGGGGTCGTCATGGTGACCTTCTTCCCCGGGTTCCTGGTGCCTGCGGCCGCCTCCACGTATACGAGCATCATCGAGCACGCCCGCGCCCTGATGGATCGCCTCGGCGACGAGGCTGCCGTAGACGGGTGGGTCGCGTCGACGATCCGGGAGGAGCTCGAGCCTGCAACCGTCGCCGACGTCGTCGACCACATCGAATACATCGCGCGGTTCTGCGGCGTCGATCACGTCGGCATCGGATCGGACTTCGATGGGATGGAGGCGGTGCCTGCCGGCCTCGAAGACGTGTCGGGCTACCCGGCCATCACCGAGGAGCTCTTCGCCCGCGGCTGGGAGGAATCCGACGTCCGCAGGGTGCTGGGTGAGAACAGTTTGCGCGTCCTCCGAGAAGCCGAGGAAGTCGCCGCCACGATGCGCTGAGCCGGGCTCAGCCGTCCGCCGCCATGCGGCGCAGCACCATGTGGAGGATGCCCCCGTGGCGGAGGTACTCGACCTCGATCGGCGTGTCGCAGCGGCACGTCGTGGTGAACTCGATCGTCGTGCCGTCGCCTCTCGTCGCAGTCACCGCCACCGGCTGGCGGGGCTCCAACCGGTCATCGACTGCAATCGTGTACACCTCGGTGCCGTCGAGCCTGAGCGTTGCTGCGTCCTCGCCATCGCGGAACGTGAGGGGCAGCACTCCCATCATGAGGAGGTTCGAGCGATGGATCCGCTCGAAGCTCTGCGCGATCACGGCTCTGACGCCGAGGAGGAAGGGCCCCTTCGCCGCCCAGTCGCGCGAGCTGCCCATGCCGTAGTCCACGCCGCCGAGCACGACAAGCGGGATTCCGGCCGCCCGGTACGACAGCGAGGCCGCGAAGACGGTCTTCACCTCGCCATCGGTGAAGTCCGTCGTGTACCCGCCCTCGATGCCTGGGGCGAGCTGGTTGCGAACCCGGATGTTGGCGAAGGTGCCTCGCGTCATCACCCGGTCGTTGCCCCGCCTCGACCCATAGCTGTTGAAGTCGCGCTCCTCGACTCCGGCGTCGAGCAGGTACCGGCCCGCGGGAGAGTGGGCGGCGATGGCGCCGGCCGGCGAGATGTGGTCGGTGGTCACCGAGTCCCCCAGCGCGAGCAGCACCCTGGCGCCCGTGATCGGCGCGATCGGGGCGGGTTGGGGCGCGAGATCCACGAAGAACGGGGGCTCCTGGATGTACGTGCTGGCCTCGTCCCACGCATACAGGTCCTCCCCTCCCGTGGCGACCGACTGCCAGTCGGCCGACCCCGTGAAGACGTCGGCGTACTTGTCGCGGAACTGGTCGGCGCCGAGGCTGGATCCCACGATCTCGGCGATCTCGGCTTGTGTTGGCCACAGATCGGCGAGGAAGACCTCGTTGCCGTCGTCGTCGACGCCGATCGGCTCAGAGGTGAGATCGATGCCGACGGTGCCGGCGAGGGCGTAGGCGACGACGAGCGGCGGTGATGCCAGGTAGTTCGCCCGCACGTCCTGAGAGATCCGCCCCTCGAAGTTGCGGTTGCCGCTGAGTACCGAAGCGACGACGAGGTCGTGAGCGTTGACCGCTTTGCTGATCGGGTCCGGGAGCGGACCTGAGTTCCCGATACACGTCGTGCAGCCGTACCCGACCGTGTAGAAGCCGACGGCCTCGAGGTCCTCGCTCAGGCCCGACCTGTCGAGGTAGTCGGTCACGACCTTGGACCCGGGAGCCAGCGACGTCTTCACCCACGGCTTGCGGGTCAGGCCCCTCCGTCTCGCCTCACGGGCGACGAGACCCGCCCCGACCATGACGTCGGGGTTCGACGTGTTCGTGCAGCTCGTGATGGCGGCGATGACCACCGCGCCGTCACCGAGCTCGAAGTCGTGGCCGTCGAACTCGACGGGAACGGGAACCGGAGCCCCGGATCCCTCCCGTCGCAACCCGCCGGCGAGGTCGGCGTGCCATTGCCGCTTCATGTCGCCGAGCTCGATGCGGTCCTGAGGCCGCTTCGGCCCGGCGAGCGACGGGGTGACCGTCGACACGTCGAGCTCGAGTGTGGAGCTGTAGGTGATATCGCGCGCGTCGGACCGCCACAGGCCCTGGAGCTTGCTGTATTGCTCGACGGTGTCGATGAGCTCCCGGGGGCGGCCCGTGAGCTCGAGGTACTCGAGCACCTTGTCGTCGACCGGGAAGTAGCCGACGGTGGCGCCGTACTCCGGGCACATGTTGGCGATCGTGGCCCTGTTGGCGACGGGCATGTCGGCGAAGCCCGGGCCGTAGAACTCGACGAACTTGCCGACGACGCCGTGGGCGCGAAGCATCTCGACGACCCGCAGCACGAGGTCGGTTGCCGTCGCTCCTTCCGAAAGGCGGCCGGTCAGCCGGAACCCGACGACCTCGGGCAGGAGCATGTAGATGGGCTGGCCGACCATGACGGCCTCGGCTTCGATGCCTCCCACGCCCCACCCGACGACACCGAGGCCGTTGATCATCGTCGAGTGAGAGTCGGTCCCCACGAGGGTGTCCGGATACAACGTCCCTCCCTCGTCCCACACGACCTTGGCGAGGTACTCGAGGTTGACCTGGTGGACGATGCCCGTTGCCGGCGGCACGACACGGAAATCGTCGAACGCCGACTGGCCCCACTTCAAGAACTCGTAACGCTCCCGGTTGCGCTCGAACTCGCGGCTGCTGTTGATCTGGAGCGCGTCGGGGCGGTTGAACGCGTCCACTTGGACGGAGTGGTCGATGACGAGGTCGGACTGGACGCGTGGGTTCACTTTCAGCGCTGCCGACTCGTCGCCGGTCATCCGGACGATCGCGGAGCGCATCGCGGCGAGGTCGACCACGGCGGGCACACCCGTGAAGTCCTGGAGCAGGACCCGCGCCGGCTTGTAGGCGATCTCCGTCTCCCCCACCTTCGTGGCGTCGTACTGGGCGACGGCGCGCACGTCGTCGTCGGTGATCTCATGGCCGTCGTGGTTGCGCAGCACCGATTCGAGCAACACCTTGATCGTGTACGGGAGCGAGTCGATGTCGCCCATGTCCTTGAGCGCGTCCAGGCGGAGGACGGTGCGGGTGCCGAGCGCCGTCTCGATCTCCCTGCGGGCATCGAACGGGTCGTGGGGCGCGGTCATGGGTCCTCGTTTCGGTGTCTTCGCGGTGCAGCCGGTGCGAACAGGATACCGATGCCCGGCCCGTTCCTCGGGGGTGCTCGGAGCACAGGCGGCCCGAAGTTGACCAACAGCGAAAGACCCCGGGAACTTGTCAGGCGCGGCGGTGCTCGAGCCCCTCTGGCAACGCAAGAACCGCCTGGATTGCCAGCACCGCCCATCGACGCGACCCCGCTACGCTCGCCTCCCGTGGAGGTACGCAGCGAGATCGTCGGGAGCGTGTGGCGGGTCCGCTGTTCCGTGGGCCAGAGCGTCGACGCCGGCGACGAGCTCATCGTCCTCGAGTCGATGAAGATGGAGATTCCGGTCGCGGCGCCGGTGCCGGGCACGGTCGCCGCGCTTCACGTCGCCGAGGGCGACCACGTCCGCACGGGTGACCTCCTCGCCGAGATCGGATGACTGCGGCTCAGCCGCCGAAGAACGTCGCCAGCTCCGCATCGATCTGACTCTCGAGGAGCTGTCCGTAGACCCGCTTGAGCACGATCCCTTCGGGCGAGATGAGGAACGTCGCCGGCATGCCGAGAATGGGGTATTCCCCGTCGACGACGCCGTCAACGTCGACTCCGAGCGTGTACGTGACGCCGACTTCCGCGGCCAACTCGGCTGCGTCGCCTACGGAGTTCCGCACTGCGACGCCGACAAAGCGGACGCCGGGGTGTCGCGCTGCGACAGCCTCGAGCGCCGGCATCTCGGCACGGCACGGGATGCACCACGATGCCCACAGGTTGAGGAGCAAGGGCCTCCCGTCGTTGGCGAGATGCTCTTCGAGCGAGAACGTTCCACCGTCGAGCGTCGGGACCGTGAAGAGCGGCGCCGTCTCCCCGGAGCCGGGACCCCCGCCCCCTGGCGGAGCGAGCGTCGGGAAGAGCGGTCCCGCATTGGCCGGAGACGCGACAGGGCTGGACACCTGGATCCACGCATACAGGGCGACACCAGCAGCGATGAGCGCGATGAAGCTGAGTGTGACGAGCCGACGCGTCCGTCGCTCCCGAAACTCGTCGCGCTCCCCGGCCGTACCGTCATCGTTGCCGCCCGAATCCATGGCGGGCAACGTTACCTGTGCCCGGCGCGAACCCGACCGCTCTCCACACCGCTGCGGCGCCGTAGCATGCCGGGCTCATGAGCTTCACCAGCCGCGACCGGGAGACCCTCGCCACCGAGGGGATCGACCCGGCGCGCGTTCCCCCCGGCCAGTACGTGACCGATCGGTTCCCGGTGCTCCATGCCGGCGTCGTGCCCGACGTCGATCTCGCCGCGTGGGATTTCACGGTGAGAGGCCTGGTCGGCGCGGAGCGGACGTGGAGCTGGGACGAAGTCGAGACGATGCCCTCCCGATCGGTGACGCGCGACATCCATTGCGTGACGAAGTGGTCGAAGCTCGACACCGTCTGGGAGGGAGTGCCGGTCACCCACATCTGGGAACAGGTCGACCCCGACCCGGCGGCGACCCACGTCATGGTCTTCGCCTACCACGGCTTCACCGCCAACCTCGCCATCGAGGACTTCGTCCGGGAGGGCAACCTGTTCGCCCACACCTTCGACGGCAGGCCGCTGGCGCCGGACCACGGCTTCCCACTCCGCCTCGTCGTCCCCCACCTCTATTTCTGGAAGTCGGTGAAGTGGGTCCGGGGATTCGAGCTCATACACGGCGACTCCCCCGGCTTCTGGGAGCGCAACGGCTACCACATGCGCGGCGACCCGTTCGCCGAGCAGCGCTTCTGGGGTGACTGACACCGTCTCGCCCCGGCGTCAACGACCCTTCCACTCGGGCTGGCGCTTCTCCAGGAAGGCAGAGATGCCCTCCCATGCGTCTTCGGTCAACCCGATGGCGGTGAGCCCGGTGTGGAGGTGGTCGAGGGCCTCGTCGAGGCTCATGTCCTCGACCGCATAGAACGAGTCCTTTCCCAGCTTCAGCTGGGCCGGGCTCGCCGCGAGCAGCTCGTCCACCGTCGCGTCGACCGCCTCGTCGAGCTCGGCAGCCGGCACGACCCGGGACACGACGCCGAGCTGCATGGCTTCGGCCGCGGTGATTCGCCGCCCCGTCATCATGAGCTCGAGCGCCGCCTTCTGCGGGATGAGACGCTGGAGGATGGCGCTGATCATCATCGGCCACAGGCCGACCTTGATCTCCGGCGTGCCGAACGTGGCGTGGTCGACGGCGATGACGATGTCGCACGCCGCCGCCAGACCGAAGCCCCCGGCGAGGGCGTGCCCGTTGACCCTGGCGATGACCGGCTTCCCGCACCTGCGAATGAGCCGCAGCATGTCGGCAAAGGCCCCCCGCGCCCCGTGGGACGCGATCGGGCTGTCCATGAAGCCTCCCGACAGGTCGCCGCCGGCCGAGAAGGCCCTGTCGCCCGCTCCGGTGACGACGATGACCCGCACCTCCGGGTCCGCTGCGGCGTCACGGAACGCCTCGGCGAGAGCCTCCATCGTCTCGGTCGACAACGGGTTCCGCTTCTCGGGCTCGTCGATCGTGATGACGGCCCGAGGGCCGTCGACCTCGTACCTCAGCACAGGACCTCCCGCGGCAAGCTCCGCCAGCGAGCCTAGAGGAGGAGTGCGGAATACCGCCGCGGACAGCGGCGGAGCATTTCCCGTACGGCACTACGCTCGCACCCGTGATCTGGATCGGCGTCGTGCTGCTCGCCTCGATCGTCGTGTCGCTTCTCCGCGGCGGCAAGCTGTCGAACCTCGCCGAGATCGAGCTCCACGCGTGGTGGCTCCTGTTCGTCGGATTCGGACTCCAGGTGGTCGCCAACGCCCTGCCCGATTCGAGGTCCGCACTCACCGTCGGGCTCCTGCTGACGAGCTACGTCGCGCTGTTGGTCGTGGTGTGGCTCAATCGCGCCGAGCCGGGTATCTGGATCGCCGGCATCGGCATCCTCATGAACTTCACGGTCATCGCTGCCAACGCCGGCATGCCCGTGCTGATGGAAGCGATCGAGGTGGCGGGAGGATCGACCGAGAGCATCCTCGACGGCAAGCACGTCCTCCTCGACGACGGCACCCGCTTGCCGTTTCTCGGCGACGTCATCCCGCTGCCGCGCAACGTGATCTCGCTCGGCGACGTGTTCCTCGCGATCGGGCTCGGAGTGTTCCTCGAGGACCAGCTCCGCCAGCCCCTGCGGCTCTTCCGCCACAGGGTGCAGGGAGTCCCCGGGTCCGCCGCAGAGTGACCGGCCCGGCTCAGGTGCGGTCCGGTTCCCGGTTGTAGAGCCAGAGGACGAGTTCGTCGCGGAAGAACCGATACGCCTTGCCGATCCGCCGCGCCGGGATCCGGCCCTCCCTGACGAGCCTCCGGACTTCCTGGATGTTCATGCTCAGGAGACCGGCAACGTCCTGGGTCGTCATGATCGGCGGATACTCCGCGAAGCCCTTCTTCAGCTCTTCGAGATCGATTCGAGAATGCGCCATCGAGGTGATCCTACCAACCCAACACGACAGGATGAAAACAACCGCTACCAACCACTAATGTCGCACCATGTCGGGGATGGTGCTCGCTCTGGGGTCGGTTCTTCTCACCGCTGCCAGCGCATGGGCGGCGATCTCTGCGGGAGCACCAGCACCGGTGGTCGTCGCCTTCGCCGCCGGTGTCACCGCCTCTCTCGTGCGCGTCCCGTCCACGCGACATCGCAGATGGACGCTCGCTCCGATGGCCCTCGTCGCCGTCTCGTTGATCGGCTCACCCCCGTGGCCGGGGTCGGCGGCGGTCGTTGCCGGCGCGCTCGTCACTCGTGGAGCGTTGGTGGCGAACAGCACCCGGGCGGCCCCGAGTAGCGCCCACGTCCTCGGAGTCGCCACGTTGTTCATGGCACTCGCCGGGGCTCGACTCCTCACCGGTGTTCCGCTCGGCGACGCCCCCAGGCTCGGGTGGCTCGAACTGGTGGGCGTGTTCGGCGCTGCGGTCGTTTGGTTCGTCAGTGAGGCGGTCGCCGAAGCGGTGAGCCTCCGGGCGAGCCCGGCTGCGAGACGCCACCGACTTCGCCGCGCCCTCGCCGACTGGCCGATCGCCATCGTCGGGATCGCCACCGCCGTGACGATGGCCGTTCTGTGGAGGTACTCGATCGGCTGGGCGATCGCGATGTCGATCGCGCCATACGGCATCGCTCATCATCTCGGCGTACGCGTCGCCCGAGGTCGCGAGATCGCCGGGTTGACCGTGCGCGCTCTCGGCCGCCTCCCCGAGGCGGCAGGGCTGTCCCCCGCCGGCCACGCGGAGCAGGTCGCCGCGCTTGCCGTGGCCATGGGGAAGCTCGACGGTTTGGTGGGTACCGAGCTCGAGGAGCTGGAGGTCGCTGCCCACCTCCACGACATCGGGCTTCTCGGCACGACGACGTCCCCGATACGGACGCTGGAATTCTCCTCGTCCGAGGTCGCAGGGTGGGGTGCGGACATCCTCACCGCCTCACGCTCGTTGCGGCCCGCGGCGGAGATCGTGCGCTCGAGCCGAGACCCCTTCCGGTTTCCGGGTGCCGATCCCGACCCCGGTCTCGACCCGCGGTGCCAGATCGTCCAGGTGGCTTGCAGGGTGGTGGACGCCGTTGAATCCGGCGACAGCCTCGAGAAGGCCGTCGGAGGGGTGTACGACCACTCGCTCTACCAACTCGATCCCCATGTCGTTGCGTTGGTGCGACCTGCGGCCGCCATCTCCGAGGTGGTCCTCGATGAGCTGGCGAGGGGGTCACCGTGACACCGAGACGAAGCTATTACTGGGTGGGCATCCCGTACGCCGCCATCGGGCTCGGCGCCCTTCTCGGGAGCGCCATCCACACCCCATGGTCGCTGGAG
>CAMYMC010000010.1 GCA_947259365.1 uncultured Acidimicrobiaceae bacterium | reverse complement strand
GGCTCGTACCTTCAAGTGGAGCAGGACCGGAGGGGGCTGAGCCGGATCCCGTTGCTGCGCCGCTTCGTCACCCAAGCAGAATCGGTGGCCGAGCAGCGCGGGCTGCTCACGAACATCGAGCGGGCGCTGGAACAGGCGAACGTCCCCATCCGGCCCGGCGAGGCGATCGCCGGGGCGATCGCCGGGGCGATCCTCATCGGGGTGCTCTCCGGCGTCATCGCCCGCAGCCTCCTCTGGGCCATCATCGGTGGCGGCATCGCGTTGCTCGCTGCCGGCGCGGCCGTCCAGTCGATCGCGAATCGGGAGCGGACGAGGTTCGAGGGCCAGCTCCCGGACACGCTGAACCTCATCTCGACGTCGCTGCGGGCCGGGTACTCGCTGCTCCAGGCGGTGGAAGCGGTGTCCCAGGAGGCACCGCAGCCGACCAAACGCGAGTTCAGCCGGGCGATGACGGAGACACGGCTCGGCCGCTCACCCGTCGACGCCCTCAAGGACGTCGCGGAGCGGATGCAGTCGACGGACTTCGACTGGGCCGTCCTCGCCATCGGCATCCAACGCGAGGTCGGCGGGAACCTCGCCGAGGTGCTGCAGACCGCGGCGGAAACGATGCTGCAACGGAACCGGCTCCGCCGCGAGATGAAGGCCCTCACCGCCGAGGGCAGGATCTCGGCGATCGTCCTCGGGTCCCTGCCGTTCTTCCTCTTCGCATTCCTTTGGACGACGAACCGGGGCTACCTCGACCCGCTCATCAGCTCGACGAGTGGGATCATCGCGCTCATCGGTGCGCTCGGTCTCCTCCTCGTGGGCATCTACTGGCTCACCCGAGTCGTGAAGGTGGAGATCTGATGGACAGCCTCACCTTCGCTGTCGGCGCCGTCGCCATCAGCGTCGCATTCGTCGTCTTCTACGTTGGGCTCGGCGTCGTGCGCTCCGGCGAGCGCACCAGCGCCCGCCTCATGCAGCTCCAAACCCGCGACGAGCTCCTCAAGCAGAGCTTCGCCGAGCGGGCGCTCGCGCCCCTCGTGAGCAAGATCGGCGGGTTCTTCATGCGCTTCACCCCCCAGGGCTGGGGCCAGCGGGCCAACCAGCGCCTCGTCATCGCGGGCTGGGCGCCCCGGGTGGACGCCAACTCGTGGGCGGCGATCAGGGTCGTCGCCATCGTCGGCGGCGTCATCGGGTGGTTCGTGCTCCAGGGCTTCGTCTCCGGCAACCAGAAACTCGCCGTCGCCGTGCTCATGGGCCTTGCCGGAGGGTTCGGGCCCGAAGCGATCCTGTCCCGCAGGATCGACGAGCGGAAGACTGCGATCGAGAAGGACCTCCCCGACGTCATCGATCTCCTCGTCATCAGCGTCGAGGCCGGGCTCGGCTTCGAGGCCGCGCTCGGGAGAGTGGTCCAGAACGTCCCCGGTGAGCTGAGCGAGGAGTTCTCCCGGATGCTCCAGGAGACGAGGGTCGGCGTGAGCCGTCACGACGCCATGCGGTCGCTCGCCGAGCGCACCGATGTCGACGATCTGAACTCGTTCATCTTCTCGATGAATCAGGCCGACCAGTTCGGCGTGTCGATCGCTCGCATGCTCCGCGTCCAGGCCGACGAGATCCGGGTGCGGCGTCGCCAGCGAGCCCAGGAGCGGGCGTTTGCGGCGCCGGTGAAGATGGTCTTCCCACTCGTGCTGTGCATCTTCCCCGCCGTGTTCGTCGTCCTCCTCGGCCCGGCGGTGATTCAGATCATCGACAGCCTGAATCTGTAGGCCCCGCCGTGGAGCACGGATCCCGACTCGCTCCCGGGTCGGTGTTGTGGCCCCGCCCCCATCCCGACGAAGACCCATGACAGGCTCTCAGACGCTCTCTGAGCCCCCAGCGGTTGGTTCTCGCCCGGTCGTGGGGTTCCGGCTCACGATTCGCCACCTGTGGCTTCTCGTGCCGTTCGTATGGATGGCGTGGATCGTGGGGAGGCCGGTCGGGGACAACTCGTTCCTGTGGCACGTGAGGGCCGGCACCGCACAGCTCGAGGCCGGCCGGGTCCTCACCGCAGATCCGTTCTCCTACACGATGCCCGGTGAGCCGTGGCGCACCCAGTCCTGGCTCGCTGAGCTGGGCTACGGGTTCCTCGAGAACCTGACGGGTGGGATCGGGTGGGTCCACATCATGCTCTTCGTCGTGGTGAGCCTGACCCTCGTCGCCGCGGGCATGGCCGTCCACCGCCAGACTCGGAGCCTGTTGCCGACCGCGGGCATCCTCCTCGTCATCTCGTGGCAGGGGTCGCCCTTCTCGGTGCCCCGCCCGGTGCTCTTCAGTTACCTCGCGCTCGCCGTCCTCGTGCTCGTGCTCCAGCGCGCCGACGCCGATCTCTGGCTCGTGCCACCGCTGCTGTGGGCGTGGGCCGCCGTCCACGGCTCGTTCGTCGTCGGCCTCGGCGTCGTCGTCCTCGATGCGATCAGGCTGAGGTCATCGCGGCGGGCCGCAGCGGCCGCGGCAGGTCTCGTGCTGGCCAGCCTCACCGCCCACGGAGTGGGGGTGTGGCAGATCCTCATCGACTTCCTCGCCGCTCGCGGCGCCCTGGATCTCATCCAGGAATGGCAAGCTCCCGAGTTCACGAACCCGTTCGTCCTTCCGTACGCGCTCGTTCTCGCCGGTGTCGTCGTCGCCGCGGTGCGGGGCAGGATCACGATGCGCGACCTCGTCCTCATCGGCCCGATCGCGTTCTTCGGGTTGCTGGCGAACCGGAACCTCTACCCGGCGGTCCTCGTTCTCGCCCCGTTCGCAGCCAGGGCGCTCCAGGGTGTCGGGGCCGAGGTGCGCCGGCGCAGCGACAGCCAGATCGTCAACTGGGCGTTCGTGGCGGCGATGGCCCTCTTCGCCGTCCTCGGGTTCAACCGTGAGGTCACGCTCAACGATGCGCGATTCCCCGGCCCCGAGGTGCTCGCCGCCATCGACGATACGCCGATGTTCCACGGCAGCGCGATGGGCGGCTACCTCATCTATGCAGAATGGCCAGAGCGCCTGGTGTTCATCGACGACCGTGGCGAGTTCTTCGGTGAGGACGCGTTCCGCCGCTTCCACGACATCAGGATCGGCTGCGCCGCTCCCACCGAGTGCTCCGCCGGCGCGGGCTACCGCGAGGTGTTCGCCGCATTCGGGATACGCCAGGCGATCCTCCAGCCGGAGTGGCCCCTCGTCGGCGCGCTCACCACCGACGGCTGGGTCGAGCGCCATCGCGATGAGCACTTCGTCGTGATGGCCGCCCCGACGAGCGACTGAGCCAGGGCGCGGCGAGGGTTGCTGTGCCCGCAACCACGGAGCCGGAAGCGGGGACCCAAAGACGCGACGAAGGGCGCCGGATGGCGCCCTTTCGTCCGTCTTTTCTGGCCCGGGATCAGAGCGTCGCTGCGATCTCCGAGAAGTTCGTCGACACCCTCTCTCCGACGACCGAGATCGCCACGATGGCGACTACGGCAATCAGTGCGACGAGGAGCGCGTACTCGACGAGGCTGGCGCCCTCTTCGCTGAGAAGGCGGCTCTGAATGGCCGTCCACATGCGAAGCATGTCTACCTCCTATGGCAGGGTGATCCACTGCCAACTGTAAAGAGACATGAAGGGGCCAACCATAGGGCGGGCGACCCATTTTGGGGTGGTCGGCTCGGCCGGCGGATCGCCCGCATCCTTGCTGTGTTCGACTAGTCGGGGCCGCCTCTGTGCAATCCGAGCCGGATCGCCTCGACGGCTGCCTGGGCCCGGTCGGTGATGGCGAGCTTCTCGTAGATGCTGGCGAGGTGGTTCTTGACCGTCTTCTGCGAGATGAACAGCGTCTCGGCGAGGTCCTCGGTGCGGCTCATGCCGGAAGCGAGGAGGGAGAGGAGCTCGCGCTCCCGCCCGGTGAGCGAGGCGGCTCCGGCATCGAGAACGGGGTCGCGATGCTCGTCGAGCACGGCGGCGAGGTTGGTGACGTCCATGAGGTCCTCACCGCGTGCCGCCGCCCTGATGGCGGCGGCGAGGTCCGGCAACGGCGTCGACTTGGAGAGGAACCCGACGGCGCCGGCGGCTTCGGCCTTGCGCCGCTGCTCGTCTGAGGTGTGCATCGTGACGACGATCGCGGGCGGGGCGTCCTCCATCCTGGCGAGGGCGGAGATCCCCGACAGTCGGGGCATCTCGATGTCGACGAGCATCACGTCGGGCTTCGCGCCGGCGACGAGTTCGAGCAGCTCCTTGCCGTCTTTTGCCGTCCCGACGACGGTGATGTCGGGAATCCCATCGAGAGCCTGGGTGAGGCCCTCGAGAAGAAGGCTGTGGTCGTCTGCGATCACGACGGTGAACATCTGTCCCTCACGATCCCCAGCGTACGGTGACGGAGGTCCCGTGGCCCGGTTCCGAGCTCACCTCGAGGGTGGCCCCGACCTTCGTGACCCGCTCCCGCATCCCGAGCAGGCCGAAATGGCCCTCCGGGGGGATGGCCGGATCGAAGCCCTTCCCGTCGTCGACGACCGACACCCACCCACGGTCGCGCTCGACCACCCCGCGGACCCGCACGGACGTCGCCTCGGCATGGGCCACCGCATTGCGGAGCGCCTCGGTGAGCACGGCTCCCACCTGGTCTGCGACCTCGGGCCGGGGCGGTCGGCGCTCGGTGAGCTCGACGATGATCGAGGGGCCCTCGGCCCCGGCCTCCGCGGCGGCGCGGTGTGCCTGTTCGACGAGGCTCTCCATCGTCTCGTGTCGCAGGTCGGAGACGGTACGCCGAACGTCCTCGACGAGGTTCGTGACGTGGCGGCGCACGGATTCGAGGTGGCCGGCGAGCTCCGGTGCCGTCGGGTACTGGTGGATGGCCATGTCGATGGCGAGACCGAGCGAAGCGAGCGACGGCCCGACGTCGTCGTGGAGCTCACGGGACAACCGGGTTCGCTCCTCCCGCACCGCCCGCCTGGCGATCTGGCGGAGCAAGACGATGTTGTCGAGGGCGAGCGTCACGGGTCGCAGCGCCACCTCGACCGTTTCCCGATACGCGTCGAGGCCGCGGTCGCCCGACGGCCACAGCGCGACATGTCCGAGGCGGTTTCGGGCGATCTCCATGGGGAACACCTGGGCGGCACCGGATTCACCGGGCTCACCGCGTCGCGCCACCACGACGGTGCCGTCCTCGTCGTTCATGACGACCTCGCCGGCACGAAACGGCACGACGACGGCGAGGTCGCGCAGCGCCGCCTCGCCCACCGTCACCGGGTTCAGTTCTGCGGCGTTGGCGAGCTCGCTCAGGCTCGTGAGGAGGCTGTGAGCGGTTTCGAGGCGCTCCATTCGCTCCATGGTCAGGGCACTCGCCGCGGCGAGGGCGTCGCCTCGTTCCCGCTCCTCGACGAGGAGACGCCGGGCCTGGCTGAAGGTCAACGCGATGAGCACGTAGAGGGCGATCGCCTGGAGGACGGATCCGGTGAGGATCTCCTGCTGGAGTGCGGCGACGACGGCGAGCAGGCCCGTGCTCGACAGGATCGCGGTCTCGAGTCCGATCCGGAAGCCGAGGAATGCCCCGGCGAAGAAGCTCGGCGCCGCGAGGAACAGCACGTACGGGCTGCTGATGCCGCCGGTGAGCGAGATCGCCAGCAACGCGACGACGACACCGGACACGGCGAGGATCTCGCCGATGATGTCGGTGTGACGGAGGCGGCGCGGCAACGCCTGCATAGCCACCACGTAGACCGAGGCGAGGAGCGCGGCGAGGGTGAACGCCGGGGTGGCTCCTTCGCTGAGGCCGGAGAGGAAGATGCCGAGGGCGAGCGATCCCCAGTGCAGCACCGACAGGGACCAGTCGAGCCGCACCTCCCACGGGGTACGAGCCGCCAACATCGCCGCAAGGGTACAGTCGCCGGATGGCTGCTCCGAGCACCCGCGATCGCCAGCTGCGGCTCCTCGTCATCGGCGGCATCGGCTCCGGCAAGAGCACCGTCCTCGCGATGTTCGGCTCGCTGGGGGCCGTGACGATCTCGTCGGACCGGATCGGGCACGAGGTGCTGGAGCCTGATGGCCCGGCCCATCCCGACGTCGCCCGCAGGTGGCCCGGCATCGTCCGGGAAGGACGCATCGACAGGGGAGCCCTCGCCGCGATCGTGTTCGGCGACGTCGATCAGCTGCATGAGCTCGAAGCGATGACGCACCCCCACATCGTCTCCGAGATCACCGAGCGTGCCGCCGCCGCTTGTCCCCGTCCCGTCGCCGTGGAGCTGCCGCTGCTCCTGCCCCTGTTCGACGGCACGTGGGTGAGGGTCGTCGTCGACGCCGACGACGACGTCCGTCTGGAGCGGACGGTGGCGAGAGGGTCACCGCCGACGGATGCCGCCGCCCGCATGGCCGCCCAGCCGCCTCGGGAGCGCTGGCTCGACGCCGCCGACCACGTCATCCTCAACGACGGCTCACTCGCCGGCCTCCGCGCCCGGGTCGAGGAGGTGTGGCGAGAGGAGCTGCGTCGCCACCGCGAATGATTCAGCTCCGGAGCGGGAGCGCCGGCGCCCGCCGTCAACCGGTCGTGTCCGTGCCCTGGATCTCGGCGATCATCCCGGTGAGAGCCTCGCGGTCTCCGGGGCTTTCCGCAGGGATGCTGAACTCGACCCTGCTGCAGATGCCGGCGTAGCGGTCGCGAACCGCCGCCGCGATCGTGTCGTGCGTGCCGACCACGGCGATGGTCTCCACCATGTCGTCGGAGACGTGGTCCTCCATCTCGTCCCAGCGCCCGGCCCGGGACAGGACGGAGAGCCGCTCGGCGACATCACCCCAGCCGTGCAGGTCGAACACGGCCCGGTACGTCCGCGTCGATGCGTAGAACGCAACCCGGGAGCGCACCGCCGATACCTTGCGGGCGAGCTCGTCCTCGGTGGCCGCGGTCACGATGAGGGGGCTGGCGCAGATCTCGACCGAGGCGGGCGCCTTCCCGGCCTCCGCCCCACCCCGCTCGACGGCGGGGCCGAGGACCTCTTCGAGATACCGGCGGGTGCAGATCGGGTGCGGCCGGACGGCGTCGGCGATCCGGCCCCCGACTCGCGCCATGTGCGGGTTGACCGCGGCGAGGTGGATCGGGATGTCGGGGTCGTCGATCGGGCCGGGATCGAACAGCGGGTTCATCAGCGTGAGGTCGTAGTGATCACCGTGGAAGTCGAGCTCCGTCCCGCTCTGCCAGCAGTCCCACACGGCGCGCACCGCGGCGACGTACTCCTCGATCCAGGGCCCGGGGGCGGACCACGCCATGCCGTAGCGCCGCTGGATGTGACCCTTGACCTGGGTCCCCAGGCCGAGTGCGAACCGACCGGGTGCGCCCCGCTGCAGCGTCCACGCTGTCATCGCGGTCACGGTGGGGCTACGGGGGAACGCGATGGCCACCGCCGTCGTCAGGTTGATCTTCCTGGTCGTCGCCGCTGCCATGGCGAGCACGACGAACGGGTCCTCTTTGGTCTCGGTGAGCACCA
This sequence comes from uncultured Acidimicrobiaceae bacterium, assembly GCA_947259365.1. Lineage (GTDB taxonomy): Bacteria > Actinomycetota > Acidimicrobiia > Spongiisociales > UBA5794 > CAMYMC01. The sequence continues at coordinate 26,448 of CAMYMC010000010.1, read as the reverse complement.
GACCGTCGAAGCCGAGCTCCTCGACGAGTGCCGCCTGGTCGGGGACACCGGCGACGTCGAGGGGCTGCTCGGCGGCTCGGATCCCGGGGTCGACCTTGCCGAGGGGCAGGTGGGTCTCGACCTGCATCGGGCATACCTCCTCTCGCCTTCCCCGCGGCCGAATGCAGCCCGGGGTCGCGGCGAGGACTGTAGGGGGACGAGCCAGCCACCGTCACACCGGGGAGCCTCCGAGACGTCGCCACCGCTTCGCTCTCCCGACCGTCGTCCCTGTCCCTCCCGGCCGGTACAGTCCGACAGATGCCGCCCTTCGCCGTCACGTCCGAATTCCAGCCCTCCGGCGACCAGCCGGAAGCCATCGCCCGCCTCGCCGAAGGCATCAAGCGAGGTGACCGGTTCCAGACGCTGCTCGGCATCACCGGGTCGGGGAAGTCGGCGACGATCGCCTGGGTCATCGAGCAGGTCCAGAAACCGACGCTCGTGCTCGCCCCCAACAAGGCGCTCGGGGCGCAACTCGCCAACGAGTTCCGTCAGTTCTTCCCCGACAACCGCGTCGAGTACTTCGTGTCCTACTACGACTACTACCAGCCGGAGGCGTACATCCCGCAGACGGACACCTACATCGAGAAGGAGTCGACGATCAACGACGAGATCGACCGGCTGCGGCACTCGGCCACGGCCGCGCTCCTCGCCCGGGACGACGTCATCATCGTCGCGTCGGTGTCCGCGATCTATGGGCTCGGCTCGCCGGAGCAGTACGAGGGCCAGCTCCTGCGGCTCGTCCGCGGTGTCGAGCTCCCCCTCGACTTCGCCGTGCGCCGCCTCGTCGACATCCAATACGAGCGGAATGAGGTCAACCTGATCCGGGGACGGTTCCGGGTCAGGGGCGACACGCTCGAGGTGTTCCCCGCCTACGAGGAGACGATCTACCGGGTCGAGTACTTCGGCGACGAGGTGGAGCGCATCCTCAAGATGAATCCGGTGACCGGGGAGATCATCGACGAGGAGCGGGAGCTGTGGGTCTACCCGGCCACCCACTACGTCACGAGTCGGGATCGTCTCGACAGGGCCCTCGTCGGCATCGAACAGGAGCTCCACGAGCGCCTCGCCATACGACATGGAAATGATGCGTGAGGTCGGCTTCTGCACCGGCATCGAGAACTACTCCCGCTGGCTCGACGGCCGCGAGGCAGGGGAGCGGCCGTATTGCCTCCTCGACTACTTCCCCGACGACTACCTCATGATCATCGACGAGAGCCACGTCACGATCCCGCAGATCCACGGCCAGTACGCGGGGGACCGGTCCCGCAAGGACGTGCTCGTCGACCACGGGTTCCGTCTGCCCTCTGCCATCGACAACCGGCCGCTCACGTTCGACGAGTGGTACGAGCTCGCCGGCCAGGTCGTGCTGCTGTCGGCCACGCCGTCGTCGTGGGAGTTCGAGGTCTCGACCCAGGTCGTCGAGCAGATCATCCGTCCCACCGGCCTCGTCGACCCCGAGGTCATCGTCCGGCCGACGAAGGGGCAGATCGACGATCTCATCGAAGATGTCCGCAACCGCGCGGCCCTCGACCAGCGGGTGCTGGTCACGACGTTGACGAAGAAGATGGCGGAGGACCTCACCGACTACCTCCTCGAGCTCGGGGTACGCGCCCGCTACCTCCACAGCGACATCGACACGCTGGAGCGCGTCCAGATCCTGCGCGACCTCCGTCTCGGCGAGTATGACGTCCTCGTCGGCATCAACCTCCTCCGCGAAGGGCTCGATCTGCCGGAGGTGTCCCTCGTCGCCATCCTCGACGCGGACAAGGAGGGCTTCCTCCGCTCGGAGACGAGCCTCATCCAGACGATCGGCAGGGCGGCGCGCAACGTCGATGGCCAAGTCATCATGTACGCCGACGGTGTCACCGAGTCGATGCAGTCGGCCATCAACGAGACGAATCGAAGACGGAAGCGCCAGATCGAGCACAACGAGCTGCACGGCATCGACCCGCAGACGATCCGCAAGCGGGTGTCCGACATCCTCGAGCTCGTCCAGAGCTCCAACGCCCCCGCCGCCGACCGTAGAGCCCGGGAGGTGCGCAGGCGTGAGCCGCTCGATCTCCCCACGGACGACCTCCGCAGGCTGATCCAGAGCCTCGAAGAGGAGATGCACGAGGCGGCGAAAGAGCTGAGATTCGAGTACGCCGCCCGGCTCCGCGACGAGGTCAACGAGCTCAAGCGCGAACTGCGGGAGATGGCCGACGCCATGCAGTGAGCGGCGCGGCCCTGGGCGCGATTGCTCAGGCACCGCCGGAGCGTTCCGATACCGTCCATGATGGATCCACGAACGGGGAGCGTCGACATGGGCGCCGCAGCGCCGGGCGCGCCAGAACAACACGCCCGTCTCAACCGCCTCGCCGGCGCCGTCTGCGCCGCCCTCCTCATCGCTGTCCTCGTGTCGACGTTCGCCGGAAGCGGGGCAGCAGCGCCTGGTGGCAGGCTCGGCGGCGACCTGCCCGCCTTCTACGGAGCGGGATCCGTCGCCGCCGATGGTGACTGGGACGAGCTCTACGACGCGTCACGCCAGATCGCGGCCCAGGCCGATCTCTGGGAGGACACCGGCAGCTACCTGTATTTCGCCTACCCCCCGTACGTGGCCGGTGTCTACCGGGCTCTGGTCCCGCTCGGCTACCGCGGTGCCTACCTCGTTCACACGCTGCTCATGGGCGCGGCGCTGTGGGCGGCGGTGCGCCTCGCCACACCGCTCGTGCCGTGGCTGCGACGGCGCACCCTCGTTGCGTTCACCGTCGCGCTCACGTTCTACCCGATGCTGCGCTCGGTGCTCGGGGGGCAGAACGCGCCGTTGACGCTGCTCCTCGTCGTCGCCGTCGCCAGGTTGGAGCACGACGGCCGGGCGTTCGCGGCAGGCGTCGCCGCGGCCCTGCTCCTCTACAAGCCGCAGTTCGGCGTCCCCCTCGCGCTCTTGCTCGTCGCCGGTCGGAGGTGGCGGATGCTCCGGGGGTGGGCGGCAGGTGCCTCCGTGCTCTACGCGACAGCAGCGTTGACGAACGGCCTCGGCTGGGTCGGCGACTGGTGGTCCCAGGCGACGGAGTTCCGCGAGCTCAACATGGCCGCCAACGGCTCGAACTTCATCTCGATCCCGGGCGTCGTCGAACACCTCCTCGGGGCGGGGAGTGGCGCGGCCGGATCGATCGCCGTAGTCGTCACCGTGGTCGGCGGCGCGGCCGCCGCCGCGCTGTGGTGGCGCCGCCCGGAGCGTCCGCTCCTGCGCATGGCGGTGGCGGTCGCAGTCATCGTGACCATCGCTCCCCAGTCGCTGTTCTACGAAGCAGGCGTCCTCTTCATGCCGGTCGCCGTGCTCGCCCCCCAGGACCCGACGACGCGGGCACGGGTCCTGGGCGCCTTCTGGACGGCCGGTCTTCTCCACCTCTTCGCCCCCGGGGCTGGAGCGTCCCCGCTCGCCGTCGTCCCGGTTGCGATCGCGGTGTGGGCAGTGCGCACCGGGTGGGGGGAACACCACACGCGACTTGCGCCGGTGTAATTCCCGTCGCGCCCCGTCACTACACTCGCCGCAGCGAAGGACCGGGTGACGTCCCACCTCGAGCCCGGCCCCGGCGGAGGACCAGAGGCGTGGCAACCGACAAGATCGTCATCAGAGGTGCTCGCGAGCACAACTTGCGAAACCTCAATCTCGAGCTGCCTCGCGACCGGCTCATCGTCTTCACCGGCCTGTCGGGTTCCGGCAAGTCCTCTCTCGCCTTCGACACGATCTACGCCGAGGGCCAGCGACGCTACGTCGAGAGTCTCTCCGCATACGCGCGGCAATTCCTCGGCCAGATGGACAAGCCCGACGTCGACTTCATCGAGGGCCTGTCGCCGGCGATCTCCATCGATCAGAAGACTGCGAGCCGGAACCCGCGATCGACGGTCGGCACCGTCACCGAGGTCCACGACTACCTGCGCCTCCTCTACGCCCGCATCGGAGTCCCGCACTGCCCCAACGACGGCAGTCCCGTCGCCCGCCAGACCCCGCAGCAAATCGTCGACCAGATCCTCGAACTCGCCGAGGGCACCCGCTTCCAGATCCTCGCTCCCGTCGTCCGCGGGAGGAAGGGCGAATACGAAGGGCTCCTCCGCGACCTCGCCGGTGAGGGGTTCGCCCGGGCGCGCATCGACGGGGAGGTGCGGGACCTCACCGAGGACATCCGCCTCGACCGCTACTACACGCACACGATCGAGGTCGTCGTCGACCGGCTCGTTCGCAAGAGCGGAATCGAGCGGCGACTCGCCGATTCGCTCGAGACGGCGCTCGACCTCGCAGACGGGATGGCCGTGGTCGACGTCATCGATGGACCGACCCTGACGTTCAGCCAGCACTTCGCCTGTGCGGTCTGCGGCCTGAGCTTCGAGGAGCTCCAGCCCCGCAACTTCTCGTTCAACAGCCCGTACGGTGCCTGCCCGGAGTGCAGCGGCATCGGGACGAGGTTCCAGGTGGACCCCACACTCGTCGTCGCCCAGTCCGCCTTGAGCCTCGCCGAGGGGGCGGTGGCGCCGTGGGCGGGGCGGCACCGCATGCGGTACTACCAGCGCCTCCTCACCGCGGTTGCCGAAGTGGAGGGCATCGACATGGAGGCGCCCTTCGAGAGGCTCCCGTCGGGCCACCAGGAGCTCATCCTCTACGGCACCGGCGACGCGACGTACACGGTGAGCTACCTGAACAGGTTCGGGAGGCGCCGCCGCTATGAGGCTCGGTACGAGGGCGCCGTCCCATGGCTCGACCGGCGCTACCGCGAGTCGGAGTCCGACGGCGTCCGGGAGGGGTACCGGCAGTTCATGCGGGAGGTGCCGTGCGATGCGTGTGGTGGCGGGCGGCTCAACGAGGTCTCCCTCGCCGTCACCGTTGGCGGCCTCAATCTCTTCGAGCTGTCCTCGATGCCGCTCAGGGGAGCGAGCCGGTTCCTGGAACGGCTCGAGCTCACCGAGCGAGAGCGGGTGATCGCGACGCTCGTCATCAAGGAGATCCGGGCACGGCTCGACTTCCTCGTCGACGTCGGCCTCGACTACCTCACGCTGATGCGCTCGGCGGCCACGCTTGCCGGCGGAGAGGCGCAGAGGATCAGGCTCGCCACCCAGATCGGGTCGGGGCTCGTCGGGGTCCTGTACATCCTCGACGAGCCGTCGATCGGCTTGCACCAGCGAGACAACCGCCGCCTCATCGAGACCCTGCTGCGGCTCCGTGACCTCGGCAACACGCTCATCGTCGTCGAACACGACGAGGAGACGATCCGCACGGGGGATCACATCGTCGACATCGGACCGGGGGCGGGCGAGCACGGGGGTGGCATCGTCGTCGCCGGCACCCTCGACGAGGTCATGGCCGAGGAGACGTCGATCACGGGCGACTACATGGCGGGGAGACGGCGAATCCCGGTGCCCGCCGTGCGGCGAGCCGGGAACGGGAACACGGTCAAGATCGTCGGCGCAGCCGAGAACAACCTTCGCCAGATCGACGTCGAGTTCCCGCTCGGGACCTTCGTCGCCGTCACCGGCGTCTCCGGCTCGGGTAAATCGTCCCTCGTCGAGCAGATCCTCTCGAGGGGGCTCCATGCCCGCCTCCACGGCGCTCGGGCGCTTCCCGGACGGCACAGGAGGATCAACGGCATCCAGCACATCGACAAGGTCATCGACATCGACCAGTCACCGATCGGGAGAACACCGAGATCGAACCCGGCCACGTACACGAAGGTGTTCGACCGCATCCGAGAGCTGTTCGCTGCCACTCCCGATGCCAGGGTCCGGGGCTACAAACCGGGCCGGTTCTCGTTCAACGTCGCCGGCGGTCGGTGCGAGACGTGCAAAGGGGACGGCACGCTCCGCATCGAGATGCACTTCCTCCCCGACGTGTACGTCCCGTGTGAGACGTGCCAGGGCCGCCGCTACAACCGCGATACGCTCCAGGTGAAGTTCAAGGGCCACTCGATCGCAGACGTGCTCGACATGTCGATCGAACAGGCGGTCGAGTTCTTCGAGAACCAGCCCAGGATCGTCCGGATCCTCCAGACGCTCTACGACGTGGGCCTCGGCTACGTCCGGCTGGGCCAGCCGGCACCGACCCTGTCGGGAGGAGAGGCGCAGCGGGTGAAGCTCTCGAGCGAGCTCGGCAAGCGATCGACCGGGCGCACGTTCTACATCCTCGACGAGCCGACGACCGGTCTCCATTTCGACGACGTCCGCAAGCTGCTCGGCGTGCTGCACCGCCTCGTCGACGGCGGCAACACCGTCGTCGTCATCGAGCACAACCTCGACGTCGTCAAGTCCGCCGACTGGGTCATCGACCTCGGACCAGAGGGCGGCGAGGAGGGGGGTCGCGTCGTCGCCGCCGGCACGCCGGAAGGGGTGGCGTCCGTCCCCGAGTCGTACACCGGCAAGTTCCTCCGCGAGGTCCTCGATGGCTGACGTCCCCCGGTGATGGCGGAGGGGACCGGCAGCGATCCGGGGATCCTCGAGTGGGAGGGCCTCGCCGCCTGGTGGATCGAAGAGGGGAGCCGCGACCCGATCTACGCCGAGGAGGTCCTTCCGTGGCTCGAGTCGCTGATTCCCGACACGACCGGCCCGCTGCTCGATGTCGGGTGCGGGGAGGGCCAGGCGATGCGCCGCCTTCACCCGGCGCGAGTCGTGGGGTGTGACGCATCCGGGTCCCTGCTCGGTGCGGCTCGCCGCGCCGGACCTGTCGTGCGATGCGCCCTCCCCGGGCTCGGCTGGCTGCGCGACGACACCGTGGCCGGGGCCTTCGCCGTGTTCGTGCTCGAGCACGTGTCCGACGTGGCATCGTTGTTCGCCGAGCTGGGGAGAGTCGTCGCTGCCGGCGGGTGGCTCGTCGTGATCGGCAACCATCCGGCCTACACGGCACCCGGCGCCGGGCCGATCGTCGACGACCGGGACGGAGAGGTGCTCTGGCGGTGGGGCCCGTATTTCACCTCTGCAGTCGGTCCCGAACCGGTGGGCCCGGCGTCGGTCACGTTCCACCACCGGCCGATGTCGCTGCTGCTGACGGCGGCGGCGGACGCCGGGTGGTGGCTGGAACATCTCGACGAGCGGGGTTTGAGCGAGCGGGCCGTCGCCCGCAGCCCGGCGCTGGCGGGCCAGGAACAGCTCCCCAGGATGCTGGGCGCCCGCTGGCGCCGTGGCCCGTGACGATCCGCGGCGCCGGCTCAAGACCCGCCACGTCGGTGCCGATGTTCACCAGTGGGCAACACGTCCGAGAGAGGATCACATGGACACCTACCTCGTCGCGTTCGAGTACGGCAGCGGCACCGTGTGGGGCTGCGTCACCGCGGACTCCGCGGATCAGGTGGAGATGGAGCTTCCCGAGGTCGACGTGCACGATTCGCCTCCGGAATGGATGACGGTCGACGAGGTCGTCTCTCTCCAGACCGAGGCGGTCCCGGTCGAGACGCCGGACTGCATCGACCATCTCCTCGACCTCCGCAAGTCTCGATCGCTCGCAGACGCGTCCTGATCTGCATCCCCAGCGTCGGGGGACCGGGGGGCGTCGCGTAACATCGACGCGCCATGCTGCGTCGGCCCCCCTCCGGCTCCGTTCCCGATGCGCCCGGTGTCTATCTCTTCCGTGACCCGGCGGGCGCTGTGCTCTACGTGGGAAAGGCGAAGAGCGTCCGCAAGCGTCTCGCCAACTACTTCGCCCGCGACCTCGAGGTCCGGACGCGAGCGATGGTCGAACACGCCGACTCGGTCGAATGGATCGTCACCGACAACGAGGTGGCGGCCCTCATGCTGGAGTACTCCCTCATCAAGGTGCACCGGCCCCGGTTCAACATCCGCCTCCGCGACGACAAGAGCTTCCCGTATCTCGCCCTGACTCGGCATCAGGAGTGGCCGCGGGTGTCCGTCATGCGCGGCAGACGGCGCAAGGGTGTCCAGTACTTCGGTCCATATGCACACGCGTACGCGATCCGCCAGACGCGGGATCTGCTGCTGCGGACGTTCCCGATCCGGAGCTGCACGGACAGCAAGTTCCGGACCCACGAGGCGTTGGGACGACCGTGTTTGCTGTTCCACATCGAGCGATGCGCGGGACCGTGTGTCGGCGAGGTCGACGCCGAGACCTACCAGCGCCACGTCGACGGGCTCGCCGCGTTCCTCGCCGGCGACAGCGAGGACATCACCGGGCGCCTCGAGGAGGAGATGCAGGCGGCGGCGGTTGCCCAGGAGTACGAGCGGGCGGCCCGGATTCGCGACCAGCTGGCCGCAGTGAAGCGGGCGCTCGCCCGCCAGGAGCTCGTGACCCAGCGAAGGGACACGTTCGACCTCATCGCGTTCGAGGAGGACGATCTCGAAGTCGTCCTCGTGGTGCTCAACATCACTCGCGGCCGGGTCACCGGTCGCAAGACGACGGTGCTCGACCGGGTCGAGGACGTCACCACTCCCCAGCTCGTCGGCGTCATGATCGGCCAGCTCTACGGAGACGAGCGACCACCGCGCGAGGTGCTCGTCCAGGAGCTGCCCGAGGACCCCGATGTCTGGACCGAGTGGCTCGCCCTCCGCAGGGGCACCAAGGTGTCGCTGCGGGTGCCGCTGCGGGGAGCGAAGCGCCGGCTCATGGAGACCGCCCGGGCCAACGCGATGGAGGAGTTCTCCCGGCATCGCCTCAAGCGCGCCTCGGACCACAACGCGCGGGCGCGCGACCTGCGGAGCCTCCAGCTACAGCTCGGCCTGGCGAGGGCTCCGCTCCGCATCGAGTGCTATGACATCTCAACGATCCAGGGCACGGACACGGTCGGGTCGATGGTGGTGTTCGAGGATGGGCTGCCGAAGAAGTCCGACTACCGCAGGTTCCGGGTCAAAACGGTGGAGGCCCAGGACGACTTCGCTGCGATGGAGGAGGTCCTGCGGCGGCGCTTCACCGCCTACCTCGCCGAACGCGATCTGCCCGTGGAGGAACGGGGCAGATTCGCCTACCCGCCGTCGCTCGTCGTCGTCGACGGCGGAGCGGGTCAGCTCGGACGCGCTGTCGCCGTGCTCGACGAGCTCGGTCTGGACATCGCGGCAGTGGGCCTCGCCAAGCGCCTCGAAGCGGTCTATCGCCCCGGGCATTCCGAGCCGCTCGTCATTCCCCGGGGCGAGCCTGCGCTGTATCTCATCCAACGTGTGCGCGACGAGGCGCACCGCTTCGCCGTTGCGTATCACCGGACCCTGCGGGGCAAGCGGATGGTCGACTCGCTGCTCGACGCCGTGCCGGGGGTCGGGCCGACGCGGAAGAAGGCACTTCTCCGCAGGTTCGGCTCGCTGAAGCGGATGCGCTCCGCGGAGATCGACCAGCTGGCCGAGGTCGTGCCCGATGCGGTCGCGATCGAGTTGTACGAGGCCCTGCACCGATGACTGCCCGCGTCGCGACCTACGACACGGCGCTCGGCACCGGGTGGCTTCGCTTCGCCGGCGACGCCCTCGTCCAGGCGGGTCTTCCCGGGACGGCGTCTCCGCCCGGGCAGCACGTGCGGAGGGGACCCGCTGCAGAGCTCGCCGGGTGCCTCGAGGAGTACTGGGCCGGTCGGGGTCCCCTTCCCCGGATCGACTCCATTGCGGCGACGGCGACGACGACGCCGCTGCAGGCACGCATCTACACCGCGCTCTTGGAGGTGGCGGCCGGTGCCACCGTCTCTTACTCGGACCTGGCCGGCCGCGCCGGGCGCCCTGGGGCTGCCCGCGCCGTGGGGGCGGCGATGGCACGGAACCCGGTCGCTCCTCTGATACCGTGCCATCGGGTCGTCGGTTCCGACGGGAGCCTGCGCGGGTACGCCGGCGGGGTCGAGATGAAGCGCTATCTGCTCGCACTGGAATCGAAGCGTGGCTGAGTCGCGAGTCGTCATCGTCACCGGCATGTCGGGGGCGGGCCGGTCGACGGCGGCCAACGTGCTCGAGGATGTCGGCTATTTCGTCGTCGACAACCTGCCCCCGGGCCTCATCGTGGATCTCGTGGACCGTATTGGCGTGCCGGAGGGGCAGACGCAGAAGACCGCCGTCGTCGTCGACACCCGCGGCGGCCTGACCGCTGCCGACCTCGACACGGCGGTCATCGGCCTCCTCGGCCGCGGCGTGCGCACCACGGTCCTGTTCCTCGACGCCGACGACCAGACGCTCATCGACCGCTTCGAGGAGACGCGGCGCACCCACCCGGTCCGGGAGGGGAACCTCGCGGAGAAGATCGCATCCGAGCGGGAGGCGTTCGAGGAGATCAGGGGTCAGGCCGACGTCATCGTCGACACGACGGGCACCAACGTGCACGAGCTGAGGGGCCGTCTCGAGGAAGCCTTCGCCGCGGACATCCCGTCGCGTCGCATGCGGGTCGACGTCACCTCGTTCGGATTCAAGCGCGGCGTGCCGCGGGTCATCGACCTCCTCTTCGACGTCCGCTTTCTCGCCAATCCCCACTGGATACCCGAGCTTCGGAGTCAGACGGGCCGGGATGATGCCGTCCGCGACCATGTCATGGCAGAGCCGGCAGCGGCCGAGTTCATGGAGCGCGTCGCCGGTCTCCTCGCGTTCCTCATTCCCAGGTACGAGGCGGAGGGAAAGGCCTATTTGACGATCGGGGTCGGATGCACCGGAGGCCGCCACCGGAGCGTCGTCATCGCGGAGGAGATCGCCGGCCGGCTCGCAGCAACCGACGTCGACGTGAACCTGCGTCACCGGGATGTCGGGGACGGGGACCGGGTGTGAGCGAGCGCGTCCCGTCTCTCGACACCGCCCCCGACGCGCTCATGGAGCGGTCGGCCTCAGAGGTCGACGGGCCGCGCGTGGTCGCGATCGGGGGCGGGCACGGGCTTGCTCAGGCCCTGCGGGCGGTGACTCGGTACGCATCAGCGATCACCGCGATCGTGACGGTCGCCGACGATGGCGGATCTTCCGGGCGCCTGGCCCCCGGTCTCGACATCCCGCCGCCGGGAGACATTCGCCAGTGTCTGCTCGCCCTCACTCCAGCCGGCTCGGTGTGGCGCCGGCTCTTCGAGTACCGATTCGGCGGGGCCGATGTCGAGGGGCATTCGCTGGGCAACCTCATCCTGGCGGCGCTCTCGGACGTGGAAGGTGATTTCGAGAGGGCGCTACTCGCCGCGGAGTCCATTCTCGGGTCGGTCGGGTCCGTCGTGCCGGCCGCCGCGGCGCGGCTCAAGCTCACGGCCCGGGTCGACGGTGAGACCGTCGAGGGCCAGGTGGCGATCGCGCTCAGCCGCGGACGGATCGAGGAGCTCGCCGTCGTCCCCGGCGACGCGGAGGCGAGCGGTCGGGCATTGGCAGCCATCGCCGCCGCCGACCAGATCGTCCTGGGCCCGGGATCGCTCTACACGTCGATCATGGCAGCGCTCGTGGTGCCGGGCATCGTCGACGCGATCAACGCGTCGCAGGCCCGGCTCGTCTACGTCGCCAACCTCATCACTCAGGACGGTGAGACGCTGGGGATGGACTGCGCCGACCATCTCCACGCGCTGCTCGAGATCACCGGTGTCAGGCAGCCGAGTACAATCGTCGCCAACCAGGCCGAGGTGACCGTCGACCCCCCACTCGAGGCGCTGGTCGTCGAACCGGGGGTGGTCGAGACGTACGGCGTGGACGTGGCGCTCGCAGACGTCGTGGATCCCGCCGCGGAATGGCCCCGGCACGACCCGGCCAGACTCGCCGCAGTGCTGGCTCGTCTGGCCTCGAACGAACTCGACCCAGGAGGGGCGATCACATGAAGGTAGCGATCAACGGCTTCGGGCGGATCGGGCGGAACTTCTTTCGCGCCGCGAAGCAGGGAGATGCCGGGTTCGACATCGTCGCGGTGAACGACCTCACGAGCGCGGACACCCTCGCCTACCTCCTCAAGAACGACTCGGTTCACGGTCGGTTCGGCGGCAGCGTGGAGATCCAAGACGGTGACCTCGACGTCGACGGTGATCGGTTCAAGGTGTTTGCCGAGCGCGACCCCGCCATGTTGCCTTGGGGGGATCTCGGCGTGGACGTCGTCATCGAGTCGACGGGGATCTTCACGAGCCATGCGGGAGCCTCGAAGCATCTGGAGGCCGGAGCCGGTCACGTCGTGATCAGCGCGCCCTGCGGGGATGCCGACATCTCGGTGGTCCTCGGCGTGAACGACGACGAGCTGGACCCGGCGACGCACAAGGTCATCTCCAACGCGTCGTGCACGACGAACTGCGTCGCGCCGATGGCAAAGGTGCTCCACGACGCCTTCGGGATCGACCGGGGCATGTTTACCACCGTCCATGCCTACACGAACGACCAGCGGATCCTCGACCTGCCCCACAAGGATGCACGTCGCGGCCGGGCGGCGGCGGCGAACATCATCCCCACCTCGACGGGCGCCGCCTCCGCGGTCGGCAAGGTGATGCCGGCCCTCGAGGGCAGGCTGGAGGCCAAGGCACTCCGGGTGCCGGTACCCGACGGCTCCATCACCGACCTCGTCGTCAGCCTCGAGAGCGACGCCTCCGTCGCCGAGGTGAACGCCGCCTTCCGCCACGCCGCCGACGGCCCGATGAAGGGCATCCTGCGGTACACCGAAGACCCCATCGTGTCGACCGACATCGTCGGCGATCCACACTCGTGCATCGTCGACGGCGAGTTCACGATGTCGTCCGGCAAGAGGATGGTGAAGGTCTTCGGCTGGTACGACAACGAATGGGGCTATTCGAGCCGGCTCGTCGATCTCGTCCGGAAGCTCGGCTCCTGAGTGGTCCGGCTCCCGACCCTCGACAGCTTCGAGGTCGGCGGAACGACCGTGCTCGTGCGGGCCGACCTCAACGTTCCGCTCGTTGCCGGGGAGGTCGCGGACGACTTCCGGATCCTGGCGAGCCTGCCGACGATCGAGGAGCTCCGGGCTGCCGGGGCCCGGGTCGTCGTCTGCAGCCATCTCGGCAGGCCCGCAGGTCCCGATCGGGCGTTCGCGATGGATCCCGTAGCTCGCCGTCTCGCCGCCCTGGGTGGTTTCGACGTCGAGAAGGTGGACACGGTCGCAGGTGAGGCGGCGAGGGCCGCCGTGGAGGCCCCCGGCGAGTCCGTCGTCCTCCTCGAGAACACGCGCTTCGAGCCGGGTGAGACGGCGAACGATCCGGCGCTCGCCGCCGCTCTTGCTTCGTTGGCCGACGCATTCGTGCTCGATGCGTTCGGCTCGGCGCACCGGGGGCACGCCTCGACCGTCGGCGTCGCCCGCATCCTCCCTTCGGCGGCGGGCAGGCTTCTCGAGGCCGAGGTGGCCGCGTTCGGCTCCCTGCTCGAGGATGCCGACCGGCCGTACGTCGTGGCGCTGGGCGGCGCCAAGGTGTCCGACAAACTCGGGGTGATCGAGCACCTCCTCGGCCGCGTGGATCTCATGCTCTTCGGCGGCGGCATGTGCTTCACGTTGCTGGCCGGCGCCGGCTACCAGGTCGGAACCTCCCTCGTCGAGGAGGAGATGATCCCGGAGGTCGCCCGGCTGCTCCGCTCCGAGCTCGGAGGCCGGATCGTGCTCCCCGACGATGTCGTGGTCGCCGACGGCTTTGCCTCCGACGCTGCCCACCGCGTCGCGCCGGCTCGGGCTATCCCCGACGGCATGATGGGCCTCGACATCGGCCCCGAGACCGTGGCCCGGTTCGGCAGCGTCATCGAGTCGGCGGCAAGCGTGTTCTGGAACGGGCCGATGGGCGTGTTCGAGTGGGAGGCGTTTCGCGATGGCACGGCCGGAGTCGCCTCGGCGGTTGCCCGCTGCGGGGGCTACACCGTCGTCGGAGGCGGGGACTCGGTCGCGGCGCTGCGGATGCTGGGAGTCGACGGCGACGTCGACCACGTGTCGAGCGGCGGCGGGGCCGGCCTGGAGCTGCTCGAGGGCAAGGAGCTCCCCGGGCTGGCGGCGCTGGTGAGATGGGCGGAGCGAGAAAGCAGATAGACCATGCGCAAGGACCTGATCGCAGGCAACTGGAAGATGAATGCAACGCATCTCGACGCGATCCAGATGGTGCAGAAGCTCAGTTACCGCCTCGACGTCGCCGACCACGACCGTGTCGATGTCGTCGTGTGCCCGCCATTCACGGCGCTGCGCTCGGCGCAGACGGTCATCGAGGCCGATCACCTCCGGCTCATCCTCGGTGCCCAGGACTGCCATTACGAGGAATCGGGTGCGTACACCGGCGAGATCTCCCCAGGGATGCTCGCCAAGCTCTCGGTGTCCTACGTGATCGTCGGGCATTCCGAGCGTCGGCAGATCTGCGGAGAGCAGGACAGCGACGTGAACCGCAAGGTCAAGGCGGTCATCGCTCACGACATGACGCCGATCCTCTGTGTCGGCGAGACAGAGGCAGAGCGTGACGAGGGCCACACCGCGGACCGGGTCGCGTCTCAGGTTCGGCTCGGCCTCGCCGGCGTGGCGGCCGCTCCCGTCGCTTCGATCGTGGTTGCCTACGAGCCGATCTGGGCGATCGGAACGGGTCGCACGGCAGATCCCGACGACGCCGCCGAGGTCATCAGCCTCATCCGAACGACGATCGGGGAGCACTGGGGTGATGCGGCGAACACGATCCGCATCCTGTACGGCGGTTCGGTGAATCCGGGGAACATCGCTTCGTTCATGGCGAAACCCGACATCGATGGAGCGCTCGTCGGGGGGGCGTCGCTCGACCCCGACACGTTTGCCTCCGTCGTCCGCTACTGGATGTGAGCCGCCCAGCCCACAATGGGCCGGTCGCACCATTCCCTCCGGCCCCCGAGCCGGAATAGAGTGTTCACGGGTCCAGGAAGCCACGGTAGGGGGACCTGGAAATGGATAGAACGATGTCGTTCTACGTGGCGATGGAGTTCAAGGTGCTCCGGCGCATCGGCTGGGAGGGTGAGCTCGATCAGCTGCGGGCGCACGTCGACGCGGTGTGCGAGCACCTCGAGGCACGGCCCGAGATCGTCGAGTGGAACCTGACCGGCGACCTCACAACCGCAACGCTCGAGGTCGAGCTCGTCGTCGACGCCGTGAGCGCCGACGAGGCCGATGCGGCGGCTCGGGACGTCCTCGGGACGTCGATCCGCCGCGCCGGTGCCATGCACGAGGGTCTGCTGTCGCTGCGTGAGGAGAGCGAGGCCCGGATCACCGCCAACGCCTGGCACGGCCTCCGCACCCCGAGGTGGCAGCCCCGCCGGTTCCAGCTCTCGAAGATCTGATACGGCGGCACCGTCGCTTCCCCGGGGCGTGTCTGACGTGGCACACTGGAGCCATGACGACGACGCTGGTCTTGCTCCGTCACGGTGAGAGCGTCTGGAACAGGGAGAACCTCTTCACCGGCTGGACCGACGTTGCCCTGTCGCCGCAGGGGATCGAGGAGGCCAGGGCCGCCGGCAGCCTGCTCAGCGACGGCGGGTACGTCTTCGACGTTGCTCATACGTCGGTGCTGCGGCGAGCGATCGACACGCTCGACCTCACCCTCGCCGAGATGGGCTCGGGCTGGATCCCGGTGCGGAAGCACTGGCGGCTCAACGAACGTCATTATGGGGCGCTCCAGGGACTCAACAAGAAGGAGACGGCAGAGCTCCACGGTGCAGAGCAGGTCCACGAGTGGCGCCGCAGCTACGACGTGCCCCCGCCAGCTCTCGAGCCCGACGACGAGCGCCATCCCCGTCACGATGCCCGGTATTCGTGGATGCCCCCCGAGCTGCTGCCGGCCGCGGAGTGCCTGAAGGACGTCGTCGAGCGGATGCTGCCCTACTGGTACGACGCGATCGTGCCCGACATTCGCGATGGCAAGCGGGTGCTCGTCTCTGCCCACGGCAACAGCCTTCGGGCCCTCGTCAAGCACCTCGACGGCGTCTCAGACGAGGAGATCCCCGCCCTCAACATCCCGACTGGGGTCCCGCTCGTCTACGCGCTGGACGATGACCTCCGCCCCCTCTCCTCGGAGTACCTCGGCGATGCGGAGGCGGTCGCGGCCGCGGCGGCCGCGGTCGCCGCCCAGGCATCTGGAGGTTGACGGAGGAATGGCGGGCGTCACGCTGGGATCCGGCTACGTGGCGATGCTCCTTCAACGGCCACGGCACCCCTAGACTTGCGGGCGCGCGGGTGAGGTCCCATACTCCCCGGCCGGGCCCGCCACATGGTGGGCTCGATGTGAGAAAGGGTTCGTCATAGCCGGAATCGTTGCTGCATTCCACGCGATCGTGTCGCTCGGCCTCATCTTCCTCATCCTGCTCCATGCCGGGCGGGGCGGAGGCCTGTCCGACATGTTCGGTGGCGGGTTCGGTGGTGCCGGTCCGACGGGCGCCACGATCGTGGAACGGAACCTCGACCGGATCACGGTTATCACGTCCGTCGTCTTCGGCCTGACGACGCTGTGGCTGACGTGGCTCTGGCGATGATCGCGGACCCGGGGTGCTTCCCGACCCCGTGATCGGCCCAGCGTGATGCCGCGAGCTTCCGCCGCGCACCGCAGCCTGTTCCCCGCCGTCGTCGTGGCGCTCCTCGCAACCGCCTGCACGTCCACGAGCAGCCCCGAGACGGCAGCGCCGACCGCGGCGACGACGGTCACGACCACCTCGTCCACGACCACGACGCTGGCGGCGCCGACGACGACGGTGGTCACAACGACGACCGCCGATCCTCTGAAACCGAGCGGCGGGGTCGTGGCGTTCGGCATCGAACAGGAGCCGGAGACGCTGAACCCACTCATCCCCGGAGGCGCGAGACGGGGACTCGTCCTCGAGCTCATCGGCCAGCTGTGGTGGGCGGGCGTGTCCAAGGTCGACGCGATGACGAACGAACTGGTGCCCGACGTCGTCGAGACGCTTCCCACGATGGAGAACGACGGGGCAACCCTCGGCGCCGACGGAACGCTCACCGTGCGCTACGTGATCCGGGAGGAGGCGGTGTGGTCGGACGGGACGCCGATCACCGGCTCCGACCTCGAATTCACCCTCGAGACGATCCTCGACCCCTCCAACAACGTCGACACGAGCGTCTACGAGGACATCATCTCGTACTCGGCAGACGGCAAGACGTTCGAGTACACCCTGGCGATCCCGACGATCCAGTACCAGCTCCTCTTCGATGTGATCCTTCCCAAGCACGACGTGGAGGGAACGTCGTTCACTGACGACTGGAACACGACCACGTGGGTCTCGGGGGGGCCGTTCGTGTTCGAGGAGTGGATCCCAGGGCGGCTGCTTCGTTTTTCGAGGAACGACAACTACTGGAGGACGGATGGGGAGACGGGTCAGCCACTGCCCTTCCTCGATGGCGTCGAGATGCGGGTTCCGGCGCCCGGCTCGTCGCTCATCGACCTGTTCCTCGGCGGGGACGTCGATGTCATCGACCTCGTCGGGACGCGGGGCACTGCCGACGAGCTCTCCCGGATCGAGGAGGCGGGAGGCGTTGTCGAGACCGTGGCGGCTCCCGGGTGGGAGCACATCGGCTTTCAGTTCGGCCCCGGGCGTCTCGACCGGAACACCGCCTCGCTCAATCCCTTCCTCGACTACCGCCGCGCCGTGGCCCACGCCCTCGACCGGGACCGGCTGGTCGACGAGATCTCGCCGGGAAGGCTGCGGCCGATCGACTCGTTCGTCGACGTGTTTGCCCCGGAGCTGTCGACCGGAGCGTGGTCCCAGTACGACTACGATCCGGACCGATCACGAGAGCTGGTCGAGAAGGTCAAAGCCGAGGCCGGCGTCGACGAGATCGTCGCCTCGTTCACGACGACCGCCGGCGAGGAGGCACGGGTGGCGTTGGCCGCGGCGGTCGGCGAGATGCTCGGTGAGGTCGGGATCGACGTCGAGGTCACCCTGGAAGACGACTCCGAGTTCATCGAAGAGACCCTGCGGACGGGCTCGTGGGATCTCGCCGCGTGGGCGTGGGTAGCCCGCGGCCCGGGAGCGTTGGGTCTGCTCAGCATCGTCAACGTGTTCGACCCCGAGCGCTCACCTCCGCTCGGTCTCAACTACTACCGCTGGGGGACCGAGGACTCCTCCGTCCAGGACGAGTCCACCGCGGCGTTTGCGGCGGTGCGAGACACGATGAACGAGACGCTCGACCCGGCTGCCATCGTCCCGCTGCTCGCCGAAGCCGAGTCGCTCCTCGCCGACAACCTCGTCATGGTCCCGCTCTACCAGCGGATCGAGCTCAGCGTGCACCGTCCTGCGGTCGTGACCGGGATCGGGAGGACGGTGAGCGGCCCCGGGGCCACGTGGAATGCCGCCGAGTGGTACCTCACGGGCTGACGGAGACAGCCCGGCCTCGAGCTGCCCACGTTGGCGGCGCGAACCGCCGGACGCCTCGCTCGAACGTCTTCCCCCAAGGCGGCGCGAGGCGGCGAATCGGCGTCCGGCGGGGCCGGCACAGAGGCGGGCGGAGAGCTCGTCTGATGTTGCACGGCGCGCGGGCCTTGGGTAGCCTTGCATCCGGCCCGGCGACCGTCCGGGCCTTCCCTGAGGCTTATCTTCGAGATGGAGGAGTAAGCATTTTGAGTTCCACGAAATTCCGATGGCGCCTGCTCGCCGTCCTCGCGGTCTTCACGCTCGTCGCCGCCGCCTGCGGCGACGACGATGACGCGGCGACGACGACTGCAGCGCCAGCCACGACGGCCGCCACGACGACGGCGGCACCGGCGACGACGGCCGGAGCGACGACCACCGCACCCCCGGTGACACAACCACCGGAGGCTGTGGGTGGTGGCGACCTGTCGGTCTACATCGCCGAGCCGCCGTTCATCGATCCGCAGTTGGTGCAGGACTCCGAGGGGTTCGAGGTAGCGCGCACGCTCTTCGACGGCCTCACGCTGTACTCACCCGCCGGCGGAGCAGTGATCCCCGGTGTCGCTTCGGACTGGTCGGCCAACGACGACAAGACCGTATGGACGTTCAACCTGCGTGACGATGTGACCTTCACCAACGGCCGCCAGGTCGTTGCCGAGGACTTCGTCTACGGCTGGAGCCGCGCCGCCGATCCCGATCTGGCGTCGCGTGTCTCCTACCACGGCGAGATCGCCGGCATCGTCGGTTGGGCCGAGATCAACGGCGGCGACGGCACCGGCACCGTGGGCGACGAGCTCGTCCCCGGCATCGTGGCCGTCGACGACACGACGCTCGAGGTCACGCTCGAGGCGTCGAACGCGCTGCTGCCGAAGATCCTGGCGCACCCGGTGTTCTCACCGGTGCCGAAAGAGGTCGTCGAAGCCGACCCGGATGCCTGGCGGGAGATGCCCGTCGGCAACGGTCCGTACCAGATGACGAGGGAGTGGGAGCACGACGTCGGCATCTTCACCGAGCGTAACGAGGACTACTACGGCGAGTTGGGTCTGCCCGACACCGTCGAGTGGAGGATCCTCTCCACCCAGGACGCTGCCTTCCAGCAGGTCCAGGACGGGACGCTGGATGTCATGTTCGGTGTTCCGGATGAGCAGGTCGACGGAGCCCGGGTCGAGTTCGGTGACCGTTTCCTCGAGCAGTCGACCGGATCGTTCACGTACGTCGGGCTGCCGGCCATCGCGTTCGACAATGTCGACATCCGCAGGGCCCTGGTCATGGCGACCGACCGTGAGGCGATCGCTGAGCGGATCCTCGTCGGCCGGACCGCCGCCAACGGCTTCGTGCCCCCGGTGGCCAACGGTGCCGTGCTCGATGCCTGCCCGTGGTGCCGCTACGCCCCAGAAGAGGCCAAGACGATGTTCGATGCGGCCGGGGGTGTTCCCGGTGACGCGTTGACCATCCGCTTCAACTCGGGCGCGGGCCACGAGGAGTGGGTCGAGGCCGTGGCCAACGACTGGACCCGCAACCTCGGCATCACCGTCAGCTTCGAGGGCCTGGAGTGGGCCGCGTACCTGGACTTCCTCTTCGGGGACGACCCGGTGACCGACCCGTTCCGCCTCGGATGGGGCTGGGACTACCCGTCGGCATACAACTTCCTGGGGCCGCTGTATCACAGCGACTCCGGGGACAACCTGACGGGCTTCTCGGATGCCGACCTTGATGCGGCGCTGGACGCAGCGATCATCGCCGAGACCGAGGAAGAGGGAATCCCCTTCCTCGAGGAGGCCCAGCGGATCGCCGGTGACCAGATCCCGGTGATCCCGATCGTGTTCGGACTCGCCCGTGGGGTCCACACCGAGCGAGTGTCGAACGTGGTCTACACCGACTTCGGCTTCACGCTGGTCGAGAACGTCGTCGTCGGAGGCTGATCGATACCTTCGAGATACGACTGATTGAAGGAGCCCCGGGAGACCCCGGGGCTCCTTCTTCTACTAGTGTGCCCGCGCCGTGTTCCGCTACATCCTCCGACGGATTCTCCTCATCATCCCGACATTCATCGGGGCGAGCATCATCATCTTCTTCGCCGGGTTTCTCCTGCCCGGAGACCCGGTGTCGGCCTTCGGCGGCGAGCGCGAGCTGCCGGAGAACCTCCGCCGCACCCTCGAGGAGCGCTACCACTTCGACGAGCCCGTGTGGAAGCAGTACGGCTTCTACATGCAGGGCCTCGTCACCGACTTCGACCTCGGGGAGTCAGTGCTGCGGCGCCGCTCCGTGAACTCGATCTTCGCCGACGCGTTCCCCAACACGGCCCGCCTCGCCATCCTCGCCGTTGCGATCGAGATCCTGATCGGCATCGTCGCCGGGATCCTCGCCGCCTTGCGAAAGGACAAGTTCATCGATCAGCTTGTCCTTGTCACGACCACGTTGGTGGTGTCCATCCCGGTCTTCGTCCTCGGCTTCACCGCGCAGACGATGCTCGGCGTGCAACTCGACTGGTTCCCGGTAGCCGGTCTCAACGAGGGCGCCTACTCGTACATCCTTCCGGCCTTCGTCCTCGCCGCCCTCTCCCTCGCTTACATCGCCCGCCTCACCCGCACCAGCCTCGTCGAGACGCTGCGGGCCGACTACATCAAGACGGCACAGGCCAAGGGCCTGCGGTCGACCCGCGTCGTCGGCCGCCACGGCCTCCGCAACGCGCTCATCCCGGTTGTGACGTTCATCGGCATCGACTTCGCGTTCCTCATGGGGGGTGCGATCGTCACCGAGACCGTCTTCAGCATCCCCGGCGTCGGCTTCCAACTCGTGCGCGCCATCGGCCAGCGGGACAACGCCATCGTCGTCGGCTTCACCCTTGCCGCCGTCATCATCTTCCTGGTCATCAGTCTCCTCATCGACCTGCTGTATGCCGCCCTCGACCCGAGGATCCGATATGAGTGACGTCGACTTCCGCGACGGCCACGCCGAGTCGGGTGATCGCGACTACTCGACCGAGCACGACATCGGCACCGAGGAGGCCTATGCCACAGTCGAAGCTGCTGTCGAAGGCGAGGTCGAAGGGCTGGAACGGGCTGCCTCGCTGTGGGGAGACGCCTGGATCCAGTTGCGCCGCCGCGTCGTGTTTTGGATCGCCGTCGGGCTCATCACGCTGTTCACCGTCATGGCGATCGTCCCCCAGGTGTTCGTGTCCCCGTCGCCTGCGACCCACGACCCCACCGACTGCAGGCTGCGCGACGACGCCGGCGAGTTCCAGGACCGGCTCCGGCCGTCGCGGGAGCACTGGTTCGGCACCGATGTCCAAGGGTGCGACTACTACGCCCGAGTCATCTACGGCGCCCGCGTCTCGATCATCATCGGGCTCGGCGTCACGATCCTCGCCGGCATCCTGGGGGTGCTCCTCGGAGGCATCTCTGGCTTCTACGGGGGCGCCGTCGACCAGACGATCTCGCGGTTCGTCGACATCCTCTTCGCCATGCCGTTCCTCGTCATCGCCATCCTCTTTCTCAACGCGATCGCAACGCCGGGGAGCCGCAACCTGGGCCACGTCTTACTCGTGCTCGGCGTGTTCGGGTGGCCGACGCTGTCGCGGATCTTCCGTGCCTCGGTCATCCAGGCGAGGGGGCAGGACTACGTCGAGGCGGCGCGCGCCCTGGGGGCCAGCAATGGGCGAATCCTCGTCCGCCATGTCGTCCCGAACGCAATCGCCCCCACCATCGTCTACGCGACGATCGCCATCGGCGGCGTCATCGCCGCCGAGGCGACGCTGTCGTTCCTCGGTGTCGGGCTCCAGCTGCCCGCGATCTCGTGGGGGCTCATGATCAACACCGCTCAGACGCGGATCCTCACCGATCCGCACCTCCTGTTCTTCCCGGGCGTTGCTCTGTCGCTGACCGTGCTGGGGTTCCTGCTCCTCGGCGACGTGGTTCGGGACGCCCTGGATCCCCGACTGAGGTAATGGCGGACAAGGTGACAGTGCTCGACATCAGGACAGAACGCCCAGAGGTGGGCGAGACCTTGCTCGAGGTGGAGAACCTCTCGGTCGTCTTCGATACCGACGCCGGCGTCGTCAAGGCCGTCTCCGACGCCTCGCTCACGCTCGCTGCCGGTGAGACGCTGGCGATCATCGGTGAGTCGGGCAGCGGCAAGAGCGTCACCGCCCAGGCGATCATGGGCATCGTTCCGACCCCGCCGGGGAAGGTGACGGCAACGTCGATCAGCTACCGGGGACAGAACCTCGAGCACCTCTCCGAATCGGACCGGCGCCGCGTCAGGGGCCAGGAGATCTCGATGATCTTCCAGGACCCGCTCACCTCGCTCAACCCCGTCTACTCGGTCGGCTTCCAGATCGGCGAGATGTTCCGGGTGCACCGCGGCCTGAGCCGCAAGGAGGCGAAGGAGCGGGCCATCGAGTTGATGGAGTTCGTCAGGATCCCCGAGGCGAGACGCCGGGTCGGCGACTTCCCCCATCAGTTCTCCGGGGGCATGCGCCAGCGGGTCATGATCGCGATGGCGCTCGCCCTCAACCCGACGATTCTCATCGCCGACGAGCCCACCACCGCCCTCGACGTGACCGTCCAGGCCCAGATCATGGAGCTCCTCGCCGACCTCCAGAAACAGAACAACATGGGCCTCATCCTCATCACCCACGACCTCGGTGTGGTGGCGTCTGTCTCGGACAGGATCCAACTCATGTACGCAGGTCGGATCATGGAGAAGGGCAAGGCGGACGACTTCTACGCGTCACCGGCGCACCCCTACGCTCACGGGCTCATGAACTCCGTGCCCCGGCTCATCGGAGTCGACGAGAGGCTTGTTCCCATCACCGGGGCGCCGCCGTCGCTGGTGAACGTCCCCTCCGGCTGTCCTTTCCACCCAAGGTGCCCCCACGCCGTCGACCGGTGCCGCGACGAGGTCGCGCACCTCCGGCGCATCGAGGGCTTTCCCGGGGAGGTGGCCTGTCACCGGGCGGAGGAGATCCGTGACTGATCGCGACCAGCTGCGCGAACTCGACCCCGTGGGCCGGGAGCCCCTCCTCGTCGTCGAGGACCTCGTCAAGCACTTTCCGCTCACACAGGGCATTTTCTTCAAGCGCCACATCGGCGACGTGAAGGCCGTCGACGGCATCAGCATCGAGGTCAACGCGGGCGAGACCCACGGCCTCGTCGGCGAGTCGGGGTGCGGCAAGTCCACCGCGGGCAGAGCCATCCTGCGCCTCCACGAGCCGACGTCGGGGAGAGTGACGTTCCGGGGTGTCGACGTCACCGCGCTCGGCAAGCAGAGCATGCGGGAGATGCGCCGCGACATGCAGATCATCTTCCAGGACCCGTTCGCATCGCTGAATCCCCGGATGACGGTGCGCAACATCGTCTCCGAGCCGTGGGTCGTCCACGACATGTACAACCCGGACGAGCGGCGGGAGCGCGCCGAGGCGCTCTTGGAGCGAGTCGGGCTCAACCCCGAGCACGCCAACCGCTACCCACACCAGTTCTCCGGAGGGCAGCGGCAGCGGATCGGGGTGGCGAGGGCGCTGGCACTGGAGCCGGCGCTCATCGTCGCCGACGAGCCGGTCTCGGCGCTCGACGTCTCGATCCAGGCCCAGATCGTCAACCTGCTCCAAGACATCCAGGACGAGTTCGGCATCGCGTACCTGTTCATCGCCCACGACCTCGCCGTGGTCCGTCACATCTCGGACGTCGTGTCGGTCATGTACCTCGGCAAGATCGTCGAGACCGGCACCCGGGAGCAGATCTACGAGAACCCGCATCATCCCTACACCCAGGCGCTGCTTTCGGCGGCACCCGAGCCCGATCCCGTCGTCGAGCGCACCCGGGAGCGGATCGTCCTCACCGGTGACGTGCCGAGCCCTGCCGACCCGCCGTCTGGGTGTGTGTTCCGTACCCGGTGCTGGCGCGCACAGGATCTCTGCGCCGAGGAGGTGCCCGAGCTCCTCGACCGCGGTCAGGGCCACCCCGTCGCCTGCCACTTCCCCGAGCCCCGGTTGTCGGTGATCGGTGAGGCGGCGACGGCTTCGGACTGACTGCGTCGGCGGGCGCCGACCCCGCACCGGCACCAGAAGCCGTCAGGCGCGGCGACGCCTCCACACCAGGGCGATGGTGAGTACGACGGCGAGGATGGCAGCGACGATCGCACCAATGGCGATGGCGGAGCCCGCGCCGTCGGCCGCCTCGAGCGGCCCGACCACGATCTCGTGGCCGCCGCCCGCCGGCCGCGTCCACGCCACGAGCGGCTCATCTCCGGGGAGCGGTACGGGATGGGCTCCGGCCCCGAGCTCGGTCAGCTGGCCCCAACCACCCTCCCATACCCTGGCTTCGATGACGCCGACGCGTGACCACACTGTGAAGACGCGCCCGCCGCCGTCGACGGCGACCACCGGATCGGTGCCGCCGGGCGCAGAGAGGATCTCGGGCTCGGACCAGGAGCCGCCGGCGAGACGCGAGTAACTCACCCCGGGCGTGTCGCCGGTCACCTGCTCCCAGACGAGATGCACCACGCCGTCGGCGCCGACGTCCATGGCGACCCCGGTGGCGTTCCCCTCGAGCGGCGACACGGGCCGGGGGACCGCCCACTCGCGCCCGTCCCACGTGGCGTAATGGGTGAGGTAGGTGTTCTCGCCGAGCTGGTACCACGCGGTGTGAACGACGCCGCTGCGGTCACGGACGACGGCGGGGTTGAGGGCGTCGCGTGAGTTCGTCGAGACGAGCACAGGGTCGGTCCAGCCGTCCCCACGGTTGAAGATGTGCTCGATCTTGTAGGCGGAGCCGTGGCGGGTGTCCGGGTCAGGCGGTGCCGCGTACCAGAGCAGGTGCACGGCGTCGTCGGAGACGGCCAGCGCCGGGAACCCCGCGTAGAACGGGCCGGGGGACACCTTCTCGCCGGGGCTCCAGACGCCGTTCTCCCGCACCGCGTACCAGACGTGGCCGACATCCTCGAAGTCGACCCAAGCGGCGTGCACCTTGCCGTCGGGCCCGGCTGCGACCGCCGCCAGCCTGGCGGCGACACCCTCACGGCTGAGCCTGGTCTCGACCGTCCAGGTGCCGCCGCCGTCGTCGGAGCGGGCGACGAAGACCGCCTCGGCAACCGGAGAGCCAGGCGCGTACTTGGACGACGAGGCGACCCCTCCCTCGCTCGACGGCGCCGAGTAGACGAGATAGAGCGAGCCGTCAGGGGCCCGGGCGAGCTTGTGTTGGCCGTTGTCCTCGGTCGCGTTGCTCATCGCGGGCGAGACGGCCACGGTCACTTCGGCGACGGGTCGTGCCGCCGAGATCAGGAGGATGGCGGTCCCGGCCACCAGCAGAAAGAGCGTCCGGGGCACGGGTCGGATGGTCGCGATCGGCTGGCCTCGCCTGGTGTGGGGGGCCGGATGATACCCATGGTCTCGCGTTGCGGCCCTCGGCCAGCCCGGCGAGGATGCGCTGGTGGAGTACCGGTTCGAGCCCATGGACGTCGACTCGGCTCGCGAGATCCTCTCGTGGACGTACCGCGGCCCGTACACGCTGTACAACGTGCGCCCCGGCGACGACGACGACCCCATCGGGTCGTTCCTGACCCCCGAGTCGCCCTACTTCGCCTTGCGAGACGAGGCCGCGACGCTGGTGGGCTATTGCTGTTTCGGTGTGGAGGCCACGGTCCCGGGTCATGGGTACGAGTACGGCGACGACGCCCTCGACGTCGGTGTCGGCATGCGACCCGACCTCACCGGGAAAGGCCAGGGCACCGTGGTGGCACAGCAGGTCTTCGCGTTCGCCCGCGACCGATACCGGCCGGCCCGACTGAGAGTGACGGTGGCGTCGTTCAACGCCCGGGCGCGCAGCCTCGTGGAGAAGCTGGGCTTCGTCGACGTCGGCGGATTCGTTCGTGACGAGGACGGGACGGAGTTCGTCGTGTATCTGCGCGAAGCCACCACCGAGTTCTGAACCGCCGGCCAGGGAACACATGACGCCGGCCGGTGGTTCCACGTGTTGCCGGCGACGGAAGGGTCGACTCGATGTGGCGCAAGATCGCATGGATCGCGGTGGTGCTCGCCCTCGTGGCGACGGCGTGTGGGAACGGTGACGAGGGCTCCGAACCGGACCCCGTCACCACGTCCTCTGCGCCGACGACGTCGACGGCCCCGCTATCGACCGCACCGCCCGATGCCACCACGACGACGACGATCGCGCCGCCGCCGAC
>CAMYMC010000009.1 GCA_947259365.1 uncultured Acidimicrobiaceae bacterium | reverse complement strand
GCGCCGGTGGGGATCTGGGGCATTCGCACGCCGGTGACTGCAGCGATTTCGGAGGCGAGCGCCTCCAGCATCTGCTCGGCTCCGTCGCCGGCGTCGGCGCCGGCGGCCGCGATCTTCGCCAGCCGTGACTGGAGGACATCCACATCGGGATCCCGGGCCCGCCAGCGGTACCCGAGCAGGTCCGGTTCGTACTCCTCGAGGTAGGGCTCCATGTCGGTGATGGCCAAGAGCAGCGACCCGTCCGGGACGAGCAGCCGGATGGTGAGCTGGACCGGATCCACGCTGCCGAACAGGTCGTGGTCGTCGATGAACTCGAAGAGGTCGGCGGGGTCGGTGGGCGTCGTCCACGGGGTGAACGGGAGGAACGAGGGTCGGACCTCGACACCCGATGCCCGAAGCAGCCCGACCGCGGCGGCCGCATCCGCCGCCGTGTGGCCCTTGTCGAGGATCCGCAACACGTCGTCGTTCGTCGTCTCGAATGCCGACACGACGAAGGCCAGACCGCGAGCGGCGAGCCACGGCCAGATGTCGTCGTGGCCGAGGATGTGTTCCACCTTGACGGTGACGTCGAACGTGAGGTCCGGGAAGGCTCCATGGACGGCGTCGACGACTCGCCGGGCGTGGCGGGGGCCGTTGAGGAAGTCCGGGTCACCGAATGTGATGTGCTCCGCCCCAGCGGCGACGAGCTGGTTCACATCGGCGAGCACCGCATCGGGAGCGGCGATGCGAAACGTTCCGTCGTAGATCGTGGGCACGGGGCAATGCCGGCACCGGTGCCTGCAACCCGAGGTCGCCTCGACGTGGCCGGCGAGCCGGTGCTCGCCGTCCATGACGAAGTGGGCGTAACGGTCGAGTGGGGGCAGGAGATCGCGTGCCGGCAGCGCCGGGGCCTGCCGGCCGATGTCGATGACGGCGCCGCCGGTGGGGATCGCGCGCTCGAGCGAGGCGGCCCAGGCGACGAGACGACCCGTGTACTCACCGGCGATGACGTGGTCGGCCACCCGCCCGACGATGCGATCCCGGCCGACGACCGCGTACAACCCGTAGAAGCAGATCGGGAGATCGGGCCTCCGGCGGCGCACCCGCGTTGCGCTCTCCACCGCGAGCCGCATCGCGGTGTGCATCGGCACCGAGAAGCCGACGGCCTCGGCCCAGTTCGCCGCCTCGTGATCGAACGGCTCGATCGCGAGGTCGAGAGCGCGGACGTCGTGGCCCGCAGCGCGCAGAGCGCCGGCCGGCGCAGCGACATGGAACGGCTGATGGCCGAGTTCGTAGGTGGAGACGAGCAGGACTCGCACGGCAGCGATGCTAGGGACACAACGGCGGCTCCCCGCCGGTCGCCCTGGCCGTGGACTCAGCCCCAGACGTCGGCGGCGACCTCGACGACGAGTCGTAGCTTCGCCGTCTGGTCTTCGACGGTGACCGGGTTGGGAGACACGGCGCTCGAGAAGCCGCATTGCGGGCTCAACGCCAGCCCATCGAGAGGAGCGAAGCGGGCCGCCTCCTCGATGCGGCGTTCGAGGTCGTCGCGATCCTCGAGTGCCGGGCTCTTCGTCGTGACGAGCCCGAGGACGACCGTGCGCCCCGGCGGTACCTCGTGCAGCGGTGCGAAGTCGCCGGCGCGTTCGCTGTCGTATTCGAGGAAGAACGCGTCGACCGCGGTCTCGTTGAACAGCCTGACGGCAACGGGGCCGTAGCCGCCTTCGGACAGCCACTTCCCCTTGAAGTTGCCCCGGCACAGATGCATCCCGACCGTCATGGTGTCGGGCCGGCCCTCGAGCGCGGTGTTGATGGCACCGGCGGTGTTGATGGCACCGATGTAGTGGGTGACGAGCCCGTCGGGTGCGAAACCGGATGCGCTCACCCGGTCCCGGACGTCCGGATCGCACAGCATGGCGATGGGCACCTCGTCGATCTGGATGTAGCGGGCTCCCGCGGCCGCCAGAGCTGCGATCTCGGCGCGGTACGCCGCACCCAGGTCGGAGAAGAACTCGTCGAGGTCCCGGTAGCTGCCCGGGGAGAACGCACCGGCGCCGCCCCAGAAGTGCATGGTCGAAGGCGACGGCAACGTGATCTTCGGAGTGCGGCTCGTCGTCGCGGCGAGGAACGCGAACTCATCTCCCGAGATGCTCTCGCTGCGACGGACCCGCCCCTCGACGCGGGGAGCGAGGAACTCGAGCTCTTCGCCGGCGTCGTCGTGGAAGGAGAAGGCGGCAGGGGCGACCCCGAGCCCGTCGACGGCTTCGACGAATCGCGCCCAGTACGACGCCCTGCGGAACTCTCCGTCGGTGATCGACTCGAGCCCGACCTCCTCCTGGAGGGCAACGACGTCACGGATCGCCCGGTCCTGCAGCTCCCGGTAGCGGTCGGGATCGAGCGAGCCCTCACGGAGGGCCCGGTAGCCGCCGGTCAGCTCGCGCGGGCGCAGCAGGCTCCCGATGTGCTCGGCGCGGAATGGTGGACCCGGTGCTGTCTCGGCCATCGTGCCTCTGGGCTGGGATGGGGGAGGCTATCAGCTCGCTCGCGAGCCAGCCCGGGCGGCCTCGGCACGATGCTCAGGCGTCTTCGCCACGCATCTCGAGCTTCACGAGGGCTCTGTCCGCGAGCTCGTCGGAGTAGCGGTGCCACGGGTTGACCGACTCGCCGGCCGGCGCCGCCTCGACGACGAAGTGGCACCGATCGGCGCCGCCGGGGATCAGCTCCTCGACCCAGCCGGTCAGCTCGGGATAGCCGGCGTCGGCGACCGCGGCGATCATGCCCTCGACGAAGTACCGCTGCACCCTGCAGTCGAACGCGGTGTAGCGGTCCTGGTGTGGGCACCACAGGATGTCGAACTCGCACCGTTCGGCATCGACGATCCACGGTTTCTCGAGCGAGGCGTAGACGACGGTGTTCATCCCGGTGACGAGGAACGACGCGAGCGTCGCGCCGTCGACGTCGCCGGGGAACTCGGAGTCTGCGATGAGACCCGTCATCGCCTCGTGGCCCGCCCGACCCAACGCCTCCCTGACGACTGCCTGACCCTCCGCGCCGAACCGCGCCTCGACCGCCTCGAGGGTGTTGAGGACCCCCGTCGCTTGCATCGTGCCCCACGAGAAGATCGCCGCAGGGTCGAAGTCGTCCCGGTCCGACATGGCGCGCCGGAACGAGTCGACGGCATCGGGATACGGCGTGCCCAGGCGCACCGTCTCGTACTCCGGCTCTGCCCTTCGCCCCCCCGACCAGATGCCTTCGGTCGTCGGGTACTCGGGCGTGGCCATTGGCGCCTCCTCGGTGCGGTGACGTTCCCAACGCTACCGGTCGCCGTCGTCGGACACGATCGACCACACTGGCGCGGTGACGGCTGCCCCACGAGACATGCCCGCCGCCCCGGGCTCGCAGGCCCTCCGATGACGGCGACCGGCTACCACGGCTCGGGGTGGCCGACCGAATGCGGTGGCCCGCAGCGCCGCAAGCTGTCGCCCTGGCCGGGACCCGGCTACGCCGCCGGCGACACGCCTCGCGTGTGGACGCGCACCACGGGCCTGTGGAACGTGATGTTCGTGTGGCGAGACGATGCGCTCTACCTGCAGGGCACGACGACGGCGCGCCATCCCGGCGCGTTCGGGTGGGTGGAGCGAGTCGACCCTGAGACGCTCGAGCCGATCGACCGCTCGCCCGACCTGCCGTGCGGCGGCCACCGATGGTGCGGGGCGATCCTCGTCCACCGCGACGGGGGGGTGTTCTCGATCAACGGCAACCACCTGCACCGGCTCGATCCCGCCTGCTCGCTGGAGGCGGAGCTGAGGCTGCCGGTCGACCAGACGCACAACGGCTTCCTCGCTCTCTCCGACGGGACCATCGCGGCGAAGGACCTCCAGCTCGTCGAGGCGTCGACCATCACCGCAGTCGACCCGACCTCGGTGGAGGTCGTGGCGACGATGCGGCTGCCGGAGGCGTCGATGGGCCGGATCGCCGGCGATATCGACGGCGACGGCGATGTCATCTACGTGCCGGGTCGCGAGCACATCTGGCGCGTCCGCTGGGACGGCGAGCGGTTCCACCTCGACGAGGCGTGGCAGTACCGCTACCGGGACGACGCCACGGGAACCCACGGGCTGGCCTGGGACTCGTGTCTCTCCGGAGGCCACCTCTGGTCGATGGATTGCGGCGACATCGCCTCCGTGCGGGAGATCTTCTCGGTCCGACCGAACGGAACCTTCGGGCCCAGCTTCGACCTCGCAAGACTGAGCTGGCAACGCCCGGCGCCGTGGAGCGGAGCGCAACGCCTGCACCGTGTCTCGACGGGAGACGTGACGGACGCCGATGTCGTCGAGCTGTCCGGGGCGGCGGGTGGAGGCATCATCGCCCCGCCGGTGTACGTCGACTCACACCGCATGGCGGTCGCCTGGGACTCGTTGCGTGGCGGAATCGGGGGATGGAGATTCGACGGCGCCGGGCTCGAGCGGCTCTGGTGGCGACCCGGGATCCGTCCCACGATGCAGCCGCTCGTGTTCGACGACACCGGCGAGCTGGTCGTCAACGACGCAACCCCGGACGGGGATCACCTCGTCGTCATCGACGTCGCCACCGGTGAGTCGAGCGTCCGGGTCGACGTCGGGTCCCGTCTCGCCAACGGGATGTTCCTCACCCCCGGCCGGGACGGATCGGTCTACTACGCGTCGACGCTCACCGTCGCCCGGGTTGCCCCGGCGTAGCCGGAGCCGATCATGCGTCTGGCGCGGTGCCCGCGATGAGGTAGAGCTCGCCGTGCGCGACCATCTCGGTCCACATGTTGTAGAAGGTGACGTCGACCCGGTAGGTCCCTGCCCCCTGGGCATCGAGGAACGAGGTCATCTCGCCGGTCTCGGGGCCGGTGGCAGTGTGCGACACGATGGGATCGGCCGCCCAGTCGATCCGGCTCACGTACCAGACGCTGGGGTGCGTCCCGTAGATGACGGCCTGGTTGCCGATCGGGGTCCCCATTGCATCCCGGTCGTGGAGGACGTAGGGACCGGATGAGACACCGTCCTTGGTGAACTCGACGACGAGGAAGTCGTCCACGTCGGGAAACACCAGGTCGGGAGTTCCGTCGGGGCTCTTCTCCGCGCCCCCGACGCCGAGGTCGACGAGCTCGGGAGAACCGCTGAACGCAATCCAATCGAGCTCGGCCGGGTCGAGCTCGACTGTGAACGAGGCCGAGTCGTAGGCCGCCTCGAGAGCGATGCCGCCAGAGGGCGGATAGGCGTCCGCGACCGGGCCGACGGCGACGAGCACTCCCCCTGCACCTGGTCGTACCGCATCGGGTTCGTCGGCGGAGCCGGCCGGGCGGGTGTACTCCTCCCCGGTCAGGAGATCGACGAGGACGAATTGCTCGACCGGCGCTGCCGCAGGCTCGACGGCCACGATTGCGGTCTCACCGAAGCCTTCCCACGCCTCGCCCACGTACGACGGTGGCCGAGGGGCCGCCACCGGCGTCGTCAGCGGATTGCCGCAGGCGCAGCGAGCCCGGGGCACACCGAGTCCGTCGACGAGCACCGCCGTCCCGGATTCGAAGACTGCCTGCCTTGGTGTGGGGCTACCGTCGCGAAACCCGTGATTGGTCACCCGGGTGTCGTGGAGGAGGGTGACGGGCGTGAGCTCTGCGAAGTAGTCCCCGAGCTCCGCGACACCGAGGCCGGTATTGCCGACACCCCACACGAGCGTCTCGTCTGCCACCAGCGCGTCGACCCAGGCCCGCGCCTTGTCGTCGTTGGCCCGGAGGAATGCGAGCATCGCGGCGGCATCGCACCGCGAGGCGTCGCGGGTCCCGCCGTAGAGGCCGGGCTGGTCACCGGACTGGCCTGCGACGACGACCTGCCCGGCGAGGGTGCCGACCGGCGTCGCTGGCGGCAATGACGGCGCCACCGGCGCCGTGGTCGACACGACGGGTGCGGTGAACAGCTCGCCTGCGAACGGATCGGGCCCGTTGCTGCCGGCCGGCTCGAGGAAGATCTCACCCGGCGTCTCCCCGGGCCCCAGACGTGCCGCATCGCCGCCACCGGGGGCCGCTGCGGCGACCGGCGCCGCGTCTCCCGTGGGACGGGATGGAGGCTGGGCAGCGTCATCGCCCCCGCCGAGAATCGCCGTCGTCACGACGGCACCAGCAGCGACGAGCACGACCGCGAGCGCGATCAGCCAACCGGCCCGGCGACGTTGCCGTCCGTCGTGAGCCGGCGCAGCCTCCGACGATGCCGACGTAGGAGGCATGACCGGCTCGGGCTCCGGTGACGTGGGGGGTGAGGGTGCGACCGCGCCGGAGGACGCACCGGCCCCGGTACCCGCCTCACCCAGTGCGAGCCCGCATTCGGCACAGAAGGCATCCCCGGGCACGGCCGGGTGGTGACATCGCGGACATTCCATCGACCCGCCTGTGGCTCTGCAGAGCGACAGGCTCTGGCATCGAGGACCCCCGGCGCAAGAGGCGAAGGTCCCGGGACGTCCCCGTTCCCGATGCGGGTTCCCGGGGCCGGACGAGGGCCGTTCGGCCCTTCACCCCCGATCCCACCCGTGGTTCGCTTTGGCGGGGAGAAAGACATGCCACATTGATCCGCGTCTCACCATCGCGTTCATTCTGCCGACGCGGCGTCGGTGACGGTCCGCAACGGCCGACGACCGGCCGCTCGAGGAGGCTGACACGGATGGCGGCCGGACTCCTCCTTGCTGCGGTGACCTCATCGTGGCCGGCCGCCGCGGCGGCCACCGAGGAACCGGAGCCCACCCTGCCCGGGCTGTTCAAGGCGACCGGTGAGCTCGTGATCGATCGCAGCTCCCATCGAGCCTGCCTCGTCGCCGCGCCGCCCAAGCTCACCGCGGACATCACGGTCATCGTCGACACCCGTGCCGGCACCGTTACCGGGTCGATCGGGAACGGCGCGGGATCCGGCCGGGACACGATGACGGGATGCGGGGACGACCCGGACGAGCGGTACATCGCCGAGATCCAGTTCAGCGGCATCATCAACGGGGCGGTCGACCGACGGACTGGGACGATCGAGCCCTTCGACGTGACGATGCAGGTCAAGGCCTCGGGTGAGAGCGGCTGGTACCCCGACATGCCCGAGTGGAGGACGATCGAATTCGGAGGCGGGTTCGTCTGTTCCCGGGGAGGGGACGGCATCGTCTCGGCATGCCCGCTCGCCGACATCGACGGCCGGGCCACGGCGACCATGTCTGGCTCGGTCACTGCGGATGGCGAGCTGACCATCGTCTTCGACTGGATCGCGCCGTATTGCTACGCGGAGGAGAGGGCGGACAACGTCGTGGAGGTGATCAACCTCCCGGACGACTGCCCGAAGCGGGCGACGATCACGTGGTCCGATCTCGTGGTCTCGAACCAGAGGCCGGTGATCCGAGCGGTCGAGGTCGCTCCCGCCGACCCGACCACCGACGACGTGATCACCTTCACCGCAGACGCCTACGACCCGGACGAAGACGAGCTCGACTTCACCTGGTCGCTCGACGCTGAGATCCAGACCGAGCTGAATGCTCCTTCAGCGACATGGGACGATCCGACGTACGGCACCCACAGCATCGAGCTCGTCGTCAGCGATCCCGGAGGAGAGTTCGACGAGTTCGCGTTCGACCTCTTCGTTGCCGAGCCGGACACCGCCGCCGTCGATGCGGACGAGCCGGACGAGGCCGATGGGACCGCGCCGGGCGACGGCGACGCCCCTGATAGCGAGGAAGCATCCGACGAAGCCGTGGACGATGACGAAGAAGGCGCCGCCGGGCCCGGCGGCGCCCCGACCAGCGACGACCCGCCCGGAAAGGGAAAGGGGGCCGCCTCCGGGGGGGTGGCCGCCGTCGTGCTCATCGCCCTCGGGGAGGGCCTCCGCCGGGGATGGATCCGCGGCAAGACCCGCGAGGTCTACGAGAAGGGCTTGGAACGCCTCGACCGACTGGAGCGGCGCCAGCAGGAGATCAAGGATCGGGCGCAACGGCGCCTCGAAGAGATCAGAGGCCGGCTCGGCAAGCACGAGAAGCGACTGCGCCGTCACGAGAAGCGGCTGCGGCGGAGAACGCAAAAGGCCCTGCAACGTCTCGAGCGGCAAAAGGCCCGGCTGCTCAACAAGCTGAAAGGCCGGCTCGCCGCTCGCCTCGAGCGTGCCGAACGGCGCAAGGCGGAGGTCACGACGAGGTGGCGCCGCAGAGCGGGAGAGACACGAGATCGCCTGCTCAGCAGTCGCCCGGTCCGCAGATCCAGGGAGATCCTGGCACGCGCCGCCGGTGGCTGGGCCAAGCTGACGCGGGCGACTTCGATCCTCGGCGACCCGAAGGCAAGGCACCGGGAGCTCGACCGGTCGCTCGAGAGGGTCGTTGCGAGAAGGCTCAGCCGCATGAGCGGAGCGGCACCGCTCCTCGCCTACGGCGTCACCGACCCCAAGGCCGTCGCCCGGTCGGTGAAGCGGACCCTGCGTGATCCGAGACGCGAGATCCGCCGGGCGCTGCGAACGGTCTCCAGCCCGAGGGAGCTGGCGCGGGAGTTGCGGCGGGCCTGGCGCAGGGTGACGCGGAACAACCCGGTGCTCCGCGCCATCCGCAATGTGTTCCGCGGCGTACGCCGTGTGTTCCGCAGACGGAGAAGGAGGAAGTAGCCGATGGACACGGTCTGGCAGATCGCCGCCTACGCCCTCATCGGCGTAGTAGGTGTGTCCGTCGTCGACGTGCTGCTCTCGGGACAGCGGCTCCGCGCCATCCGGCCGTGGCGCGAAATCCTCCACGTCCTGCTTGCCGCGGCCGCGACCGGGTACCTCGCGCTCCTCGCCGATGGCGGGCCGAGCCCAGGGGTTGCGGCAGGGGTGGCGGCGGCGGCCACCGTCGTCGGATACCTCGTCTCCACGGCCAGCGGATACGATGCGGCCTTCGGGACCGCCTTCACCATCGGTTCCCGCGTGTTCCTCGCGGCGTGGGGCGTCGGCGGCATCGTCGTCACGCTCGGCGTGCTGGGACTCGGGGCCGCCGCGACGACTGCCGGGGTGACCGGCCTCATCGGCGCCACGGCCTACGGGGCCGGCCAGCTCATCCATCAGCTCGGGGCGCATCGCACCGCTTCTCTCGTGTTCGACGCAGAGCTGGAACACGCTCACGAGCGCCGCTGCATCGCGTGTGAGATCGCGCTGCGGCCGAATCTGCGGTTCTGCACCGTGTGCGGCGCGGAGCAGCCGTTCCGATGCGAATCGTGTTCCGAGCGCAATCCGGCGACGAGCCGATTCTGCACGGCGTGCGGCGCCTCTGCGCCCGGCAGAATCCCGGCGCCGCGGGACGACGCGGTCGGCGCGCGGTCTTGCATCCTCTGCCGCGCCCGGATCTCGGTGGAGGCGGCGTATTGCCGCGCGTGCGGTCTTCGCCAGCCGGCGCCGTGCTCGCTCTGCGGCGGGCCGCTGCTGCCCGGGGCCGCCGATTGCGACACGTGTGGGATCGACCTCGAACTCGCCGAAGAGCCCGAGACGATCTCTCTCATCGAGGCTCGATTGCGAGCATCCGCACCTGCCGAGTCCGTGTGCCCTGGATGTGGCACCCTCGCTCGAGCCGGGACGCGTTTCTGCACCGAATGCGGCACGGCGCTCACCGCCACCGGCTCCACCGCCGCCCCGGCGTAGCTGGAGCCGGTCCTGATAGGTTCCGGGGAACACGAGCCCGAGCCAGCGAGGGGGTCGAGATGTCCCTGCCCATGGAGTTGGAGGA
This sequence comes from uncultured Acidimicrobiaceae bacterium, assembly GCA_947259365.1. Lineage (GTDB taxonomy): Bacteria > Actinomycetota > Acidimicrobiia > Spongiisociales > UBA5794 > CAMYMC01. The sequence continues at coordinate 32,456 of CAMYMC010000009.1, read as the reverse complement.
TCTATCGGTCGAGCAGCGGCTGATGCGCCAGACCTGCCGCGACTTCGTCGATGACGTCGTGATCCCGTTCATTCGTGCCGACCGCACGAGGGAGTGGGTGATGGACCCGGCCGACCGTCTCCCGCCCGAGATCCTCCAGAAGGCGGACGACGCCGGGCTCCGCTCCCTCGGCGTGCCCGAGAGGTACGGGGGAGTCGAGCTGGACCCGGAGACGGAGGCCCAGACGTTCGCTCTCATCGGCTCGGAGGTCGCCCGCGGTGATGGCGGCCTCGCCGACAAGCTCGCCCAGAACTGGAAGATCTCGGTCCTGCTTCGGGAACTCGCTCCGGAGCACCTCCAGGACACATGGTTCCCCCGCTACATGGAGAATGCGGCGTTCCTGATGGCGCACTGCCTCACCGAGCCGCGCGGCGCATCCGACCGCTGGCTCCCCTACAACGTCCCCGAGGCGAACATGGACACCCGGGCGACGCTCGAGGAGGGTCACTGGATCATCAACGGCCGCAAGCAGTTCATCTCCAACGGATACGACGCGTCCCTCTACGTCGTGTACGCCAACACGAACCGCGAGGTGGGCATGCTGGAGGGGACCAGCAGCTTCCTCGTCCCCCGTGACACGCCGGGTCTCACCGTGGCCCGATGCAACGAGACGATCGGCGGTCGCTTCATGAACAACGGCGAAATCGTCTTCGAGGACTGCCGGGTGCCCGAAGACCACCTCCTCGCTCACAACGACGCCCTCGGCAAGGCCGGGGTGTACTTCCGTCCCGGAAAGATCCTCCAGGCGGCGAAGAATCTCGGCGTCGGGATGGCGGCGTTCGACGACACGGCCGCGTTCGTCCAACAGCACGTCCAGGGAGGCCGCGTTCTCATCGAGCATCAGGCCGTCGCCCTCCGGCTCGCCCAGATGGCCATCAAGCTCGATGCGGTGAAGGCGCTGCTACGTCACGCAGCGCGAGCGGTCGATCACAACGCTGCCGACGCCGACAAGCTGTGCAACGTCGTCAAGGTCTTCACGTCGGAGGAGATCCTCGAGGTGTGCAAGCAAGCGATGGAGCTCCACGGCGGGAACGGCTCGATGCTCGAGGTCGGGATCGAGAAGTACTTCCGCGACGCTTCTGTCTTCCTCCACTCGGACGCGACCGTCGACATCTCGTCGTTCAAGATCGTCAAGGCGATGTTCCCGGAGGCGGCCGGAACCTACGCGGGCCCCGCCTGACCGGCCTTCTCCGCGCCCCGTCGGGCCCGACGCCGGGCACCCGCTCGTCTGCCCTTGCCGGCGAGACGCGACGGCGAGCGGGCCCGGTGAATTGGCCGGGTGAATTGGCCGGGTGACGCTGACCATGGCCGTCGAGGTCCCCAAAGGGGAGTCGCGACACGTACGAGTTCGACCACGACACCGGCGCGATGTATCTCGACCGTATCTTGTTCACGGCGACCCGCTACCCGCCCGACTACGGCTTCATACCCGAGACGCTCGCCGCGGACGGTGACCCCCTCGACGCGCTCGCCCTGGTGACCGAACCGACCTTCCCGGGGTGCCGCATCCGGCCCCTCGGAGGGTTCCTGATGGAAGACCAGGGAAAGGCCGACCACAAGGTGCTGGGAGTACCGGTGGCAGACCCGTTGTGGCGGGAGGCCAACGATTTGGCGGACCTCCCCGGACACGTGATGAGGGAACTGGAGCACTTCTTCGCCGTCTGCGAGGACCTCGAGGCCGAGAAGCCCGCCGTGATCGGCCGGCAGCCGCGCCCCGACGCCGAGTCCGTCCTCGAGCGTGCCCGGCTCGCCTGGGCGGATCGCGCTGTGCACCCGCTGGCGGCCCACACCGGCGCCATTCAGGCGCGCCTCGAGCGCATCGAGTTCCTGACCTACGGCCCTAGTGCGCCGCGCCAGGCCGTGCCACGGTGGAGGGTGGCCGTGTGGCGAGGAGGTCACCGTGAAGTACCGGATCGAGCGAAGCCCTGAAGGTGAATGGATCATCGCCGACATCCGGAAGCGGGGGCACGCGCTGCTGCAGGACTCGCTGTTGAACAAGGGAACAGCCTTCACTCACCAGGAGCGGGAGCTGTTCGAGCTCGAGGGCATGCTGCCCACCCAAGTCACCGATCGGACCCGGCAGATCGCTCGCGCCTATGAGCACATCCAGGAGAAGGGCGACAACCCGCTCGAGAAGTACGTCGGGATGGCCGCCCTCCAGGACCGAAACGAGACGTTGTTCTACCAGGTGCTCGCAGCCCACATCGAGGAACTGGTCCCCATCGTCTACACACCGACGGTCGGGTCCGCTGCGGTCCGATTCAGCCACATCTTCCGGAGGGGCCGCGGCCTCTGGATCACCCCGGACCACCGCGGCGGGATCTTCGACATCCTCGGCCACGCCCACAACGACGACGTGAAGCTCATCGTCGCCACCGACAACGAGCGGATCCTAGGACTCGGCGACCAGGGCGCCGGAGGAATGGTCATCCCCGTCGGGAAGCTCGCGCTCTACACGCTCGCCGCCGGAATCCACCCCGTCTACACGCTCCCCATCACACTCGACGTCGGGACGGACAACCAGGCGCTTCTCGACGACGAGCTCTACGTCGGATGGCACCACCCCAGGCTCCGCGGCGAGCCATACGACGAGCTCGTCGCCGAGTTCGTCGACGCCGTGCGACGCAGGTTCCCCGGCGCCCTGCTCCCATGGGAGGACTTCAAGAAGGCGAACGCGTTCATGCTGCTCGATCGGTACCGGACGGCGTTGCCGTCGTTCAACGACGACATCCAGGGCACCGCGGCGGTCGTGCTCGCCGGGGTGCTCGCTGCGGGTCGCGCCACGGGGACCAAGCTCGCCGACCAGCGGTTCGTCCTCGCCGGCGCCGGGGCGTCGGGAGTCGGCATCGCCCGTCAGCTCCGCCACGCCCTCGAAGTCGAAGGTGTCTCCCCCGACCGGGTCGCCGGCGCCGTCGCCCTCGTCGACACGGGCGGTCTGGTCGTCGCGGACCGGGAAGGGCTCGAGCCCTACAAACGGGACGTGGCATGGCCGCGGGAGCTGGCGACTCACCACGGCTTCTCACCGACAGCGCCGGCGCACCTCGAGCTGGTCATCGCCCGCCTGTCTCCGACGGTGCTCATCGGCAGCAGCGGCCAGCCGGGCTTGTTCACCGATGCGATGCTCCGCTCGATGGCGGCGGCGGTGGAGAGACCGGTGGTGCTCGCCCTGTCGAACCCGACGAGCAAGTGCGAAGCCGTGCCCGGCGACGTCGCGACGTGGACGGATGGCAGGGCGCTCATCGCCACCGGCAGCCCCTTCGACCCGGTTCGTCACGGGGACCGCACCATCCCAGTGTCGCAATGCAACAACGTCTACGTGTTCCCCGGCATCGGACTGGGGGCGATCATCTCCGGTGCCCGCGAGGTCACCGACGCCATGTTCGCCGCCGCTGCTGCTGCGCTCGCCGGGCTCGTGTCCGAGAGCGACCTCGAGCGCGGGGTCCTGTACCCGCCGCTGGGCGAGCTGCGGTCGATCACGCGAACGATCGCGCACGCGGTGGGGCGCGAGGCCGCCGACTCCGGCGAGGGCCATCCCCTTTCGGACGACGAGATCGAGACGGCGCTCGACTCCGAGATCTGGGACCTCGGCTACCCGACGTTGCGCCCGGTCTGAGCGCGGTCCCGCCTCAGACGCGGGTCCCCGGCAGCCTGCCGAGGGCCGTGAAGAACGCGTCGGCGGCGCCCCGATCGAGGACGTCGAAGGGAGGCTGCGCAATCCGGTTCGTCTCGTCCTCGATCGACTCGCGAACCGCCACCCCTGACGCCGTCAGCGCCGGCGGGTCGCCTGCTGCGTAGCCGCGGTCGAGCAAGGGCGCAGGCACGGACCCGCCGGCATCCTCGCCGCGCCAGAGACGGGTCATCGCGATGATCTCGGCTGCCTCGAGCCCGCGGGCCCGCCAGGCGGTGGCATGGGCATGGGAGCGGATGTAACGCAACGTGGTGAGCCGCTGGTGGAGCCCCAGGTGGCGATCGCCCGGCTCCGGAAGTGCCCCGTGAGCGCGGGCGACGGGGTACTCGGGCCCGGCGGCAGCGATCACGAGATGCGCCGCCTCCTCCACAGTTGCCACGTCATCGTTCGATGCCGACCACAGGGCCGCGGCCTCACCCGCCCGAGCCGCCCTGATCTCAGAGAGCAGCGGCCGGAGGGGATCTGCGGCTCCGTAGCCGCCGCTCGTCGCCTCGATGAGGGAGTCGGCTTCGAGTTCGTCGAGACGATCGGCGACGGCTTCGGCTGGGGCGTAGGGCATCCTGGCGATCGCGACCTCCCGGGCGAGACGGCCGGCGAGGAGGAACTCAGCGAAGTGGTCGAGCATGCGCGCCGAATCGAGCCCGAGGCCGCGAGCCAGTGTCGCGAATCGCTCGCCGTGAACGGCAGAGGTGCGGGTGTTGACGGCGAGGACGAGACGATCGATGTCGGGGGCGGCGAGCCCGGCCGTGTTCACCGTTCGACCCTACCGCCGCCCCGGCTCACCCACCGAACCGCTCCACCAGCGGCGCGTACCGGTCGAGGCGAGGGAGGACTTCGTCGGCGGGGAGAGAGGGCAGCTGGATGAGCACGCGGGCCACACCAGCCGCCGCCAGCCGTTCCAGCGACTCGACGTCCCGGGGAGCCGAGTAGACACCGAGCTCGATCGAGGCGGGGTCGCGCCCCGCAGCCTCGGCCACCCGGTGGAGCGCCGGAATCTGCTCGACGATGTCGTACCGGCCGTGGATCGGCATCCAGCCGTCGCAGAACTCGACGATGTCGCCGAAGGTCCGCGGCCCCGGCCCTCCGCCGAGCACGATCGGTGGGTGGGGCCGTTGCACCGGCTTCGGCCACGACCAACTCGCATCGAAGTTGACGTGCTCCCCCGAGAACGACGCCTCGTCCTCCGTCCAGAGGGCCTTCATCGCCAGCACCTTCTCTCTGACCACCGCCCGCCGCTCGGTGTAGCGCACACCGTGGTGGGCCATCTCCTCCCTGTTCCATCCGTACCCGATGCCGAAGAGCAACCGTCCCCCGGAGACGACATCGAGCGACGCCACCTCTTTGGCGAGCCAGATCGGGTCGCGCTGGGCGACGAGCGTGACCCCGGTTCCGAGGCGGAGCGTCGTGGTCACCGCGGCAATCGCGGCGAGAGCGACGAATTGGTCGTGGGTCCGCCAGTAGTACTCCGGCAGCGGCGGAGCGTCCCGGCGCCCTCCCCACGGCGTCCTCCGGCTCACCGGGATGTGGCTGTGCTCGGGGAACCACAACGACTCGAAACCCCGTTCCTCGGCGGCACACGCGAGCGGCACCGGCTGGATCGCCGTGTCGGTCGGGAACATGAGAAGGCCGACCTGCATCACCCACTCCTCGCCTCGGCTTCGACGCTCCAGCCTATCTCGCCTTCGGCAGAGCGCGATCCCGGCCCATCCGGGGGCCCGACCCGGGACGTTGGACCCTGGGCGGAGGAACGCCGAACGCGTAACGTGGCCATGGTGTGAACACTGTGCAGCGACGACGGCGCAGGATGCGACGGGTGAGGGTGGCCACCGTTGCGTGTGTCGCGGCAGTGGCGACGCTCCTCGCCGTCCCGTCCGCAGCGGTGGCAGGTGTCGCCCCGGGCGGGAGCTTCGTCGACGACGACGGGAACATTCACGAGCCCGACATCGAAGCGCTCGCAGTCGCCGGCATCGTTCGCGGGTGCGACCCACCGCGAAACCACCTCTACTGCCCCAAAGAAGGCCTCAGCCGTGCCCAGGCGGCGACCATCCTCGTGAGGGCGCTGGGACTCGGACCGGCATCGATCGACGTCTTCACGGACGATGCCGGTGTCCACGAAGGCGACATCAACGCGCTCGCCGCAGCCGCGATCACGAAGGGCTGCAACCCGCCGGACAACGACCGCTTCTGCCCCGACCGTGAGCTCACCAGGGGAGAGCTCGCCGCGCTGCTGCAACGAGCGCTCGGTCTGCCGCCGTCCGGCGTCGACGCGTTCGGCGACGACGACACCTCGGTCTACGAATCGGCCATCGACGCCGCTGCCGCAGCCGGGATCACGAAGGGCTGCAACCCGCCCGACAACGACCGCTTCTGCCCCGATGCCCTCGTGCTGCGCGATCAGGCTGCGAGCTTCCTCGTCCGCGCCCTCGGCATGGAACCGGTCCATGCGCCTCGGCGGGACCGCGCCACGCGTCTCGGGATCCTCGCCGCGGACCTGGCCGCGGAAGGGTTCATGAGAGAGAGCGCCATCGGCACCCCGGGTGCGCTCGAGACGGCGATCGTCGCCTTCCACAAGGAGCTGCGGCTCCCCCGCACCGACGAATGGTCGGTCGCCGACTGGGTCGCCCTCGCCCGCTATGCCGGCCCGGATCTGCCGCGGAGGGCCGGCCAGCCCGACCGGCTCGAGATCGATCTGGCGAAACAGGTGCTCTATCTCGTCGAGGACGCGGACGTCACGGCCATCATCCCGGTGAGCTCAGGCAACGGCGAAGTGTTCGCCAAGCCCGACGGCAGCCTCGCGGTCGCCCGCACTCCGCGGGGCTCCTTCACGATCCGCGCCCACGTCGTCGGCTGGCGCTACTCGTACCTCGGAGCGCTCTACCGGCCTTGGTATTTCAGGGGAGGCTACGCCGTCCACGGCTCCCGGTCGGTGCCTCCGTACCCGGCGTCGCACGGGTGCGTGCGCGTCCCGCTGTGGGAAGCGGACTTCCTCGAGGACCGCCTCGCCATCGGCATTCCCGTCCACGTCTGGGACTCCTGAGCGCAGCCGCTCCCGGAGCCGGGACCGCTCACGGGTTGGGCGAGATCGGCTCGTCGGCGACGACCAGGCCCCCGGAAGGAGGCACCGGCTCCGGCCTCAGACGATCGATCGCAGCCGCCTCGCGCAACGACACCAGCCCCACGACCGCGAGCACGAGACCGGCGCCGACGAGCACCTGCTGCACACCGAAGGCCCCGGCCAGGCCGGGGACGATCGCCAGCGGGATGAGCTCGCCGCCGTGAGCATGGACGGCCACGGTGCCGGTGATCCTGCCGACGAGGTCATCGGGGGAGTTGAGGTGGACGAGGGTCCGGTGCAACGGGAAGAAGAGGCCGATGACGATGCCCCACAGCAGCGCCCCGGCCACCACGACCGCGATCTCAGCCGTGCCCGCGTAGAGCAAGACTCCTCCCGCGTTGGCGACGACCATCACGCTGAGTCCGGTTGCCGTCTTGAGCCCGTCGGGAAGGCGGGGCAGGAGAACCGCACCCGTCACCAGCCCGATGCCGAAGATCGTGTTCACCCAGCCGAGCGCTTCGACGTCGACGCCCAGCACGTCGCGGAAGAACAGCGGCTCGAGGGCGGCGAACGACCCGAACGTGAACCAGAGCGCGGTGGCAACGAGGATGTAGAAGCGCAGCTGCCTGCTCCTGTAGCTGTATCGCAGGCCCTCACGCACCTCGCCCCACGCCGAGGTGCGCTCTGCAGACGCCACCAATCTCAAACGCACCGGGGCCACGAGAGCGACGGCGACGAGGGAGGTGATCGCGTCGAGCGCGAAGACCCAGTCGATGGTGGCGTAGCGAACGATGAACGCCCCCGCCGCCGGACCAGCGATGAACGCGGCGAGCCCGGCCGCCTCGATCCGTGCGTTGACCGTGCTCAACCGGTCGGGGTCTTGGGTCAGGTACGGGCCGAACGCGCCGATCGCGGTGAAGACGGGAGCTCCGGCGAAGCCGAGGAAGGCTCCGAAGACGGTGAGCTGGACCATCGTTCCCGCCACGATCATGGCGAGTGTGGCAGGGACGAAGAGCAGCTCGCCGGCCATGATCACCCGCCGCGGGTCGAACCGGTCGACAAGCACTCCGGCCACCATCGAGCCGACGATGGTCGCCAGCCCGACGCCTCCCATGAGGACGGCGATCTGGCCGGCGGAGGCGTCGAACTCGAATGCCGCTTTCCCCCAGATGCCGACGAAGAACGCAGCTTCCCCACCCGCACGGGAGAGGAAGCGGGCGGCGACGACGAGGAGCTCGTTCCGATCGGGACGCACGCCCGGATGCTATCGACGGAACGGAGACGACAGGCCGCATGATCACCCGTCGCCCGCGGTGCGGCGTCGGGTCTACGCTCCCACCGTGACTCGCTTCGCCGACGGACCGGAAGTCGAGGTGTCTGTCGAGATCGCGGCACCGGCCTCGGTCGTGTGGCGCCTCGTCACCGACATCGACCTGCCCGCCTCGTTCCAGGGAGAGTTCCGCGGTGCCCGCTGGCTGGAGGGCGGTGGACCCGCGCTCGGGGCGGCGTTTCGGGGTCGCAACCGCCGGGGAACACGCGAGTGGGAGACCGTCTCGTATGTCGTGGCCTTCGAAGAGGAACGCGAGTTCGGCTGGGCGGTCAGCGACGAGGACAACCCCGGTGCCACGTGGACGTATCGGCTCGAGCCGGTGCACCGGGGCACGAGGCTGACGTATCACCGCAGGCTCGGTCCCGGCCCGAGCGGGATCACGAGGATGATCGCAGCCGAACCCGAGCGTGAGGAGGAGATCATCGCGCTCCGGGACTCCCAGCACCGCTCGAACATGCAGGCCGTCGTCGACGGTATCAAGACGCAGGCCGAGGAACGCCGGTGGCGAGGCTGAGGACGCGTCGGCAGCCCGGTCCGCCCCGGCGTGCCGCAGCCCGCCAACCGGTGCGAGACGTGGCTCCCCGATCTCCCCACCCGGGGACGGCGACCGCTACCCCCGAGCCGGTTGCTCAGGACCTCGTCGAGGAGGGCTGTCTCAACAGCGTCGTCTTGGCGGCGGCGGCGCTCGGCGGGATGGCCGCCGCCGTGGCCGCACTGCGGGCCCGGACGTGACGGCGGGGGTGGTCAGGCGGCGACGGCGCCGGCGAGGTGCTCCTCCGCCATCCGCAGCGCTGCGCCGTCGGGCGTGATTCCCTCTCTGTCCGCGACCTCGAACATTCGCAGTAACGCCCGCCTCACGTAGGTCGCGATCTCATCCCGGGCCCCTTCCGGCGTCCCGCCGCGCATCTCGAGAGACGTGATCGCCATCGCCCCACCGGCGTTGACGATGTAGTCCGGTGCGTAGAGGATCCCTCGTGCCCTGAGCCGCTCGGCATCCTCCCTGCTACCGAGCTGGTTGTTCGCGCTGCCGGCAACGGCGGCGCATCGGAGCCGCGGAATGGTCGTCTCGTCGAGCACGCCGCCGAGCGCACACGGGGCGAGGATGTCACACTCGTCACCGAGCGCGTCTTCGGCCGGAACGAACTCCACCCCGACCTCATCCCGGAAGTAGCGGATGAGCCGGTCGTCGACCTCGCTGAACACCACCTGCGCGCCTTCGGCGACGAGCAACGGGATGAGCGCGCCCCCGACGTCGCCGGCGCCCTGGACGAGAACCCGCCGCGAGGCGAGAGAGGCGTCTCCGTGCAGGTGCTCGCACACGGCCCGCATCCCGGTGAGGACGCCGAACGCCGTGTACGGCCCGGGGTCGCCCGCTCCGCCCGCCTCCGGCGTGCGGCAGAAGATGTAGGGCGATCCGGTTTCGGCGATCACGTCCATGTCGTTTGGTGTCGTGCCGAAGTCAGGCCCCGTGTAGAAGACTCCGCGAAGCGCCTTCACGTGCTCGCCGTACCGTCGCAGCAGCTCTCGCCTGCCTCCGGGCTCGAAGCCGTCCGGGAGCATGATCACGGCCTTGGCACCCCCGTAGGGCAGACCGGGTGCGGCGAACTTCAGCGTCATCCCTTTCGAGAGCCGCAGCGCGTCGCAGAGCGCGTCCTCGACGGCCGGGTACTGCTTCATACGGGTCCCGCCTGCTGCGGGGCCGAGGCGGGTGGAATGGATGGCGATGAGGATCCACGCCCCCGACGGCACATCGCGGTGGATGACGAGGGACTCTCCCTCCCAATCCCTCAACACGGAATCGAACATGGGCACACCTCTCGACGTCTCGTCTGTCGTGGCGGCGAATGGCCTGGGCGGCTCGGAGGACCGCACCGTCAATCCTATGCGCCGCGGCCGGCCCCGGGGGTTCCCGGGCGCAGGTTGCCCGCTTTCGGGCCCCGTCACAGGTACAGGCCGTACGTCTCGGCGGTCGGCTCGGGGGTCGTCACGGGGAGACGCTCGATGTCGGCCAACACTTCGGAGGCGAACCGCATGAGCTCGCGTTCGCGGCGGAGTTCGTCGATGGTCTCGTCGATTCCTTCGCGGGCCTCGAGCAGTTCGACGAGCCGGGCGACGAAGGTGTCGCGGCTCGTCCTGATCGCGAGCTCCCAGGTGAGGATCTTGTAGAGATACTCCAGTGCCTCGTCGGAGAGATCGGCGGCGGCATGGGGGCCGCGGCCGGGGTCGATGGTGAAGTCCGTCATGGTCCCTGCCGGCGCCGTGGCCTCGAGGTCCCGTGTCCCCTGTCCGCCGGCCTGGCCCAAGACACAGCAAGGGGGACGGGGGTCGGTCTCGTGGTCCGTGGGTGTGCCATGCCGCCACCATGAACCGCGCAAGCCCGATCGGCTATCGGGGACTCCCCCCACGCCGGGAGGAGATCGGGCGACGACGGTTCCGAGGTGAGACCCGCCTACTTGTTGCGCCCGGGGGCCTGCCCGGACTTGCCGGGCGACTCCGGCCGGCCGTGACCGTTGCCGACTTTGTCCTTGTCCTTCTTGCCCCGCTCGCATGCGGCCAGCGCGGTCGTGAACTCGACGGCCATGCCCTCACCGACTTCGAACTCCTCGTCGACGTCGGGAGTCCTCACCTGCTGGAGGTCTTTGCCGAGGTTCGACTTGGCGAGGTGGCGGTTCACGCACCCCCGACCCCGCATGTCGATGAGCTGGTTGAACAGCTTCATGAACTGGCCGTGGTTGATCTGGCCGTTCGGGCCGCCGACGACCGCACCGGTGAGGCCGCACTCGCCGTCCGAGCCGGTGTAGTCGACCGGACCTGCGGCCGGTTCGAACTCCTCGCCGACGAGTTCGGGATCACGCGCCTCGAAGCTCACCGGCCCCGTTCCGTGCTCGAGGCTGTCGACGGGGACGAGACCATCCGCGACCTCTCCGTATCCCGGGGTGAGCGGGCCGTTCTCCAGCATGCAGTCGTACGGTGAGTCGGTCGCCGAGGTGTTGAACATGAACACGTGGTTCTCGGCGTCGTAGCCGAAGTTGAATTGGGTGTCTCCTGCCTCGTGGTCGAGGCCTTCGCCGACCTCTGCGGTGGCGATCCCCGCCCCGAAGAGCACCCCCAACACGACGAGAACGACGATCCCGGAACTTCGAAGCTTCGGCACGCAGGCTTCCCTCTGTGTGGCCCCCGCCATTCCTGAGTCGACCACGGTCGACTCCGCACAGTGATGGACTATACCACATAGAGTATTGGCCACAATGGGTCAACGGACCCATGACTCCCGGCGCACCGGCGGATCGTGATCGGTGCTTGCCTCCCCGGTGCGGAGCGCCGATGATCGAGGGGCCCCACGACGGAGACCACGTGCCAGCAGCGTCAACGGGATCGGTGATCACCCGCCGGGTCTTCCTGAGATCGATCGGTCTCGCCGTCGTCGCCGCAGCGTGTGCCCGACCCGACGCCGAGCCGAGGGTCCCCTCTGTCGCCCCCACGACGGGAGCGGCGCCACGGGCGGCGGGTTCGTCGGCGCCCGCCACGACGCGGCCATCGGCAACCACCACGACGCCGACCGCGACCGCTACGACGAGCCCGCCGCCGACCAGCACCACGCCGGCAACCACCCACCCACCGACGACGACCACCACCACCGCGACACCGACCACGACCACGAGCCCTCCCACCACAGCGACGCCGGCCGCCACACTGACGATCAACCCGAGGAGTGCATGGGATGCCAGCCAGCCGGTGGAGCCGCGACTCGTCCCGCACTCGGGTCCGCTCCGGTACCTCACCGTTCACCACGCCGGTGACCAGTCGGGAGTGACGGGTCCGGAGCGGTTCCGGTCGTGGCAGGCGTTTCACATCGACGACAGAGGTTGGGGTGACCTCGCCTACCACTTCATCATCGGGATCGACGGGACGGTCTACGCCGCACGCGACATCGCGTATCGAGGCGACACGGCGACGACCTACGACCCGGACACCCATTTCCTCGTCGTCGTCGAGGGCAACTTCGACAGCGGGGCCCCGACGGAGAGCCAGCTCGAGCGCCTGCCCGTGTTGCTCGCCTGGGCCGCGGCGTCGTTTGCCATCCCGACCGGCGGGATCGGAGGCCACCTCGACTACGCGGTCACCACGTGTCCCGGGGCCGAGCTCTACCCATACGTGCGCGATGGGCTGCGCGCCGACGTCGACGCCCTCATCGCGGCAGGGGGTGTCGCCCTGAGGTGAGACGGGTCGATCGGCCCGGACCGATGGGCATCGATAGGCTCTGAGATGTGATCGTCTGGAGGGGATCGTGAGCGATCGACAGGTCGGAGAGGGATGGTGGCTCGCCTCCGACGGCAAGTGGTACCCGCCCGAATCCCATCCATCGCGTTCCGGAGCCGGGCACGTGACGGAACAGTCCGCCGAGTTCGCCGGGTTCTGGCGGCGGCTGGCGGCCGTCATCATCGACTCGATCATCGTGTCGATCGCCGGCGGCATCGTCGTCGGCGGCTTCGACGAGGCCACGTTCCCGGCAACCCTCTTCGGCATCGCCGCCGGCTGGCTCTACTGGGCAGGGTTCGAGAGCTCCGAACGCGGGGCGACACCCGGGAAGTTGGCGCTCGGGATCCGGGTCACCGACCTCGACGGGAACCGGATCACGCTCGGCCGGGCGACGGCGCGCCACTTCGGCAAGTTCGTGTCGGCGGCCATCTTGTTCGTCGGGTTCCTCATGGCCGGGTTCACCGCGAAGAAGCAGGCGCTTCACGACCTCATCGCGGAAACGCTCGTCGTCTGGGACCCCCGCTGATCGGGCCGGCGTAACCCCGCTGAGATCAGCCGCTCAGGGAAGCTCCCCCCGAGGTCACGACGGCCGCCAGCTCGGGCTCGAGATGGTCGAGCGCCGTGCGCAGCCGGTCCCAGGCGATGTGGACCTGGAGGTCGTTGCCCGCCCGCGCCAGATCGTCGAGCTCCGCAGCCGCCTCGTAGGCGACGTGGGCCGCGATCGAACCGAGGCTGCCCTTGAGCCGGTGCGCCGCTCGCGACACGGATTCGAGGTCGTCGCTGGCGAGCGCATCGAGGACGCTGCCGACGAGGCCCGGGTACTCCTCCAAGAAGACGGCGGCGAGCTCCACGTAGAACCTCGCGTCGCCACCGACGAGCTCGAGCGCCTCGGCGGTGTCGATCGAGTGCTCGACCGCCGCGAGCGGCTCCGGACGCTCCCTCCCCGCCGCCAGCTGTTCGATCGTCGCGTACAGCTCGTCGGCTGCGAACGGCTTCGAGAGGTAGGCGTCCATGCCTGCCTCGAAGCTTCGCCGGCGGTCGGATTCGAGGGCGTGCGCCGTCAACGCCACGATGGGCAGCCGTCCGTCTCCCGGTTCTTCGCTCTCGCGAATCACCTTGGTGGCGCCGAGCCCGTCGAGTTCCGGCATCTGGAGGTCCATGAGCACCACGTCGAAGTCGTGCTTCGCCACGGCCGCGACCGCCTCGACACCGTTGTCGACCGCCATCGCGTGATGCCCGCGCTTCTCGAGCAGGCGGAGGGCCAGCATGCGGTTCGTCGGGCTGTCGTCGGCGACGAGCACGTTGAGCTCGGGCCGTCGCTCCCGCAGCCAGTGTCTCGTCACGATCTCCGAGCCGACGGTCTCGGCCGGCAGGGCGGCGGCCGCCCGGATGGTGTCGCCGAGCTCGGCCGGCGTGACCGGACGGGGGAGATAGCCGCGGACGCCGAGAGCGCGGAAACGGGCGGCGTCTCCCCGCTCGCCCGTAGCGGGGGCGACGATCAGCGGCACCCTCTGGGTGGATACGGCGGAGAGGATGTCGCGACAGGTCGCCTCGAGATCGGCGTCCGTCGCCACGATGATCGCGCTGGGCACTGCGCTCGCATCCGACTCGACCGCGGACGTGAGCGATGCCGAGTCGACGAAGGCGAGGGGGATCGCCTGTGCCGTCCGCAACACGGCTGCGAGGTTGCGCCTGGCGGCCGGATCGTCGCTCACGATCGCCACGAGAAGCTCGCCCTCGGCACCTTCCGCCGGCGCGTACTCCCGCTCCGCGCCGAGGAGGAGACCGAGGTGGGCGGTGAAGTGGAACGTACTGCCCATCCCCAACGCGCTCTCCACCCAGATCCGGCCCCCCATGAGCTCGACGATCTGGGACGTGATCGCGAGGCCGAGTCCGGTCCCGCCGTGCTTTCTCGTCGTCGACCCATCAGCCTGGGCAAAAGCCTCGAAGATGTGCTCCTGCCTGTCCGGGGCGATCCCGATGCCCGTATCCTCGACCGAGAAGTGGAGCACGGCCGCGGCATCGCCCTCGACGACCGAATCGATGCTCGCAGAGACGGTCACCCGCCCCACGTGCGTGAACTTGATGGCGTTGCCGACGAGGTTGAAGAGGACCTGTCGGAGCCGCCCCGGATCGCCGATCACGGCATCGGGCACGTCGTCGGCGATGGACTCGGTGAGGTCGAGCCCCCGCTCGGCGGCTCGCACCGCCAGGGTGCGAACCGTGTCCCCGATCGTGTCCCGCAGACTGAACGGGATCGCCTCGAGCTCCATGCGACCGGCCTCGATCTTCGACAGGTCGAGGATGTCGTTCACGAGCGTGATGAGCGCATCGACGGAGCGACGCGTCGTCTCGAGGTACTCGTGCTGCTCGGCGGTGAGCTGGGTGCCGAGCGCGAGCTCCGTCATTCCGAGGATCGCGTTCATCGGTGTCCGTATCTCATGGCTCATGTTGGCGAGGAACTGCGACTTCGCGTCGGTGGCGCTCTCGGCGGCTTCTTTGGCCTCCCGCAACTCGATCTCGGCCCTGCGCCGGTCGGTCACGTCACGAGAGGCGACTTGCACCTCCACGACGTCCCCGGTCTCCGGGGCGCGGATGGCCCTGGCGTTGGACTCGACCCACACGAAGCCGCCGTCCTTCTTCACCAGTCGGTGCGTCGACTTCTGGACGCCCTGGTGGCGCAGGGTTCGCGTCATCTGCTCCGTGAGCAGCTCGACGTCGTCGGGGTGGGCCACGTCGATAGGTCGGCGTCCCACGAGCTCCTCCGGCTCGTACCCGAGCAGCGTGCGCGACGACGGCGAGACGTAGATCCACGTCCCGGTCGAGTCCGCCCTCGAGATGAGATCCGTGGCGTTCTGGGCGAGAAGGCGGTACTGCTCTTCGCTCACCCGTAGCTCGCGTTCGGCGCGTTTGCGCTCGGAGATCTCACGGGAGGTGAGCACCCATGCCCCGACGTGAGGGTCATCGAGGAGGTTGGTGGCCTTGGTCTCGAAGTCGACCCACGCGCCGTCCCCGTTGCGGATGCGGTGCTCGATGGGGGCAGTCGACTCCCCCGGGCCGGTACCCCTCGCCGCGGTGAGCACCTTCTCGACCTCATCCGGGTGTAACAGCTCCATGGCGTCGAGCCCCACGAAGGAGTCGGCTGCTCTGCCGAGCGCCGGACGGACCGAGTGGCTCATGTCCTTGATGATCCCGTCGGCGTCCATCGTCCAGATCACGTCGGACACGTTGCGCACGAGGACTTCGAACCGTCGCTCGGTGCGCTTGAGCTGGCTCCGGATGGTCTCGATCTCGGAGAGGTCGGTGATGGCGACGATCGTGTGGGCGAGGCCGCCGGGCCCGAGCTGGGCCGTCCAGTGGAGGGCTCCGCGCAGCGGGCTCCCGTCGAGCCGCCGCCCGTCGACCTCGACGACCGCCCGGTCGCGACCCTCCCAGATCGCGATGAAGGTCTCGACAAACGAAGCCCTCGTGTCGGCGGTGATCGTCTCGGGGGTGATGCGACCGACGAGCTGTCCTCGGTTCTCGGCACCGAGGAGCTCGAGCGCGGCCGGGTTCACATCGGTCACGTCGATGAGCGAGGCTCCGACATCGGCGGCGTCGGGGTGCTCGTCGAGGTAGTCGCGGAGGTCCGTCACCCCGTCGCGCCGGAGGGCTTCGAGCCAAGCTCCGACCTTCGAGTAGTCCTCCCGCCACAGTGAGACCGGGGCTCGCTCGAAGAGCAGCCGGTACCCGGCGTTGCTGGCGTGGATCGTCTGCGCGATGCGACGCCAACCCATGGAGACACCGATGTAGACGAGGAGCTGGAGCGCCATGCCCCCGACGGCTACGCCGCGATCGGGACCCCACGGGAGTTGTACGAGCCAGACCGCACCGAGCACCAGGGCGTAGGCCCACCCGTGGCGATTCACGAAGAGGCTTCCGATGCCGGCGAACGCCGAAACCGCGACGAGCGCCATGGTCAAGGTCGGACCCTCCTGGAACGGTGCATAGACCGCTGCCGAGAGCGCGAGGACGATGGCGAGAATCGCCGGGCGGGGGGCGCGGCGGCGTAGCTGCCACCACGCCGAGGCAGCCGTCGCGCCGCTGCTGAGCGCGATGCCCCCGAACATCGGGTTTCCCGTGACCACGCCTGCGATGGAGAGGGCACCGGTGAGTGCGACGCCCGCCCTCATCACAAGCCGGGCGGCGAGCTCCTCGGTGATGCCGGATGGCCGGATCCACGGGCCCTCGGCGGCACCCTGGGCAGGATCGGCGACGGTGGTCTCATCCACACCGAGAACATCGGTCCCACCACCGTGGCCTTGAGACGCCCGCAACCGTCGTCGGCGGGTTCGCTATATCGCCTTATGAAGCTCTCTCGTGAGGGTGCGCGTCGGCCGTGGTGTCAGGACATGAACTCGTCGACGGCGGCCTGGTCGGCATCGATGATCCACAGCTCGGAGATCTTCCCGTCTGCCACGTGGTACACGACGACCCGATCCGAGCCGAGTGTGGTGCCACCACGCTCGGCGTGCATCGTGTTCAACACGACGGCGTGGGCATCGCTCGTCAACAGATCGTGCTCTTCGATTCGCAGCGAGTCGACCATTCCCGTGGCATCGGCGAGGTACTGCCCGAACGCCGCCTTGCCGTCGTAGACCCCGCTCGTCGGGTTCCGGCCCCCGACGTGTGCCACGACATCGTCGGCGTAGAACTCCATGGCACCCTGGAAATCGCCGGCGGTGATGCGGTCCAGGTACGCCCGCATCACCTCATGTGTCTCGGTCATGGTGCCCTCCTTCGCCGGGTGCGAGTGCGAGCAGCGTAGGGGACCGAAGGGCACCGCGTCGGACCGTGCGTCGGGTACGGTGCCCGGGTGAGCCGCTTCACGCCGCTTCGCATCGCCCTCGTGTCGCTGGGCGTGTTCGGCGTGGGCTTTGTCGCCGTCGGGATCGGCGGGTGGGGCACTCCTGCTGCGAACGAACAGGCCATCGGGGAGATCTCGCGGTGGTGTGAGCGCGTGGCCGGGGGCCTCCTCCGCGAGCCGGTGAACCGGCGGAATGCATTCACCGGCAACAGGCCCCTCGCGCTTCTCTATGCGTCGGCGGTGCTGTTCCTGGGACCGGGATCGATGGCGATGCACGCATCCCACACCCGGGCAGGGGCGTGGATCGACAACGTCTCCATGGTCGCGTTCATCCTGATCCCTTGGCTCGTCAACCTCGCCCAGATGGGCCGCTGGTCGGATCGCGTCCTGTTCGCCGGCTACGCCGCGCTCCTGGGCGCGTATGCGGTCGGGTACTGGTTCATCGGCCCGGAGCTCGGCGTCGGCCTCGACCTCTTCGGGATCTCCATCGGATTGTGGGCGATCTCCGAGGTGCTCCATCGATGGCACTCGCCCCCGCTCCGTCCCCTCTCGGGCCTCGTCGGCTTCGGCGTCGCCGCGGTCTTCGGGATCACCCCCGCCGTCATGGCCTCCGACCCGGCCGGTCACTGGTGGGTCGTGCTGTTCTGGGTACCCGGCCTCCTCGCCCGGCACCCTCCGCCGGCCCGGCGCCGGTACGTGCCGTGGTTCTGGGCCGGCGTGGCGTCCTTCGCAGTCGCCTACGCGATATGGCTGACGGGCAAGGCGGACCACCCATGGTGTGCGCCGGACTCGCTACTCCAGGCGCACGCCGCCTGGCACGTCCTCAGCGCCACCGCCACCTGGGCATTCTTCCTCTTCTTCCGGACGGAGGCGCCGCTGGCCGGCACCGATCCGGCCTCGGGCGCCTCCGCAACTGCCGCTCTCCGGCCCCGCTCGGGATGAGCGCGGATGCTCTTCCCTGCCTCCGTCGGTGACCAGCCCGACACTGTGCCGGGCACCGTCTCGCGATGGCGGGCAGAATCAGGAGCATGAGTGCTCCCGTCACACCCGGAACGATCGCACGGGCTGCGGCGCGCCGGCCCTGGATGACGATCTCGGTGTGGGCCGCCGTCGTCGTCGTGTCCGGCCTCGGCGCAACCGGGATCGGCGGCGTCTTGACCAACGAGGTCGAGTTCGCCAACAACCCGGAGTCGCGGAGGGCCTTCGACGCCCTAGAGGAGGCGCGCGGGGCCGAGCCGCTGCGCGAGTTCGTCATCGTCCGCTCCCAGGACCACACGATCGACGCTCCCGGCTACGCCCAGTTCGTCGGCTCCCTGCTCCGCGAGATCCGAAGCCTCGAAGGCCATGTCGTGCCGGAGCAGTCGACGAGCTACTTCGAGAGCGGGTTCCCGACGCTGCTGTCGGCCGATCACATGACGACGATCGTCGTCGCCACGCTCGTCGGCGACATCGACGAGTCCGACGAGCACGTCGCCGCGCTCATGGAGGTCATCGCCGGCCACGACGGTGAGAACGGGTTCGAGGTGCTCACCGGCGGCACGGCGAGCATCAACTTCCAATTCACCGAGACGGCCGAGAGCGATCTCGCCACCGAGACCAGGGCGCTCCCATTCGCCCTCATCGTGCTCATCGCGGTGTTCGGCGCCGTCGTCGCCGCGCTCGTGCCCCTCGGGATCGCGTTCGTCGCCATCGTCCTCGCCCTGGCGGCTGCGACTGCGATCGGACAGCTGTTCTCGCTGTCGATCTTCGTCACGAACATGATCTTCACCGTCGGCCTCGCCGTCGGCATCGACTACGCGCTGTTCATCGTCGCCCGGTACCGCGAGGAACGCCACGGCGGCCGGGACAAGCTGGACGCCATCGAGACGGCAGGCCGCACCGCCACGCGGGCCGTGATGTTCTCGGGGACGACGGTGGTCATAGCCCTCATCGGGATGTTCATCGTGCCGGTGTCGATCTTCCGCAGCCTGGCGATCGGAGCGATCCTCGTCGTGCTCGCGGCGATGGTCACCAGCCTGACGCTGCTCCCCGCGATCCTCGCGCTGCTCGGCGACGCGGTCGACCGCCTGTCGGTGCCGTTCCTCTCCCGCCGCCGGCTCGCCGCCGACGAGCACAGCTTCTGGGCGCGGATGGCCCACGGCGTCATGAGACGGCCGATCTTGACGGC
Source organism: uncultured Acidimicrobiaceae bacterium (assembly GCA_947259365.1). Classification (GTDB taxonomy): domain Bacteria; phylum Actinomycetota; class Acidimicrobiia; order Spongiisociales; family UBA5794; genus CAMYMC01. Next base: position 13,071 of record CAMYMC010000009.1, on the reverse strand, counting down.
CTCGGTGGCCGGACTCGCCCTCGTCGCACTGACGATCCCCTACTTCTCCATCGAGCTCGGCGCCGCCGGTGCCGGCACCCTCCCGGAAGACACCTCGGTCGCTCGCGCGTTCCACGTGCTCGAAGAGGACTTCGAGGTGGGCCGGCTCGGGCCGATTCAGGTCGTCGTGCTCGCCGAGGACGTCACGGCGGCGCCGGTGCGGGACGCGGCGGGAGCACTCGTCGCCGCACTCGAGGCCGATCCCGACTTCGGCGAGGCGGAGATCGAGCTCCTCGGACCCGGCACCGGTGTCGTCTCGGCGCCGCTCATCGTCGACGCCTCGAGCGAGCAGGCCTCGGCGACGGTGGATCGCCTCCGCAACGAGATCGTGCCGGCAACGTTCGCCGGCAGCGGCGCGACGGTGCTCGTCGGCGGCATGCCCGCGCTGAACCGCGACTGGTTCGGCGTCGTCGACGACTACACCCCGATCGTGTTCGCCTTCGTGCTCGGTCTCAGCTTCCTCGTGCTCCTCGTCACCTTCCGGTCCCTCGTCGTCCCGCTGAAGGCGATCGTCATGAACCTCCTCTCTGTCGGCGCGTCCTACGGAATGCTCGTGCTCATCTTCCAGGAGGGCATCGGTGCGGGTGTGTTGGGGTTCCGACAAGTGGATGCCATCGAGGCGTGGGTGCCGCTGTTCCTCTTCACCGTGCTCTTCGGGCTCTCGATGGACTACCACGTCTTCTTGTTGAGCCGCATCCGGGAGCGGTTCGACCAAACCGGCGACAACGAGCGGTCGGTCGCATTCGGGATCACGTCGACCGCGGGCATCATCACCGGAGCCGCGGCGATCATGGTGGTGGTGTTCGCCGGCTTTGCCCTCGGCGACCTCGTCATGTTCCAGCAGATGGGGTTCGGGCTCGCATTCGCCGTTCTCCTCGATGCGACGGTGGTGCGCACCGTCCTCGTCCCGGCCACGATGCGCCTCCTCGGCACCCGGAACTGGTACTTGCCGGCGTGGCTCGAATGGCTGCCGGAGCTCCGCATCGAGGAACTGCCGGAGCCGCCCCCCGAGGCACCGGTCGCCCGGGAGTCGGCATCGGCGACCGGCGGTGGGTGACCGAGCGTCGGGCCCGACCGGGTTCGGGCGCGTCGGGCGGAGGCTTTAGGGTGGATCGGTCATCCACTCGCGTGGAACGCCTCAGAGGACGAGAGAACCAGTGATGAACCCAATGACGATCGCCCATGCCGCTCGGGCGGGCCGCTGATGGCGCGTAAGGCCAGGGCTCGTGGACGCCGGTCGAAGCGGGACCCGAGAAGACGTGGCGGACGGAAGAAGGTCTGCCGGTTCTGCGTCGACAGCGTCGACCACATCGACTACAAGGACGTGGCCGTCCTCCGCCAGTACATGTCGGACCGGGGGAAGATCCGCAACCGCCAGGTGACAGGCAACTGCCAGCGGCACCAGAACCGCGTGGCCACGGCGATCAAGAATGCGCGGGAGATGGCGCTCCTTCCCTACGTGGCAACGCCGCAGCCGAGCATGGAGAACCGCCAGCGGCGCCGGCGGCCGCGGGACTGAAGCTGCCGAACCGCCCCTCGCACGGGGTTCGCGAAATGTTCTTTTGGGTCGCGATAATCAGGTAGCGATTTGGGTTGCGTGGGGCGGGTGGGGCTCGTAGGTTGTCTCGTGCCGGNNGACCCACCCTTCGGGGTGTGGAGTCCCGAGAGGGTCGGTGACCCCGAGAGGGTAAGGGCTTCGGTCCGCACTCCCTCGGGGTCCATCGCGTTCAGGGCCTCTTACTCGACTCGCCACCCCCACGACCCGATCAGCCGAGAGCGCCGCTCGCCCGCGCCGGCTCTTCGAGCCGACCCGACTCCAGGGTGGGCCGTCGTTCGGATCCGACGGGCCGCGTCAGACCTGGGCGCGCCGAGGGAGGTGGCCGCAGCATGGAAGGCCCTCATTCATCCAAACCGACCCTGATCGGCAGGGGCCGCACCTTCGTACGGAGGCGGCCGGTCGTCTCCACCATCGCGGCTGTCTCGCTCGTCGGAGCCGGGGCCTGGCTCATCTTCGGGTTCTTCGCCTTCCAGACGCTGTTCACCGATGAGTCGGTATCGGAGGCGAATCCCTTCGCCGCCGGCGCCGGCCCCTCAGGCCTTCCGGAGGACGCGACCACCGAAGCGATGGCGACAGCCATGAACGATGCGATGGCGGCAGCAGGGAAGACCGGTGACGAGGTGGTCGACGAGCCGATGAGCCTCGACGGCGTGACGACGGTCGTCGCGGGATCGTTCATCAGCCGCTCACACCCGACCACCGGGACGGCCGAGGTGATCACCGACGGCACCAGGCGGTTCCTCCGGTTCGAGGGTTTCGAGACCGACAACGGGCCCGACCTCAACGTCTACCTCGCGACCGGGGATCCGGACGGACCCCCCGGGGACTTCGTCGACCTCGGCGACCTCAAGGGCAACGTCGGGAATCAGAACTACGAGTTGTCCGCCGACATCGACATCGAGCGGTGCTCCACGGTCTTCATCTGGTGCGTTCGGTTCGGGGTCGCCTTCGGCGCCGCGCCGCTGTCGTGACGACGCGCCGCAGCCACCGGGCACCGGCCCCCTCCCGCACGTAGCCTTGCCGGTGGAAGACGGTGCCTCTGGTACGAAGGGGCACTCGGAGGGAGATCCCGTCGCAGAAGCGGCGGAGTGGAGGTGCATCATGTCCAACGACAGCTCTGGATCGTGGCGCCGGACAGGAGGCATTGCCGGCATCGTCTTCGGCGTCGCCTACATCGTCCTCGTTCTCATCCTCGTCGGGAGCTCACCCACCCTCGGCGACCCGATCGCCGACATCAGGGACTACTTCACGAACGACGCGAACACGTACTTCGCGCTGAACTGGTTCCTGGCGCTGCTCCTCATCTTCGGCTTCTTGCCCTTCGCATCTGCGTTGCGGAGCATGCTCGCAACGAGCGATGTCGATGCCGGGATGTGGGCGAGGGTCTCGTTCGGCGGCGCCGTGGCGACGGTTGCCGTGGTCGGCGTCGGCAGTCTGTTCTGGTCAGCCCTCGCCCTCAACGGGCCCGAGGAGTACTCCGACGGCGCGGTGCAGGCGCTCATGAGCCTCGACGCGCTCACGTTCGGGGCGGTCGCGCCGTGGGGTTTCGCCCTGTTCCTGACCGGAGCGTCGGTCGTGATCCTGCGCACCGGGATGCTGTGGAAGTGGCTCGGTTGGCTCGGTGTCGTCGCCTCGGTCCTCCTCGTGATCGGCACGTGGTGGGTGGTCGACGGCGACCCTGAGGGCGCCGTGGCGACGCTGTCGCTCATCGGTGTGATCCTCACCTTCGCCTGGTCGGCGATCGCCGGCTACGGGATGCTCAGCACCGCTGGCGACGCCTCCTAGCCGAGCGAGGAGACTCCTACACGTCCAACGAACGGACCCCCGGTGAAGGGGGTCCGTTCCTCGAGTGTGCTGCGGCGCTCGTCTGGTTGACGTTCACCCAGCCCCACATCTGTGCCTCCTCCGAAATGCGGGCGATGTTGCAGATGACGAGGTACCTGCCCGGCGCGTCGAACGTGAAGGAATCCGTGAACGGTGCTCCCGTCGGGACCGAGCCGAGGTACAGGCCACGATCAGGGTCGTTGACGAATGGGAACTGCCCTGGGTCCGGCTCGATGGCCATCGGCTTCGTCCCCGGCTCATGAATCGCAACCTGGTGGATGCCATCGACGTTGAACGCCACGGTGCCGGCAGCACCGGATCCGACAACACAGACCCGGCGCCCAGCAGGCGCCGGTGACCCGGGCCTCGTCGGTCGCCCTAGCTGCTCATCCACTCGGCGATGATCGGCACGGCCTCGCCGATCGTGATGATGGGCCGCGTCTCGAACTCGAGCCACGGCGAATAGGAGACGGCGTCCTCGTAGAGCCGGGCCATGCCCGACTCGTCTCCGATGACGAAGCCGCCTCCGCCGTCGGCGTTGACGAAGTGGTGCTGGGTGCCCGGCGCCTCGCCTCGCTCGGCGAAGAGCGCCATCAACTCGGCCGTGCGCTCCTTGGAGCGCTCACCGATGAGCCGGTAATGAGTCACGAACAGCATGTCGACTCCTCTCGTGCCCACGAGCCCCGGACGGGGCTGAGTCGGCCGCCAACCTACACACCTCGCGGCGGTGCTGGCGTGGATCGTCGCAACCGGGGTGCAGCTCCACCGCGACGCGGCGAGGGGCAGCGGCCGACGCATCCCCCGGCGCGTCGGCGCTCGACCCGGGCTTGGGCCGGTCAAGCGTCCTGACGCCGAGACCGATGACATTCACATGGATTGGAGCTGGCGTGCCTCGTGGCGCTACGTCGCCGGCCTCGTCGCGGTCGGCTTCCTCATGTGGTTCCCATTCGTCCGGGGGACGCGCGTGCCGTTGCTGTCCGCCGCCGACCTCGGGTTCCACGAGCTCGGGCACATGCTCGCCGTGCCGTTCGGCCGGACGGTCCACTTCCTCGCCGGATCGACGACCCAGGTGCTCGTGCCGTTCGGCCTCGCCGCCTACTTCTGGCTCCGCCAGCGCGATCTCATGGCCACCGGCGTCATGCTGGGGTGGGCGGCCTCGTCCGCGCACGACGCCTCGGTCTACATCGCCGATGCGCCGTACCAGCGCCTCCCGCTCATCGGCGGTCACCACGACTGGAACTGGCTCCTCAGCCACTGGCACGCCCTCGACTCCGCGTCGACGGTGGCGCGAGCCGTCTGGCTGCTGGGGTTGATGGCGGGCATCGGCGCCGTCGCCGTGTGCTCCACGCCGCTGGTGCGACAGATGCGCGCCGTCCTGGCGGCCCGGAAGCCACCACGGTCTGACCGCCGCGATCTCAGGGTACGTGAGGCGCGGTTCCGGCTGCGGGACTGACCGAGGACGGCCTCGCTACGAGCTCATGAGCCCGGGCTCGGTCAGGTCGAGATACGTCACGTCGCTCGTGAGCGCCCGGAACTCCTCGAGATGGGCGACGTCGGCGGCGGCCGACCCGTCCATCTTCCGTTCCCCGGCCCGCGCCTCCGCCTCGGAGCTGAAGTACACGGTCTGGGTGAAGTGACCGTCGGCGGCCACCCCGACCATCCCCCCGATGACCTCGGGACGCGCCTGTGCCAGGTACGCCGAGACCTCGTCTGAGAGGGCCCGTGCCCGGTCGGGATCCGCCAGGTGACCCTGGATGACCTGCACGAACCCGGCCGCATCCGACCCGCCGGCGCCGAGCGTCCACGTCGTCGGGTAGTCGTGGAACACGACCGGTCCGTCGAAGTACCTCTCGGTCTCGGCCCACCACTCCCCCTGCTCGGGGCGTTCGCTGTTGCGAGCCGCGGCACCGGGCGATTCGAACCGGACAACGGCGATGAACTCGCCGTCCGCGGAGACCCCCACGGTGGCGCCGAGCCATCCCGCCGCACCGGCGGCCAGCTCGTCGCGCCACGCTTCGAAGCGGTCGCGCAACTCGGCGGGCGCGCTCGTCCGTCCCTGAATGACTTGGATGAACACGAGGTCCTCCCTCTCTTCGTCGGTGACAGGAGCGTACGCCGCGCGAGCGCTCGCTGCTCGCCTACGGCGGCGGACCGACGCGTCGCTGGCGAGAACCAGCAGGCCGGGTGCCGATGAGGCCCGGGACCGATATCGTGCATGCCGCCCAGAGGGAGGCGAGACAGCGTGGAAGACACCGGTCCGGGCCCCGGCGTCGAACGGGACCTCAGGGCCGAATACGCCCGGCACTACGGCTTCGCCACCGAGCCGCCGTTGCGCCGAGCCGAGGAGCGGGTCATCGGCGCCGACTACGGAGCGACGAGCTACACGACGCGCCGCCAGGCCGATCGCGTCGCGGCGCTCCTCGAGCTCGGTCCGGGCCGGCGCCTCATCGACCTGGGATGCGGAACGGGATGGCCCGGCATCTACCTGGCGGCCACCACCGGGTGCTCCGTGACGCTTGCCGACGTCCCCGTCGAAGGCTTGCGGGTCGCCGCCGCTCGCCTCGAACGCGACGGGATCGAGGGGGCGGTCCTCGCCGCGTCGGCCGATGCGCTGCCGCTTCGCGACGGGACGTTCGACGCGGCGACGAGCTCGGATGTGTTCTGTTGACTGCCGGCGAAGCTCTCCGTGCTGAGAGCCTGTCGGAGGGTCCTCAAAAGGGGCGGGCTCGCGGCCTTCCTCGTCATCGCCCCGGCGGCCGGTCTCTCCCCGGCGCAGCTGGCGGCAGCGATCGAAGCGGGGCCGGAGTATGTCTCCGTCGAGCCCGACTACCTCACACTGCTCGAACGTGCCGGGTTCACCGGGATCGGCGTCGACGACATCACCACCGAGTATGAGGAGACGGCATCTGCCTGGATTCGCGAGTGGGACCGGGAGCGGGCAGCGATCACTCGCATCGTCGGGCCCGAGGACTTCCGCGACCGCGTCGTGCGCCGTCGCAACGCCGTCGCCGCCATCGAGGCAGGACTTCTCGTCCGGAGCCTCATCACCGCCCGGGTCCCCTGACGCGGCTGCGGATCGAGGGCACCGGACGTCACCGTCGCGTCCGAAGAGGGTCAGCCGAGCCGCGCTGCGATCGTGAACGCGATCGCGGCGGCCAACGGCGCCACCGTCCTGACGTGGTTGCCCTTCGTCCACTCGGCGGCATACGTCCGCCATCGCCTCTCGGCATCCGGGCTGTCGCCGCCGACCGACGCGAGAGCGTCGTTGCGGGGAACGTGGAACGCAGCCGTCGTCACGAGCACGCCGGCCAGGTAGAGAACGGCACCGGCGAGCGCCCAACCGGCGCCGGGTTTCCCGAGATCGGCAAGGGCGACGACTGCCGCAGCGATGCTCAGCGCCGATGTCCCGAAGAGGCCGATCATCAGCGGCGGCTGCACCGCCGTCACGTTGATCGCCTGCATCGCCTCCATCCCTCGGTCGGGGGCAAGGGAACGCAACGCCTTCATCACGAACGTGGAGAAGGCGAAGAACACCCCCGCCATCACGCCGCACGCAACGGCGGCAGCAACGGTGACCACGACCATGAACTCGCCTCCTCGTCCCGAGGTCTCAGCACGCCGCGCCGCGGCATGGCCCTCCGGGAGGATACGGAACGAGCCCGCCACCCGGCTGACGGTGGTGCCTGCGATCAATCGGCGTCGAGCGTCACGGTCACGAGGACGACCTCGGAGAGCAGCGACCGTGCTGCTCCTTCGTCGAGCGCTCCGTCGTCGCCGATCGTCACGCCGTACGCCCTCGCATCTCGGGGCCGGTTCTCGAGGAACTCGATGAGCAACGGCTCCGTCCCGACATCCCCGACCGTTGCCACCGCACGACCGGAGACAACGGTCCCGGCGAGGCGCAGCTCGACGTCGGGATGCGCGGCGAAGTTCCTCCACCACGACCTGAAGCGCTTCGTGACCACGGTGACCCTGTCACCCCGGCGGTAGTACGTGACCGGAGTCGTGTAGCGATTCCCCGACTTCGCCCCGGTGAAGGTGATGAGGGCGGTTCGCCCGCCCAGCCAGCGCTGCAGTCCCGGCGTTCGCAGCATGGTGGCGACGACGGAGTTCATCCACCGCGGCGGGGTCCTGGTGGGAACAGTGATCTCTGCATCAGCCATCGGACGAGGGCTCCCTCATGGGAGGGTTCGCTCCCAGCAATGTCGCGCCGGGAGATGCCCCGGGCCAGAGTCGAAAGGTCCCTCGCGCTCAGCGCATGACGACCCAGGCGGCGACGAGGCCGGCAGCGTTGATGGCGGCGTGGACGAGAACGGGTGCGGCGAGGCTTCCCGTTCGCAGCCGCAGCCACGACAGCCCGGCTCCGGCAACAGCCGTCGCAGCGACGCCTCCGACCACGACGGCCACGGCCTCCCAGCTGCCATCGGTCCGCAGCGCGCCCTCCTGGTAGAGCGCCGTCGCCTCCCACGTCGGCAGCAAGTGCCAGAGCCCGAACAGGACGCTGGAGACAGCGACCCCCTTGCCGGTCCCTTCGCGACGGATGAACCATCCGAGCAGCAGACCCCGGAAGAGGGTCTCCTCGAACAGCGCCGTCCCGAGCGGAATCCGAACGAAGGCCTCATAGACGAGCTGCCCGCCTCCCATCTCGGCGGCGCGGGCATCCCGGAAGAGGCCCCGGGTCGGTGAGGCGAGGACGCCGACGGCAACAACTGCTACGGCGCCGGCCCCGAGCACCGCCCCGACACGCAACCCGCGCCCGAGGGTGTCTCGCGACGTGCCCATCTCCCGCCTTGTCAGCCCCAGCCTGCGGCCCACCGCGAGCACGCCGCCGGTAGCCGCTGCGTTGAGCCACGTGTAGGTCGACCGGGGGAGCACAACGTTCTGCAGAACGTTCCACACCGCGGTGCCGGCGACGAGAGCCGCGCCGGTCGTACCCGGCGCCTGTCTCCGGCCTCGCCGGGCATGTGCCATCGGTCTCCCCCGGTCGCTGCGCCGCCGCTCGGCGCCCCAGACTATCGCCGCGCCCCCGGGATCAGCCGAGCAGGCGGGGAAATCCCCGTTGAGCCGTGACCGCCGGTGTGGAATAGTCGGGCCAGCGCCCGCCCGACGACCGGGGAGGTGACCGCCGTGAGGGCATACGTGGCGTACACGGGGGGCCTCGCCGAGGCGACCCCACCCGGCCGCAACCGCATCGTGGATTTCTGGCGGGTCGTCGCCATCGGCGTCGTGGTCTTCGGCCACTGGCTGGCCGCGTCGATCTGGAAACAGCCCAACGACGAGATCGCGCTCTTGAACTCCCTGGAGTGGATCCCGTACTCGGCGTGGATCACCTGGATCGTCCAGGTGATGCCCGTGTTCTTCCTCGCCGGGGGGTACGCCAACGCCAAGGGTCTCCGCCGCGTCATCGCCGGCGAGCAGCTCCGGCGTGATTGGATCACCCTCCGCACCAGGCGCCTCTGGACCCCGGTCACGCCGCTGCTCGTCGTTTGGGTGGTGCTCATCGTCGCACTGCGGCCGTTCATCCCGTCCGAGGTGGTGTTCGCCGGGGCGATGTCGGCAACTGTCCCGCTCTGGTTCCTCGCCGTGTACATCACCTTGACGGCGGTCGCGCCCTTCACCCATGCGTGGTAGCGGCGCCGCGGCCCGGCCACGGCCGGACTCCTGGCCGTCGCCGTCGTCGTCGACGACGTGGCCCGGTTCGGATTCGACGTTCCCGGGATCGCCTGGATCAACTTCTTCTTCGTCTGGGCCGCCGTTCACCAGATCGGGTATTGGTGGGCACAGCGCGACGACGTGGGCGGGATCTCTCCGAGCAGCGGATGGCTCGTCTTGGCCGCGGCGCTGGCCGGTCTCGTTGCCGTGACGACGCCCGGGTGGTATCCGGTGGCGATGGTCGGGGTGCCCGGCGCCGGCACCACCAACATGACGCCGCCCACCTTCGCCATGCTGCTGCTCGGCATCGCCCAAGCGGGCATCATCTGGGGTACGGCCCCGTCCATCCGCAGGCTCATGGCGAGGTTGAGAGCGTGGCATGCGGTCGTCGCCATCTCGGGGGTCATCATGACCGTGTACCTGTGGCACCTGTCGGCGATGTCGCTCATTGCCGCCGGCGGGCTGTTCGCCTTCGACGGAGCGCTGTTCTCGATCGAACCGGGCACCACCGCCTGGTGGGTCACCAGGCCGCTGTGGGTGCTCATCTTGCTCGTCGCCCTCGCACCGCTCGTGGCGCTCTTCGCCCGCTACGAATGGCGCGTCAGCGACGCGCCGCCGCCTCGTCGCCGCCGCTGGGTCACCGTCGGGGTGGTTCTCACCGCCGGGTCCGCCGGAGCCGTGGCCGGCATCGGGATCACGACACCGGATGCGGTGGTCCACTGGAGCATCCCGATCGCCGCCCTCGTCGGCGCCGCGATCCTCGGGGCGTTGCCGCGGAGGAGGCGCAAGACGCCGGGATGACGGTGCGGGCGCCTCCGTCGGGCGAAGCGGCCAGCGCTCAGCTTCCGGCGGAGTACAGCTCGTCGAGGAACTCCTCGGCGCGGGGCAAGGCCGCTTCGACGCATTCCGCCGGGTAGAGCTGGCGGATGCACTCCTCGTAGATGGCGACGATCACGCCCATCTCGGTCCGGGCCGAGTCGACCGTCCGCTGGAGGTCCTGTACGTCGGTCGTCATCGCCGCCACCTGGCTGCGCAAGAAGGCGGCCTCGCCGGTGGCGATCGCGAGTGCGCTTTGGGCCTGGCTGAGCTCGGCGGCCTGGCGCCGCCGCTCCTCCGCCTGCTCCTCGGTGATGAACAGCCCGCCCGCCGTGTCGACGTCCTGAGCGCTCGCCGAGCCCCGGCCGATGGCGAACGCGGTGAGGAGGACGAGAAAGACGAGGACGGCGCCGGCGGCGATGACGACGCCCCGGTTGTCCTTGAGCTTGTCGAAGGCCTCCGGGACGTGGCGGCTCCAGGCCGATCCCTTGCGCAGGGCTTCGCGGATGCCCGACTCGTCGTCGATCTCTTCTGGGGTCTGGGTACGCATCTCCCCATGTGTTTCGACACACACCGACCCCAGACTGAAGCAGAAAGCCGCCGGCCGCAGCGGCGAATTGCTCCCGAGGCACGCTCTCGGCAATACTCCCGGCCGGGCAGACCACGGATCGTGGTCTGATGAGGGAAAGGATCCCGACGATGAAACGTGTGCTCCTCGTGTTCGCCCTTGTCCTGGTGATGATGCTGGCAGTGCTTCCGGTTGCGGGCGCGCACACACCGGTGTGTGGCAAGGACTTCGGCATGCTGCACAAGACGCTCGCCCAGGGAGAGGGCCCGATGGGTCAATCCCACAAACCGGGCAAGGCGCACAACGGCGCCGCGGGGTTGTGCCTGCTGAAGGACGTTCCTCACTGGAACCCAACGCACCCGTAGCGACGACATAGCCGCACGAGGGCCGGGCAGCGATGCCCGGCCCTCTCGCGTCCCGGACCGGCTCGAGCGCCCCGCCGATCATGCACGGCGCCACCGGCCCGCCGCACCTCAGACGCCCGGCGCGGGCCTCAGACCGGGTCGGGAGCGGAGCTCCGCGCGTAGAGGAGCACGCTCACCACGCCCAGCCAGAGGACCCCGAGGGCGACGAACACGAAGTTGACCGGGGTCAGCATCCCCACCGCGACCACTGCGCTCGTCACGGCAAGCCATCGGGGCAGCGCTCCGGTGCGGAACGCGACGATGGTGGCCGCTCCCACCACGACGGCGAGCGCCACCGGGAGCGCGTTGCCCAGCAGCGTGTTGGCGAGGTCGAAGAGCGGCGTCGCGGCATCCGGCGTCGTCCCCCCGGCGTCTCCCGCCCGGGCCGCAGCGGCGACCATGGCCCCGTACCCGACGAGCATGCAGCTCGCGGCCGCCACTCCACCGCCGAACGACACGGCGGCGAGGCGGCCGGGTGCCCCTTCGAAGGCGCGCAGCCAGGTGCGAATGCTCCCAGCGAACCAGACGACGAAGAACGAGGCGAGAAGGCCCAACCACGCCCCGGCGACGACCCGCCCCGAGTTGTCCTCGAGGAACTCCGCGATCTCGCCGCGAGCCGGCAAGTACTCGTAGTTGTTGATGAGCAGGGCACTCGCCACGAGCAACACCACCGCTGCGAGCCCCGTCAGCGGGGCGAGACGGGCCCAACGATCCTCGGCCATCAGCACCTCCCGGTCGCGCCCGTCAACGATACGACGGCGACTCGGGTCGTGCCCGGCCGGCTCAGTCCGTCCCGGCGGTCAGCTTCTCATCGACGGGTTTGGGCAAGCGGACGCTGTTGCTGCCGCACTTGGGGCACGCCCGCTCGACGACGGCGCTCTTGTCGTAGTCGACCAGGAACCGGTGCTGGCAGCGAAGGCAGTGGAACGTCTTCCTCTCGGTGGCCATGTCTCGTCCCTCCGTCTTCAGACCCCAGCGGGCTCTCTGGCCTTGCGGGCTTTCCGCTTCGCCGTCTTGTCGAGCTCGGCCTCGAGGATGCGCTGGGTCTCCGCGACCTCCTCGTCGGTCACCTGAGCGCGCAAGTCGTCGAGCTCGCGCATCACCCTGGCGAACTTCTGCCCCTCGGCGGCGCTGATCCACTCGAGCTGAAGCCGCTCGGGACGGATGCCGAGCCGCTCCATCTTGTTCCACGCCTTCTCGACCCGCTTCTGGGTCCAGGTGACGGCGTCGATGTAGTGGCAGTCGCTGAAATGACACCCCGACACGAGGACGAGCGGCGCACCCTGGCGGAATGCGTGCCAGATGAACTTCTCGTCGACGCGACCGCTGCACATCGTGCGGATGAGCCGGGCCGCCGGCGGGTACTGGAATCGCGACGTCCCGGCCATGTCGCCGCCGGCGTACGAGCACCAGTTGCAGGCAAAGGTGACGATCTTGCTCATGGGATCGTCGGCGAGGATGGCGTCGACTTGCGCCGTGATCTGGCGGTCTTCGAAGTGCCGCATGTTGATCGCGTCCCACGGGCACTCGGCGGCGCACGTGCCGCATCCGGCACACGCTGCCTCGATGAAGACGGGGAGCCGGTCCTTCTTCTTGTCCGCCTCCTCGATGGCGTTGAAAGGACACACCTGGGCGCAGATCTTGCACAGCCGGCACGGGTCCGGGTCGAGGGCGGCGGTGATCGCCTCGATGCGGACCTCGCCGGCGCCGAGGAGGTTGCCGGCGCGCACGGCGGCGGCTCCCGCTTGGGTCACGCTGTCCTTGATGTCTTTCGGGGACTCGACGCAGCCGGCGAAGAACACACCACGGGTGGGGGCGTCGACCGGGCTCAGCTTGGGGTGTGCCTCCATGACGAACCCGTCGGAGGTGTGGGACAGACTGAGGATGTCGTCGATGCTCCGCCTTCCGTCGCCGTTGCCGTTGCTGTCCCCGTTGAGTGACCGAGGCACGAGCCCGACGGCGAGAACGAGCAGGTCGAAGCGGTGCTCCTCGCGGCGACCGGTGAGAGTGTTCTCGACGTGGACGATGAGGTCGCCCGTCTCCGGATCCTCTTCGACCTCGCCGGGGAGGCCGCGCACATAGCGGACGCCGATCTCCTTGCTGCGCCGGTAGAGGTCCTCGAAGCCCTTCCCATACGCACGGATGTCGATGTAGAAGACGGTCGATTCCGTCTCGGAGTCGTGCTCGTCGAGGAGGAGCGTCTCCTTGAT